>NZ_JBSGVS010000004.1:0-226139 GCF_053608565.1 Streptomyces sp. NPDC055025
ACGTAGGGAAGGCCGGGGGCGAGATTCCCCCCGGCCTTCCCTACGTTCCGCTTTCCGTGAGCCGCGGCGAGCTGATCCGCCGCCGGCGCCACAGCGAAGCGGACGCGGCCGCCCGCACATTCCGGGACGGCAGAGGGATCTGCGACAACCGGCGGATCCTCTGGGCGTCAGCCGACTACCTCCGCCGCGCACGCACATAGGACATCGGCGTCAACACCCGCCCGCGCTCGTCCACTTGGACCGCGTCCGGGCCCGGCCTGGCGGCGGTGTCCGGCGCGCCCGCCTCGCTCATCCTGGCCAGCAGTTCATGGGTGAAGCTCGTGGCGAAGACGGCTTCGGTGATGTCCAGGATGTGCCAGTACCGGTCGAGATTCGCGTGCAGATTGTCCTTGCTGATCAGGGCATCCTCCACGATCGGTGTCCCCGACGGCACGGATTCCGCGAAGCAGAAAAGGTGGAGCGTGGCGTCCGGTCCGCACACCCGGTGGAGCGCGGCGGCGTACGCCGACCGCTGCTCGTCGTTCAGGCAGTGGTACAGACCGCTGTCGAGCACGGTGTCGAAACCGGTCCCGACACCCTGCAGTTCGGTGGCGTCGGCAACCAGGAACCGCACCTCGACACCATGGGCCGACGCGCGCTGCCCCGCCTGCTCGATCGCACTGGGCGAACCGTCCACACCGGTCACCTCGTACCCCTGGCCCGCCAGCAGGATGGCGTTCTCACCCAGTCCGCAGCCAGCGTCGAGCACCTTGCCCGCGAAGCCTCCCGCTCGCGCCAGGTCCACAACGGCCCGCTGGGGCTCGCCGATGTCCCAGGGAATTACCATCTCACCCGGTTCAACGCCGCCGAAGGCCGCGCGGCCCGCGTACAACGCGTCGAATTCCATGTTCTTTTGAGAGAAGGTCCGTTCTTCCGTAGTCATGCCGGTCCCCTTGTCGCTCGCAAGCTCATCAACTAACAGTTGGTGAATCTGGATGGGCCCCTGGTGCAGGGGCAGTCAGGTGATCGTCACTTGTCGCTCGGCCGATCGGGATCAACTCCGTAACGTAACGGAGATTCCCCGGGCCTACAGGACACTCTTCGCCTCCTGGGCCGGCGCGACCGCGGGGACTGCCGCGGGACGCATCCGTGACGCGACAATCAGCGTGAGGACGACGACCGCAGCCATGGCCAGGAAGACATCGGAGTAGGCGGCGCCGTCATCACCGGAGAAAAGGGGGTTGATGGCGTCGCTGCCGCTCTGCTGCCTCGCGGACACCAGCACGCCGAACACTGCGGGGCCGGTGCCGGCTCCGAGGAACTGAGCCCCCTGGAGGATCCCGAGGCCGACGCCGGCCTGCTCGGGGGGCAGTTCGCCCGCCGCGGCGCCGATGAGGGTGGTCATCACCAGGATGAAGCCGATGCTGAGCCCGAAGATCCCGATGCCGGCGGGGATCACCGAGGAGCCGCCGGTGAAGGTCGAGAGTGACAGGGAGAAGACTCCGATGAGGGTGAGCCCGGCGAGCACCAGGGAGCGGGTGCCGACGCGGTCGGCGAGGCGGCCGATCAACGGCGAGAGAAGGGCGACGGCGACCCCGGCCGGGATCATGACCAGTGCGCCCTCTCCCGGGGTGAGGCCGTTGACCTCGACCACCAGCAGCGGGACGAACACCAGGCCACCAAGGTTGACGATCATAGCCAGGAACGCGACCAGGATGCCGGTCCGGTAGACGCGGTTGGTGAACAGCGCGGGCGGGACGAACGGCTGCTCGACGCGGACGGTGCGCAATCCGAAGAGCACGAGCGCCGCGACCGCGACCACGAGGCTGCCCCAGGACAGCGGAGCGGTGAAGCCGGAGACCTGCGCCTGGGTCATGCCGAACAGGACCAGCCCGGCCCCGAGGCCGAGGAGGATGCCGCCGGGAAGATCGAGCCGGCCCCCGCCCGCCGGGGACTCGTCCGGGAGCACGCGCAGGGCCGCGGGAAGCAGCAGCAGCGCGACCGCGAACATGATCCAGAACAGCGCGGGCCAGCCGAGCAGCTCGCCGACCCCGCCGCCCACCGCCGGTCCGGCGGCGGTGCCGATGCCCGCGCCCGCGGAGACGACGCCGATCCCGACGCCGCGCTTGTTCGCCGGCAGCAACCTCGTGACGGCGATGATCGAGAGCACCGGGATCGCGGCCGCTCCGATGCCCGTCACGATCCGCCCGATCACGAGCACGGCCAGACTCGGGGAAATCGCGCAGATCAGGCTCCCGACGGCGTAGACCACCAGCGCGAAAGCGAAGAGACGCCGCAGGCTCACCCGGTCAGAAATACGGCCGTAGAGGGGAATTCCGACCGAGAACATCAGCAGGAAGCCGGTGACGACCCAGGCGAGTTCCGCCTCGGAGGCCCCGAACTCGGCCCCGATCGTCGGAAGCATCAGAACGACCATGTCGCTGGCGGTGACCGTGACGAGGATCGCCGGCATCAGCACCGCTAACAAGGCCATTCCCGGGCCGGTCCGTTCGGTCGTTGTCGACGTGGAAGTCATTCGACACGTCCTTCGGGTGACTTACTGCCACCATCGTAGTTACAGTTAGGGCAAAAGAATAGCGGAGGAACGCGCCTCCGCCATGGTCAGCTAGTGATTGGGTTGCGCGAGCTCACGTTCACTGGCCAGTACCTGCCGGACCAGGTGGGCGATCGTCGTCCGGCCGAGCCGCTCTTCCATGGCTCGCTCCGCATCCCGGAACTCCACCTCGAGCAGGCCCTGCATATTGCGCCCCACCTCGCATTCAGCACTCGGTGGATGCGGGTGCCGCGACAGGATCGGCCCCGCCTCGACGGCGGTGTACGCGTCATAGAGCGTGATCTCACGTGCGGGACGGACAAGCAACCAGCCGCCGTTGCGCCCCTCGGCGGACGAGACCAGACCGGCATCCCGCAGGCTGCCGAGGATCCGCCGCACCAGAACGGGATTGCTCGCCAGACTGTCGGCGATCTCCGCGGAGGTCAACGAGCGATCACCCCAGCGCGCCAGCATCGTGAGCGCGTGAATCGCGACCGCGCTCCTGCTGCTGACACTCATCATGACTCCCTCTCGACCGGACCTCACCGATCGAACCGCAACCAGGTTAGTGACAGTTCAATCCGCGTGTCAATCCGGGGGCCGACCGGGCTCCGACCGTGGCCACGCACGAACCCTTGAGTTCTTCTCGGAATATGGATGCGCGACATGCCGTTCCGTCGCACCGATTCGACGGGAAAGCCAAAAGCGCCGACGCACTTTTGCGTTTCCATGGCGGAACAGCCCGAAGAGTCGCGCCCCTTGGACGAAATGAACCTGCGGACAGTCCGCAATGACAGCGGAAGCATGTGCAGTACCGTGATGCGCGGACGCCGGGTGCCAAGGGCTGTCCCGTAGGCCGACCAGCCACGAGGAGGAACACCTGTGGAGCGGGTAACCAGCACAATCCTCGAATCGCTGCCCGGTCCGCCCGCCCGTCCGGAATCGCCTGATCTCATCCGTCTCCTCGGTGGCCCCCGCAGCGAACGGGCCCCGCGAACGTGCGGCTGCCGGGTCACCCGCGATTGCCAGTGCCCCACGCTGCTCAGCCTCGGTGTCGACCGGGGTGCGGTCGTGGCCCAGGCCGACGCCCAGTTGTACGACGCCGACCGGTGCCCCGACTCCGGGTGCGTATGGCGCTCTTTGCTCGCGCTCGTGTTCGCCGGCGATCTCATGCTGGCGGACCTGCACTGCTCGCGCCTGTCCGAGCAGCCCCGCTGGTCCGGCACCAGCCCCGCGGCGCAGGTGGTGCAGATCGTCCGCAGCCGGATCGGTTTCCTGGTCGGGGATCCGGGCGGCGCCCGGCGCATCCTCGGAGAGCTCGTGCAGGCCCCGATCGCCGAATCGCTGGAGGCGGTGGTGGTGGGCTGGCTCACCGAGGCGCTGGTCCAGTTGGGCGAGCCGTACACGGCGGAGAACCTGCTGATCGGCCGCGGCTATTCGGGAACCCTCCCGGCGCACCTACCGGGCAAGGCGCTCCTGCTCCACGCGAGAGGGCAGCTCCATCTCGCGCTGCGGCGGTCGAACCGCGCGCTGAACGACTTCCTGGCCTGCGGGGCCGAGGTCGCCGCCTGCGATTTCGCGAATCCCACGGTGATCCCGTGGCGCACCGGCGTCGCGCTGTGCCTGCGTGAACTCAAGCAGGTCGAACTGGCGCGCACGCTCGCCCGCACCGAGCTCACCGGAGCGAGGCGATGGGGCTCTCCTCGGGAGATCGGCAGGACCTTGCTCACCGCGGCGCTGCTGGAAGACGGCTCGGACGCGAGGGATCTCGTCGCCGAGGCCGTCGATCTGCTCGCCACGTCGGACGCCCGCGGCGACGTCGCGTACGCGGCCCACGTCCTCGGCGCCATCCCGGGGCTCCAGCATGATGTGGCGGGAGTGCGTCAGATCCTGCGGCGGATCACCGATCTCACGCAACGGAGCGGGAGCCGGCACGCCGCCGACCGTGCCGCCGAGGAGCTGTCCGGGTTCCTGTCCGTCCACGGCGATCCGGTCCTGACCAAGCACGAACTCGGTGTGGTCAAGCTGGTCTGGGCCGGGTACAACAACACCGAGATCGCAGACCATCTGTCGCTGAGGCGCCGCACGGTGGAGCACCATCTGTCCTCGATCTACCGGAAGTTCGGGCTCGCCAACCGGCGGCATCTGTTCCTGGCGATGACCGAGTTCCTCTGAAGTGCCCGTTCGCCGTCACCACGGCCAACGAAATTTCTTGTTCTCGGGAACCAGCCAGTAATGGTCGAGTTCGACCCTGTCGAACAGCCATCGTCCGTCAGCGAGCACATAGCTGTCGGAAAACCGGCCGACACTCTGGTACACCAAGTCCTCCTTGTCGAACCGCACGTGCTCCTCGAAGAAGCAGGCGCCGGTCGCGCGGTCGCCGTCGACCGCCACCTGGTGGACCTGGTTGAAGTTCATCAGTACCACCTCGGAGGCCCCCTGGAACTCGACCATCTTCGGCAGCAGGGTGCTGTAGTACTCCTGGATCGCCGTGCGGCCACGGATGTCGCCCAAGCTTCCGTAGTCCAGGTGCGCGTCCGTCGTGAACAGAGCGCCCAGGCCGGTCCAGTCCAGGCTGTTGAGGCAGTGGTGGAAGGCGTTGCGCAGCTTCGTGAGCTCGCGGATCGCCTCCAGCTCCCGCACTCTGGCCGACAGCTCGTCCATCCGGGCCTCCAGGCCCACCCCGTCCGCCATCATGATTCCTCTCGAGCGCAGTCGGATCCCGTTCTGTCTCTTGCCGAAACCACGCCCAGGGTCGCACTCGCACAATGGCATCACAAGGCCCGCACCCCTTTTCTGGGGCCACTCCGAAATGCGTGAATTCACTCGCCCTATCAGGGGCAAGTACGCAGGGAATGTCGGCGACATCAAACGGGAGACACCGTGAACCAGTCGAAGCGAATCGCCCTGATCAGTGGTGCGGGCCGCAACATCGGGGCGGCGACGGCCAAGGAGCTGGCCGGCCGTGGATACCACGTGATAGTGAACTACCGCAGCGACGCCGGCGCGGCGGCGGAGGTGGTCACGGCGATCGAGGCGCACGGCGGCACGGCCGAGGCGGCCCAGGCCGACGTCTGCGTCGCCGACCAGGTCGACGCGCTGGTAGAACGGGTGCGGGCCGACCACGGGCGCATCGACCTGCTGATCTGCAACGCGAACACCGTGACACCGCCCTTCGTACCCTTCTCCGAGCTGGACTTCGACACGTTCGCCGCGAAGATCAACGGGGAGCTCGCCGGCTCCTTCTTCCTCACTCAGCGCACGCTCGCCGTCATGCGCCGGCAGCAGTCGGGCAGGATCATCTACATCTCCAGCACAGCGTCGGACACCATCGGCATGGCACTGGCCCATTCCGTCGCCAAGGCGGCGCTGAACACGTTCAGCCGCCACATCGCCGGTATCGCGGCTCAGTACGGGGTAACGGTGAACGCCGTCGCCTTCGGCGCCGTGCACACCGACGCCACGTCGAATTTCAGTGAGAGCTTCTGGAAGTACACGACCGACCGCTCCGTGGTGGCGCGCAGAGTGCAACCGGAGGACGCGGCCCGCGCCGTGGCCCTCGTCGCCGACGACGGCTTCGGGTTCACTTCCGGCCAGGTGATCCGGGTAGACGGCGGGTTCGAGGTGCTGGACCAGCAGTTGCATCCGCTGGCGGACAGCTTCCTCTGACGGCGGCACGCGGGGACGGCCGCCGGTGCCCGGCTCTACGGGCCACCCGTAGGTTTCCTTACATCCCCTTGTTGCCCCCGAAGAAAGCATGAGACTGTGTGGTCGGCCAAAAGGGGGATATCGGTTCTTGGTGATTTCGGTGTCCTGGCATCCGAAATCACCTTTCCCAATTCGTGAAAGAGATGGGCATAGCATTCTGGGGGACGCTGTGAACCGACAAAATCTCGCGCACGGAGCACCACTCGCTGACCGTTCGACACGTTGTCCGGCCGCCCGGCCGACGCGGCGAATCTCCTGGCTTCGCGGCTCGGACAAGCCCCGCTCCGGGTGCCTCGACGGATACACGTGAAATCAGTTGTCGCGGACAGGCGATTGGGGACAACGAAATGACCGCGTCGGACTTGGACCGTCAGCGTGCCGTGGGCAAACCACGCCGCCTGCTGGCGGAAGCCAGGAGGAAACGGCAGGAACTCGTCTCCCGGGGGCGCTGGCAGGAGGCGGACGTTCTGGTCGAACGCGCCCTGCGGGACGCCCTGTACGACGCGAGTGCGGTCAGCGGACCGGATCTGGCTTACCTGGCCTACGCTCCGGGTGCCCAGGCACTCGGCTCCGAGGAAGGCGACGGACGGTTCGGATACAGCACGGTGGCACGCTCGGGTGCGGTTCGTGCGTTGCTCCTGGCCAACCGTGGCCTGAACCGGACCGAGGCCGTCCGCCAGGCCAATCTCGTGCTGGTTTCCCCCGGGCGGGACGACGTCGGCGGCTTCTGGGCGGCCGTGCTCACATTGATCTACGCGAACGAGCTGCCGGCCGCGAACAGTGCTTGTGTGCGGGCGAGCGCCGTACCGCTGTGGACCCGATCGGCTCTCCACCGGGATGCGCTGGCGCTGCTGCGCGGACGGATATGGGCGGCCTCGGGCAAGATGCCGAAAGCGGTTTCGGCGTTCGGCCGGGTCCGGGAGCGCAACACGAGTCCTCAGCTCGCCGGGGTGGCCGCCGCCTGGTATGCCGAGGCCCTCAGCGCGGTCGGGCAGCACCGGCAGGCGTACATCGAACTGCACGAAAGCGGGTTCGACGGTGCCGGTACGAATCACCCCGAGCGAGCGCAGCTACTCGCCGCCCGCAGCGCCGCGCATCTCGCCGCCGGAAACTTCCAGTTGGGGCTCGAAGACGCACTCGCCTGTGGCGAATGCGTGGGCACGTGGGGGGTTCATAATCCGGCCGTCCTCCCGTGGCGTTCACGGGCCGCGCTCTGCGCGTCGGCGCTCGGGCGATCCGACTTCGCCGTCGTGCTCGCGCGGCGGGAGCACGAATTGGCCCAGCGGTGGGGAACAGTTCACGCGCGGGGGATCGCCCTGCACGCGCTCGGCATCGCCCAACGGGACTCCAGGGGGGTCGAGGCATTCCTCGAAGCGGAGTCGTTGCTGTCCAGGTCACTCGACACCATGGAGACGGCCAAGGTGCGATACGGCCTCGGGTGCCTGCTGCTGTCGCTCGGACGACTCGAAGAGGCGAGGGAATTCCTCGGTGCCGCGGCCGACACGGGCTTCCAGCCGTGGTCGGCCTATGCCGCCGCCACCGTTCGGCGGATGGCCGACGACGGCTGGAAGCCGTCGCTCACCGAGCAGGAGAAGAAGGTCGCCAGGCTCGCGCTCGCCGGCCGGACCAACAAGGAAGTGGCGCTCGGTCTGCACCTGACGGCACGCACGGTCGAGTTCCACCTCTCGAACACGTACCGCAAGCTCGGTATCTCCGGGCGGGAAGAGCTGGCGACAGCGGCCTTACTGATCGGCTGAGACCACTGGCATGACCCACTGCCCACTCCCCCGGTGCGGGGCGTAGCGGGCCTTCAGCTCCGCCAGGTCGCCGTGGAGGCGACTTCGCCGTGGTCCATGAGCACGATGCGCTTGCACAGTTCCTCGACGTCGTCGAGGTCGTGGGTGGTGAGGACGACCGTGCTGCCGGACCGGCGGTTGAGTGCGGCGACGAAGCCGCGTATGCGCTCCTTGGCAAGGACATCGAGTCCCACGGTCGGTTCGTCGAGGTAGGCGAGCGTTACGGGCACGGTCGCGCCAGAGCGTGGCCCCGGCGACCCGTACGGTGTCGACGGACCGCTGGCGCAGCGGCCGGGCAGGAAGGGCTTCAGCGGCCGGACCGCGGCCCGCTTTCGCGTTCGTCATCTCCTGCCGACAGCACGGCTGCCGGGTCCGTCCCGTTTTCCGCGGCACGTCCGAACCGGTGCGCCTACTCTCCCAGGGCGCCGGACTTGAAGCCGTCGCTGGTGGCAGCGGGCGCGGCGGGAGACTGTCGGGGCCTCAGCAGGCCCTCGCCGAGCCTCAGTTGCTCATCCGACGCGCACCGCGCCGGCACCGCCCCGGCCAGGTCCGATGCAACATGAATATTAAATCCAAGATTGAACCGTTGCCCTCGCTCGGGGCCGGATGACAGATTGCGTGGCGCAACGAGGTTCCACTGCCCGGGGTCGGGGGCGCTCGCGGATCATCACGCGGGTCTGCCCGACAGCAGCGCGCGGCACCCAGGCATCGCGACAACCACCGTGGCGCGGCGCTGCGCCACCCACTCGTACGGCGTTGTACGACACCCCGCAGACCAGCGAAGTCGACCCACCCTGACTCCGTGACGGACAACGGCCCGGCTCAGCCGGACCGTGAAAGGCGATGTCGGTAGATGACTAGCAGTGAAAGCTCAAGATTCTCCCGCCGGACGCTTCTTCGGACCACCGCGGCGGCCGGCGCCGGTGCGGCCGCGACCGTGATCCACCCGGGCGCCGCCTCGGCAGCGCCCGCGACCCCCCTGACCAACCATGACCAGGCGTCCCCCGGGCAGAAGAGCGGACGCGTCCCGACCCCGGCGGAGTACTTCGGAACTCCGATCGGAACCGAGGGCTTCCTGGCCCGATGGAACAAGATGGTCCCGTACTTCCAGCTGATCGGTGCTCGCAGCGACCGGGTGAAGTACGAGGAGATCGGCAAGACCACCGAGGGAAATCCGTACGTCCTGCTGACCATCAGCTCTCCGAAGAACCTGGCCGATCTCGACAAGCTGGTCGCCACCAACGCCAGGCTGGCCGACCCCCGCGGGCTGTCCGAGGCCGAGGCGAAGAAGCTCGCCACCAAGAGCAAGCCGTTCTACTACGTGCAGGCCGGCATCCACGCGACCGAGGTCGGCAACTCCCAGGCCGCCATCGAGTGGGCCTACCGGCTGGCGACCGAGAAGTCCGACTACATCGAGAAGATCCTCGACAACCTGGTCATCCTGCTCCAGCCGTGCCAGAACCCGGACGGCCTCGTCCTCGTCAACGACTACTTCGCCGCCACGGCCGGCACCAGCTACGCGCGCACCTACCCCGACCTGTACCAGAAGTACACCGGTCACGACGACAACCGCGACTGGATCATGCTCACCCAGGTCGAGAGCAGATACAACGTGTCGATCCTGAACAAGTACCGGCCCCATGTCTTCCAGGACTCCCACGGCGCCGGTGCCAACGCCCCCCGGCTGTTCACACCGCCGTACCTGTCGCCGTACGACCCCAACATCGACACCATCCTGGTGCAGCAGACCGACACGGTGGGCCTGGCGATGCAGCGGGGCATGACCGTCGCCGGCATGAAGGGCAACGGCTGGGGTTCGACGTACGACTACTGGTCCCCGTCCCGGCAGTACTGCGTCTACCACGGTTCGGCGCGCATCCTGACCGAGGCGGCGTCGGCGTCCAACCTCGCCTACCCCAATGTGGGGACGAAGCCGCTCGGCCAGCAGACCACAGACATCAACTTCATCGAGCCGTACGACTCCACCACCTGGACGCTGCGCGACATCATCGACTGGGTCTCCCAGGCCTTCTACTCGGGCCTGGAGGCGGTCGCCTACGACACCTACAACTGGCTCTACAACTCCTACCGCGTCGGGGTCAAGGCGGTCACCCGGACCAGCCCGTACGCGTATGTCATCCCGGGCGGGCAGCGTGACCCGCAGGCGGTCCACGACGCCCTGGAGATCTTCCACCTCGGCGCGGTGGAGATCCATCAGGCACGGTCCGCCTTCACCGCCGGCGGCAAGCAGTACCCCGCCGGGTCGTACATCATCTATCTCCAGCAGCCGTACGCCGGGTTCGCCAAGACGCTGCTGGAGGTGCAGGACTACCCGCAGTTGCTGCAGTACCCCGGCGGCCCGCCGCAGCGGCCGTACGACACCACCGCGCAGACCCTGCCGATGCTGCTCGGTTTCGAGGCCGACCTGATAGAGGCGTCCTTCCCGGCCGACGCCAGGCTGCTGAGCTCCGTCAGCCCCGCGACGGTCGCCACGCCGTCCACACCACGGCGCGACGGGGCGTACGCGATCGGACCGGAGTCCTACGGGGTGTTCCGGATCGTCGCCGCGCTGCAGAAGGCGGACATCCCCACCTTCCGTGCCGCAGCCCAGTTCACCGACGGCGGTCGCACCTTCCCCGCCGGCACCTTCCTCGTCCCGCCGTCATCGGCGGCCCGTGAGCTTCTGCGCACGCAGTCGAAGAACACCGGCATCCCGGTGTCCACCGTCGGCGCGGTGCCGTCCGTGGCCGGTGCCCAGCTCAAGCCGGGCACGAGGATCGGCCTGCTCAAGCCCCCGGACAACATGCCGTCCGGCTGGCTGATGTGGACGTTCGACCAGTACGGGGTGAACTACTCGGTCGTGGAGGCCGGCGACTACGCCGACCTCGCCGGCAAGTACGACGCCATCATCATGCCGGACGGGGTCAGCAGAAACTCCATCGTCAACGGGCTGAGCTCGACGAGGTACCCGCCCGAGTGGGCCTGGGCGTTCGGCGTCGGCACGACCGGCTGGAACCAGCTGCGCGACTTCGTGACCGGCGGCGGCACACTGGTCACCTTCGGCAGCGGAACCGCCACGGCCCAGTCGCTGTTCAGCCTGCCCATCACCTCCACCCTGCCCAGCGGCTCCAACTCCGACTTCTACTGCCCGGGATCACTGCTCAGCCAGGAGTTCGACACGAACAACCCGGTGGCCTGGGGTGTGCCGGCGGACAACCCCGTGTGGTTCGTGTCCAACGACGCGTACCAGCTGACCGACACGAGCACCTACCCGGTGGAGGTGGTCGCCAAGTACCCCGACAGCGATGCCCAGTTGAAGAGCGGCTGGCTGATCGGCGGCGAACACCTCAACAAGGCGGTCAACGGGCTGTCCTGGACGATCGGCAAGGGTTACGTCGTCACGTTCGGCAACGAGATCGGCTTCCGCACCTGGAACCGGTCCGAGCAGCGGACGCTCTTCAACGCCGCGTACCACGGGCCGTCGACGAAGCTCACGGCCGACCAGTTCAAGCGCCTCGGAAAGTAGACCGCGTGGTGGGGACGGGCCCTCCCGCCCCCACCACCGGCCATCCCCCGCCCACCAGAGAGGAAGACCCGGTTGTACCCCGACGACGGGACCTGGACCAGCGCGCTCACCCACCTGGAATGCGGACGGTGCGCCGAGCGGTACGACGCGGACGTGCCGCAGAACGTGTGCCGCTGCGGCTCGCCGCTGCTGGTCCGCTACGACCTCGACCGGGTCCGGGCCTCGGTCCGACCGCAGGACATCGCGTCGCGCGGCGCGGACCTGTGGCGGTACCGGGAGCTGCTGCCGGTACGGGATCCCGCGCATGTGATCACACTCGGCGAGGGCTGGACACCGATCGTGCCACTGTCCGGGTACGGCCGGCGGATCGGGGTACCGGGCCTGCTGGCCAAGGACGAGGGAATGCTGCCGACCGGCAGTTTCAAGGCGCGGGGCGCGGCCGTCGGTGTTTCCCGGGCACGTGAACTGGGAGTACGGCGCCTGACGCTGCCGACCAACGGCAACGCCGGCGCCGCCTGGGCCACCTATGCCGCGCGGGCGGGCACGGAGTGTCTGGTGGTGATGCCCGAGGACGCTCCCGAGGTGACCCGCAAGGAGTGTCTGGCGGCCGGCGCGCGGGTGTACCTGGTGGACGGTCTGATCGGCGACGCCGGTCGTATCGCGGGGCAGGCGGTACGGGACGGCTGGTTCAGCGCCGCGACGCTGCGCGAGCCCTACCGCATCGAGGGCAAGAAGACGATGGGCCTGGAGATCGCCGAACAGTTCGGCTGGCGGGTGCCGGATGTCGTGGTGTACCCGACCGGCGGCGGTGTGGGCCTGATCGGTATCCGCAAGGCGCTCGACGAACTGGCCGCGCTGGGCTGGATCACCGGGCGGCTGCCCCGGTTCGTGGCCGTGCAGTCCACCGGCTGCGCGCCGATCGTGCGGGCCTTCGAGTCGGGGGCCGAGACAGCGGAACCGTGGCCCGCGGACCAGGCGCACACTGTCGCGTTCGGTATCAACGTCGCCGCCGCGCTGGGCGACTTCCTCATCCTGTCCGCGCTGCGGGACAGCAAGGGCACGGCGATCGCCGTCGACGACCGGGACATCCTTCAGGAGCAGCTGGCCTGTGCGACCGCCGACGGTGTGCTGATGTGCCCGGAGGGGGCGGCGACCCTGGCCGCGGTACGCCGGCTGCGCGCCGACGGGTGGCTCGACGGGGACGAGGAGGTCCTGGTACTCAACACCGGCAGCGCGGTCAAGTACGCCGACACCCTGGGGGTCGGCGTACCGCCCCTCCTGCGACGCGACGCGGATCTGCCACCGGAGGCCTCGGCGGCCGAGGCGACCGGCACAGCCGGCAACGGTCGGACACCGCGATGACGGAGCCGCCGAACGTGGACGGTCAGCCCGCCGGGTCACCCGCGGACACACGGCCGGCGATGGTGGAGCTGCGCGGGGTACACAAGTCCTACGGCAGTGTCGAGGTGCTCAAGGGCGTCGACCTGACGGTGGCCCGCGGGGAGGTCGTCGCCGTCATCGGCCCGTCCGGCGGTGGCAAGAGCACCCTGCTGCGCTGTGTCAACCTGCTGGAGCCGGTGACCTCCGGCCAGGTGCTGCTGGAGAACGAGGACCTGACGGGACCCGGTGTCGATCTGAACAAGGTGCGCCGGCGCATCGGCATGGTGTTCCAGCAGTTCAACCTCTTTCCGCACCTGTCCGCCGTCGACAATCTCACCCTGGCGCCACGCAAGCTGCTGCAACTGCCCAAGGACCAGGCGCGGGAGCGGGCCACCGCGTTGCTGGACCGCGTGGGGCTGGCCGGCAAGGCCGGCGCGTACCCGAGGCAACTGTCCGGCGGGCAGCAGCAACGGGTCGCCATCGCCCGCGCGTTGATGATGGACCCGCACGTGATGCTGTTTGACGAGGTGACCTCCGCGCTGGACCCGGAGCTGGTCAGCGAGGTCCTCGATGTGATGCGCGACCTCGCACGCTCCGGGATGACGATGCTGTGTGTCACCCACGAGATGGGCTTCGCCCGTGAACTGGGCGACCGCCTGGTGTTCATCGACGGTGGTGTGATCGCGGAGCAGGGCCGCCCGGCCGATGTGCTGGACCGGCCCCAGAACGACCGTACCCGCCAGTTCCTGCGCAAGGTTCTCAGATAGCCCGCCCGAGCGGGCAGAAGGAAGTACGTCGTGAGATCGAAATACGGCACTCTCATCGGTGCGGCGATGGTCCTGGTCCTCGCCGCGGGCTGCTCCTCCTCACCCGACGAGTCGTCCTCGTCCACCGCCGCCTCCAGCAGCCCCGTGGACGTGGGGGCGCCGCTGCCCGACGCGGTGAAGAGCAAGGGCGAACTGACCGTCGGCGTCAAGTGCGACTACCCGCCGTTCGGATACATCGACGAATCGTCGAAGAACGCGGGCTTCGAAATCGCCATCGCCCGCCAGATGGCCTCCTACGCGTTCGGCGACCCCGACGCGCTGACCCTGACCTGCGTGACCGGATCCAACCGGGTGTCGTTCCTGAACTCCAAGCGCATCGACCTGATCGAAGCGACGATGAACTACACCGCGGAACGCGCCCAGACCATCGACTTCTCCACCCCCTACTTCGACAGCGGTGTGAAACTGCTGGTGCCCAAGGACTCCCCGATCAGCTCGTTCGAGCAGTTGGCCGGCAAGCCGGTCATCAGCATCTCCGGCGCCACCGCCAGCCTCTGGCTGACCCAGTGCATGAAAGACGTCAAGCAGACACTGTTCACCGAGACCAGCCAGGCGCTGACCGCGCTGAACCAGAACCGCGGTGTCGCGTTCGCCCAGGACGACACCCTTCTCCTCGACCTGGCGGCGAAGAACCCCGATCTCAAGGTCGTCGGCGAGGTCAAGGCCGACAGCCCCTGGGGAATGGGCGTCCGCAAGGGTGACGCGCAGATGCTCGCCTGGGTCAACGGCGCCCTCGCCCACATGCAGCAGACCGATTTCTTCTGGACCGAATTCCAGAAGACCGTCACCGACCCTTCCGTGCAGGAGCAGTTCGCCAAGTACGTACCCCGGCCGGGCAGTGAGCTGACCTACCCGTCCGGTTCCACCCTGAAGTGCTGAGCATGTCCGACGACTCCGGCTACCACTTCGACCCGGGCTTCATCGCCCAGCATCTCGGCGAGCTCGGCGCCGGCCTGCTGCGAACGCTGGCGATCAGCGCCATCGGCATGGCCGGTGCCCTGATCGTCGGCGTTCTGCTCGGCGCGATCAGCACACTCCGCATACCGGTCGCCCGGCAGCTGATCACGGTCTACGTCGAGGTGTTCCGCAACACCCCGCTCCTGGTACAGATCTTCTTCCTCTACTTCGCGCTTCCCGAAATCGGTCTGCGACTCGACAGCTTCACCGTCGGCTGGCTGTCACTGCTCCTGTGGGGCGGCGCCTACAACGCGGAGAACTTCCGTGCCGGCTTCGAAGCCGTCGAAGGCGGCTACGTCGAAGCCTGCCGGGCCCTCGGCTTCCCGCGCCTGGCCGCCTTCCGACAGGTCACCCTCCCCCTCGGCGCCCGTATCGCACTGCCGTCGGTCACCAACATCCTCATATCCGTCTTCAAGAACTCGTCGTTCATGGTCGCGATCAGCTTCCCGGAACTCACCGAGACCGCTGTCAACATCGTCGCCGTCACCTTCCGGGCGTTCGAGATGTTCCTCGCCATCGGCGTCGTCTACCTGGGACTGGTCTGGCTCATGTCACTGGGCGCCGGGGCCATCGAGCGTCGCTTCGCGATACCAGGAGAACACTGATGCCCCCATGGGTCGGACCCGTAGCCGGCTACCTCGCCGACGGCCTGCGCGAAACCGCCCTGCTGGCCCTGGTCAGCATCGCCGCCAGCCTCCTGGCCGGAACCCTGCTCGGCACCCTGCTCACCCTGCCCAGCAGACCGGTCCGGGCGGTGGTCCGGGCCTATGTCGAAATCTGGCGGGGCCTGCCGATCATCATCATCCTGTACTTCATCTTCTTCGTCCTGCCCATCATCGGCGTACTGGTGAACACCTTCACCGCCGCCGCCGTCGGACTGTCCCTGTGGGGCAGCGCCAACATGGCCGAAGTCGTCCGCGGCGCCGTCCAGTCGGTCCCCCGGGGGCAGGCCGAGGCCGCCGCGGCGCTGGGCTTCTCCTGGACCGGACGCATGCGGCACGTCCTTCTGCCCCAGGCCGCCCGGCGAGCGCTCCCCCCACTGATCGGACTCGTCGTCAACCTCACCCAGCAGACCTCGCTGGCCGCCGTCATCGGGCTGCTCGACATCCTCGAAGCATCACAACGCTCCATCGAACGACTCACCCTCTCCGGCGGCTCCTCCCACGCGGTACCGATCCTCGGCGCCGTACTCGCCGTCTTCTTCGTCATCTGCCTGCCGCTGACGATGCTGTCCCGCTGGTACGAGCGCAGACTTCACTGACGCGCCCGCCCGCGCCCTACCCACTCCGGGGAAGTACCGTGATCGGTAGACATCTTCACGGAGAAAAGGGGGGCTCCGGCGACCATGACCGTCCCGCGCCACACTCTATTGAACGCCGCCTACGACCATCTGCGGGCCGCCATCCTCGAAGGCTCCCTCACCCCGGGCTCCCGCGTCACCGTCCGTCCCCTGACCGAGCAGCTCGGCCTCAGCCCCACCCCCATCAAGGCCGCCCTCGCCGCACTCGAACGCGAAGGCTTCCTCATCTCCGTCCCGCACCGCGGCTACTTCGTCCCCGAAGCCACCACCGACGACCTGCTGGAACTGTACGAGCTGCGGGAGGCGCTCGACGGAATCGCCGCGCGCCGGACGGCCGGCGCCCCTGATCATGACCAAGTCGCCGCCCAGCTGGGCGAGTTGCTGGAGAGGCAACGCGAGGCCATCGAGGCGGACAATCTGCACTCCTACGGGGAGTTGGACCTCGCGTTCCACCGCCTCATCTGGGAGGGCTCGGGCAACCGGCGGCTCATCCCCATCGCGGAGAACCTCATCGCCCAGGTGCGCCTGGGCAACCGTCTCTCCGCGCGGGCGCCCGGCCGGCTGCCGGTCGCCATCGAGGAGCACGAGGCCATTCTGGAGGCGATCCGGAAGGGCGACGCGCGCGCCGCGGAGCGGCACATACGCCTCCACGTCCGTGGCGCGGGCCGGGCCATGCAGCGCTACCTCGACGTACGGAGTACGGAGGAGCAGCCGCGGCAGCCGTGACTTCACGCCCCCGGTGCGCGGTCGAGCGGAAGCGCCCCGCCCGGCCGCGTGCGGACGTGGTTGATGGCACCCGCCCGTGGTCCCGTTCGACAGCGAGCGGGCCCGGGAGGTCACTTGATCTCCTCAAGGCCGCCGCCCGCGGACCGCTCGTCCACCGGGCCGCCGTTCTCCCGGACCATTTCGCCGGCGGTCTTCCTGCTCCCCACCAGACTGTTGGCCAAACGCGTCTGCTTGGACAGCGGCTGCCGCTCGAACCACTGCTGCTGCTTCGGTGACAGCCCCTGTACGAACTGCTCGACGATCGGGTTCACTCGCGCTCAACTCCCATCTCCTCGGCCGCCCGGCGAGCCCCCCACTCAGAAGCCCGCCGCCGTGACACGGCCCCGGGACGGCCCCCCATCCCTCTCCCCCCACAGACACCCACGAAGCACAAGCACCACGCGGGCCCCCCGAACGAGACATCCTCGGCACCAGGTTGACCCGCCGCCCCGGCACTCCCCCGCCCCGAGCAAGACCCTCCGTCTCACCCCGGGATTCGACGGCGCGGATCCCCCAGGAAAGGGTTGGCACGATCACCCGGGCAGGTCCTACGGTTGCGCCCATGCCCATGCCCATGCCCATGGCCGCTTCACCACTGTCCGCGTATCCCCCGTTGAACGTGCGGGTGCACACGCCCCGGCTGTCTCTGCTGGGGGCGACGGACGAGCTCCTGGAACGCCTGGTCCCCGTGGTGCGCAAGGGGGTGGCAGCCGGCCCTCCATGGCCCTTCGACGATCCGATGTCCCTGTATGAGGACGGTCCGGAACGCGAGTGGCGCTGGCTGCGGGGGATCTGGTCCGGCCGGGGCCGGGTCGGTGCCGGCTCCTGGCGCCTGTACTTCGTCGTGACCGTCGACGGGGAGCCGGTGGGAATGCAGGATCTGATCGGCGTCGACTTCGGCACCTTCGGAACGGTCACCACGTTCTCCTGGCTGAGCCCCGATGTGCGCGGCAGCGGGCTCGGGAAGGAGATGCGCCGGGCGGTGCTGCATCTGGCCTTCGAAGGGATGGGGGCCGGTGAGGCGGGCAGTGACGCGTTCGTCGACAACCATGCCTCCAACCGTGTCTCGGAGGCCCTGGGGTATGTGCCGAACGGTGTCTCCTGGGACACCCGGCGGGGCGAGCGGGCGCAGATCACATGCTGGCGGCTGACCCGCGAGGAGTGGGCCAGGCAGCGGCGTGACGACATCGAGCTCGTCGCCGTCGCAGACTGTCTGCCCGTCCTCGGGATCGTCCCGCCACCGCCGGGATAGGGCCGGCCGTGTCCGGCTGTCAGCGGCCCTTACGCACCTGGGCGGCTTTTCTGGCCTCCGCGGTCTTGCGGGCTTCGGCCGCCTTGCGGGTCTCCTTCGGGGGACGGCCCGTACGGGCGCCCAGGCCGCGGAAGGGCGTATTGCCGGTCTTCGCCTTGTCCCCCGCCGGGGGGCGCCTGGCGCCGGTGATGCTGGTCAGCTTCTCCTCGCCGGACCGTACCTGCGTGACCGTCGGCCGGATCCCGGCCTCCGACATCATCCGGTTCACCTCACGCCCCTGGCCGGGGGTGACGAGGGTGACCACACGGCCGGATTCGCCCGCGCGCGCCGTGCGCCCGCCGCGGTGGAGATAGTCCTTGGAGTCGGCGGGCGGATCGACGTTGACGACGAGGTCGAGATCGTCGATATGGATACCGCGGGCGGCGACATTGGTGGCCACCAGCACCGTGATCTCCCCGTCCTTGAACTGGGCCAGTGTGTGCGTGCGCTGCGGCTGGGACTTCCCGCTGTGCAGGGCGGCGGCCCTGATGCCGCTGCCCCGCAGGTGGCGGGTGAACTGGTCCACGCCGAGCTTGGTGTCCAGGAACATCAGTACCCGCCCGTCGCGGGCCGCGATCTCGGTGGCGGTGGCGTACTTGTCGGCGGGATGGACGTTCAGCACATGGTGTTCCATCGTGGTGACCGAGCCCGCCGCCCGGTCGACCGACGCGAACACCGGGTCGTGCAGGTAGCGCCGGACCAGATGGTCGACATGGCGGTCGAGCGTCGCCGAGAACAGCATCCGCTGTCCCTCGGGACCCACCTGGTCCAGGATCTCGGAGACCTGCGGCAGGAATCCCATGTCGCACATCTGGTCGGCCTCGTCCAGCACCGTGATCCGTACCCGGTCCAGATGGCAGTCCCGTCGGCCGACCAGATCGGCCAGCCGGCCCGGGGTCGCGACGACGACATCGGCGCCGCTCCGCATCGATGTCGCCTGCCGCCCGATCGACAGCCCGCCGACCACTGTCGCCAGCCGCAGCCTGAGCGCCTGTGCGTAGGGTTCCAGTGCCTCGCTCACCTGCTGCGCGAGTTCCCTGGTCGGCACCAGGACCAACGCGAGGGGCCGCTTCGGCTCGGCGCGCCGGCCCGCCGTACGGACGAGCAGCGCGAGCCCGAAGGCAAGCGTCTTGCCCGAGCCGGTCCGGGCGCGGCCGAGGACATCGCGGCCGGCCAGGGCGTTCGGCAGGGTGGCCGCCTGGATGGGGAACGGCTCCCGCACGGCGTGGGCGGTCATGGCCTTCACCAGTTCCGGCGGCAGATCCAGCTCGGCGAAGGACTCGGCCGGCGGCAGGCCCGGGGCCACCGGCTCGGGCACCGAGAGTTCGCCCCTCGGCGCCCCGGTACGGTCGCTCCTGCCGGCGCCGGAGCGGCCTGAGGCTGACGGCTTCGCGTTCATGGGGACCCTTCCTCGGTCTGGCGCCCGGAACGGACCGGGGTCCGTACCTTTCTCGGTACGGACCCCGGCTGTGTCGAAGCGTGAACCCATTTTACCAGCGCACGGCTCCCTGCGGCCGGTCACGGCGGCATGCCCGGCCCGGCGGGGTCCGCACGGGCGTTCACTCGTCCAAGTGGTTCAGGCATCGCGGACATATGAGCGTTCGACCGGGGCGTCCGTGCGCGCTTCGGACGCCGCGCGGGCCCGGAGGTCATGACACCGCTACTCGAACCGCGCGGTGTCGCCCGCGCCCCGGCGTACGATCTCCGGTTCGCCGCCGGAGAAATCGATGACCGTGGTCGGCTCCGTGCCGCAGTCGCCCGAGTCGAGCACGGCGTCCACGACATGGTCGAGTCGTTCCTTGATCTCCCAGCCCTGAGTCATCGGCTCCTCCTCGTCGGGCAGGAGCAGGGTGCTGGAGAGCAGCGGCTCACCGAGTTCCGCGAGCAGGGCCTGAGCGACGGCATGGTCGGGGATCCGGACTCCGACCGTCTTCTTCTTCGGGTGCAGCAACTGGCGCGGCACCTCCCTCGTCGCCGGCAGGATGAAGGTGTACCTGCCGGGTGTCGCTGCCTTGATCGCGCGGAACACGTCGTTGTCGATGTGGACGAACTGACCGAGCTGCGCGAAGTTCTGGCACACCAGTGTGAAGTGGTGACGATCGTCGAGCTTCCGGATCGTGCGGATGCGGTCGATACCCTCACGGCTGCCCAGCCGGCAGCCCAGCGCGTAACACGAATCGGTCGGATACACGATGAGCGCGCCGGACCGGACACTGTCGGCCACACCGCTGATGGTGCGCCGCTGGGGGTTCTCGGGGTGTACGTCGAAATACTTCGCCATCCGCCGAGCTTAGGACAGCGTCCTACGTGCAGACGGCTCGTCGGGCTCGGCATGGGGCGGGGTGGGTGGAGTCGCCACAGCCGACCAGGATCGCCACAGCCGGATCATGCCACCGGCCGGCGACGACGCCTCACCCGCTGTCACGCGGCAGCTCGTCAGCCGGTGACCCCGAACGGGGTGATTCCGATCTTTTCGTGGCAAGGCGAGATGGACAACGGGGTCAGTACCAGGGGCGCGGAGTCGCCGGGCACCCAGATGTCCACCGCGTACGGCGGGAAGTAGAAGTCGGCTCCATTGCAGAACGTGGCCGTGGCCGACCTCCAGACGAGGCTGAACGACGTGCTCCGCCCGGGAGCGAGCCGGACAGCCGTGGGGTGCCCCGGCCCGTAGCGCGTCACCGACAGGGACCGCCGGGTCGTCGTGTCGACGCGGCCGACGCACTGCGGGCCCGGAAAGCTCGGCACGCATTCCCTGGTGGCGTTCTCCCCGCCGATGAAGGCGACGCCCGGCCACCCGTCGAGTACACATCCGACGCCGGAGCGGTTGCGCAGCCGCACGTCCAGGGTCACGTCCCCAGGGTTGCCCAGGACGGCCGGCCTCGGCATGCCGGGAGTGGGTACCAGATCGCGCGCGGCGCAGTCGTTCCCGCCTACTCCCTCGGAGGCGGCGGCGAGGGAAGGGGACACGGTGGATCGCGTCGGCGACGCACTCGGCTCGGGTGCGGCGCTTCGTCGGGCCGCCCGCGTGGGAACCACCGACGGGGTGACCGAGGCGTGCGGCGCGCTGGAGCGGGGGGCCGGGGCCACGACGGTGTCGAGGTCGGGCGGTGCCGTGACGTCGCACGCGGCGGCGGCCAAGGCTGTCGTAAGGCAGAACAGGAGGGCGGCGATGCCCCGGGGACGTATCACCGTTCGCACGATAGGCAGGTGACCGTGCCCGCACGAGCCCACGAGGAATCCGGCCGGACAATCTTCATGGGGCGTTCACCACGCTCTTGGTCCTCGCCGCCGGGGCCGGTACGGGGAGGGCTCCGTGAACGCGGGGTACGGGGCGGCAACACCGGCCCCGTACCGGCGGGCGGCGACAGTACCGCCCGATCAGTCGAGGGTGATCCGGATGCCGACCGTCCCGTCCAGGCCCCGCCGCAGGCGGCTGCCCAGGAGCGTGAGCCTCCCGGGCAGCCCGTACTTGCGGCCCAGGAGACCGCGGTAATACCGGGTCCGCTCACCGTCGAGGATCTCCGCGTGTCCCGGGACCGGCGCGCCCGAGGGGTTGCCCCGTATGTCGCAGGCGGACACCAGGACATCGGCGCGGTTGCGGATCCGCTTCACCTTGCCGGAGGCCGCGACCGTCCAGATACCGAGGGCGTCACCGTCACGGATCACCCATACCGGCGTCGGAACCTCTCTACCGTCCCGACGGAACGTGGTGATCAGGACATATGTGCCCGATGCGAGACGTTCGAGGTCCGCTTGACCATCTGCCATGCCGGAAGGCTATGCCACAGACCGGCCGCCCGATCCATGGGCCCTCCCGCCACCGCTCTTGTCGGACGGTGAGGCCGTGAGGTGTGAGTCCAGGACGAGGGAGTGGATCCGGTCGGCTTACTCAGACCCGGGTGAGTACGCGCGCTCATATCCGGTGAACTCTCGCGCGGCGAGTATCGGTGCAGCACCCGATCCGGTGTTGAGACAGTTACGGAGAATCCCATGTCCCGACGTATCGCCCTGTCCGTGGCCGCCGGTGTCGTTGTCCTCGGTGGTGCCGGCGCCTTCGTTCTCGCCCACGCGGAAGAGCGGACCCCGGCGCTGGCGCACAGCACCGCCCGCTACACCGCTCCCGACGGGACCCGCGACGGCTCCCTGGTCGTCGTCACCGACGTCACGGCGTCCTCCGGGGTCGAGAGTGTAAAGGTGCTGGCCTGGCCGCAGAAGTCGTCCTTCGCCGAGAAGGGGCTGACCGCCAAGGACATGGCCGCCGCGGAGTCGGCCGTCTGCGAGCCCTCGGGGCAGGACACCGTGCGCTGCACCTACACCGCCGAGGTCACCGGTGCCGACGCCGAGTCGTCCCCGCGCGGTGTCTGGCACGTCGCTGTCCTGGCCACCGCACAGGACGGCACCACGACCCTGGACACCGAGGCGGCCGACTTCACCGTCCGATGACGGCCACCGGCACGCCGGTGGGTGTGAACGGGCTCACCACCCGCAGTCGAGGTCGGCCGATCCCCCGCGGACAACCGGATCGGTGCTCGTACCGCTGATCCGCAGAGAGCCGCCGTCCCGTCCCCAGTCCAACGCGTACGTGCCCGCGTCGACGGGCCGGTAGCCGTCGTCGACCGTCCAGGACGCCGACGCGCCCAGGGCCAGGCCGGTGCGCCCCACCGCGTACGCCTCACCGTTGCCGATCACGAGAAAGGACGTCTCCCGCACCACGGCCGTGCAGCCCCCCGGCCCCGAGGGGCGCAGAACGTGGTACTCCGCGTTCGAGATCAGGTCGTCCACCGCTCCCCACGCGGTACCGAGCAACGCCGTGACGATCAGCGACCCGCTCGCGAGCCGTGCCCACGGGGCTCGCTTCGGCGGGAGGCTCGGCGCGTCCGCCGGGCGGCCCACCCGGGTGAGGGCCCATGGGAGAACGAGCGCCACGACAAGGAGAGTCGCGCTCATCCCCCAGCCGGGCACCACCCGCCCTCGCACGACCAGCAGGAGGCCGCTCCAACTCGCCACGGCGGCGAGGACCAGGCTCCCGATGCGTACGGCTGTGAAGGCGGCGGGCGACAGCATCACGCTGTGCTGTGCAGGTGTTTCGGTCACGGCGGGTACGACTCTCCGAACGCGCCGACAGTTGCGCTGAGAGGTCGAAGCACTTCGAGAGCCCCGGGTGGTCCGGTCAGGGCGTGGGCGAGGCCTCGGTGAGCGACATCCACCGTCGGACGGCCTCCTGGTGGGAAGCGATCGCCGTGCTCGCGGCCACCGCCTCCGCGTCCGTACCGGAGCACGACGTTCCCGCGCGGGTCAGCAGGACGAGCGGCCACTCGGGGCCGGCTCCGGTCGGTGCTCCGTCGAAGGCGGTCCAGTCCCAGGGCCCCTCGAATCGCCAGGCCCGCCCGGCCGCGTCGGCGACCTCGTCACCGACCCGGAAATCCCCCGCGTCCGTCATAGGGCCAGGATATGGGCTGTCCCGCGACTGTGGTCACGGGCGGCTACGGCCTCGTCATTCGCTCGGGTTCTTCGGCGGACGCCGGTCCCGCCTGGCCCAACTCCAGTTCCCCGACCTTCTCGTCCCCGCTCAACTCCCCCGTCGGCCGGAACCCGAGCGCCAGGTAGAAACCCTCAGGGCCGTCCTCGCCCGGGTGCCAGGTGGTGGTCAGGCGGGTGCCGCCGCGGCGGCGGATTTCACCGGCCACGGACTCGACCGCGAAGCGGCCGTAGCCGCGGCCCTGTTCACCGGCCGCGATGTTGAGCCGCCACAGGCCCGAACGGATGTCGGTGCCCCTGCCGTCGCCCGCGAAGTCGATGTCGAGGAAGGCCATGAGGAAGCCGACGAGCCGCTCGCCGTCGAAGATGAGGCGGGGCCAGGCTATGTCGGGGTACACGTACGCCTCGGCGAGGGACTTCACGACCGGGGCGACCAGATGCTCCTGGTCGGTACGGACCTTCAGGCCGATCGCGGCGTCGAAGTTGGCGGCGGTGACCCTCGCCAGTCGGGGTGCAGTCGTCATGTTCGAACCGTAAGCCAGTGGATCAAGTGGTTTTCCCGGCGCCGCGCACCTCCCCCGGACGGCGCGCTCTGGCTGATGCTGGACAGGCCTCTCGGAGTGAGCCCACCGACGTTCCGAGGCACCGGAAATGTCGGGCGCCAGGACCGACACCGTCTCGCCCGATCAGGTGATGGATCGCCATGGGGCAGCGTGCCTGTGGAGATCGGCCGCCTCTTCCGGCTCAGGGTTGGCCCTCGACCGGCGACCGGAAGGACCCACACACATGGTTTTCGTTCGCGTCCACGCGATGAAGGGCCGTCTGAGTGCCGCGCAGAAGGAGGAGCTCGGCGCGAAACTCATCCAGGCCGTGGCTGACGTCGAGGACCTGGTCAACAACCAGACCCATATGGAGACCTCTTGGGTGCAGTTCTACGAGTTCGAGCCCGAGAACTGGTACGCACCGGCCAATGTCGCCGGTGCCGATCCCCGCTCCCGGGTTCAGCTCGATGTGATCGCGCCTCAGAAACTTCTCCCCACGCCCGAAGACAGCCGTACCATGCTGGTCAAGTCCGCCGAAGCCGTGCGATCAGTGTTCGGTTCCGGTCCGCTGCCGGCGCACGGGCCATGGGTGCACATCTACACCATCCCGAACGATCAGTGGGGACACGACGGCCACGTTCCCGACTGGGAGGGCTTCCGGGCCCTCCTGCGTACCGGCAGCCCGGAGAAGGCCGACGAGGCACTGGCCCGGATCTACGGCCCCGGGCGTCACACGGCACCGACGTGGCAGGCCTCGTAGCTTCATGAGGCCGGTGACCAGGTGATCGGCTGCGCGAGGAAAAAATGCCGCGGAGGTGTACGAGCACGACTCGTCGGCGTCACCGGCGGGTGTTGAGGCGGGCGGCCTGGCGTGTGAGGTGGTCGCGTTCGGCGAGGTTGGGGGCCTTCCGGGCCGCCTCGGCATACAGCCGTGCCGCCGTCGCCAGGTCGCCGTCGCGCTCGTGGAGGTACGCCGCCACCGCGGTGTGGCGGGGCAGCGAGTCGTCCAGCACCGCGAGGGCCGCCAGTCCCGCGCGCGGTCCGTCGGCCTCCCCGACGGCCACCGCGCGGTTGAGCCGGACGACCGGGCTGTCGGTCAGGCGCACGAGTTCGTCGTACCACTCCACGATCTGCACCCAGTCGGTCTCCCCGGCGGTGGGCGCGTCGGCGTGGAGCGCCGCGACGGCCGCCTGGGCCTGGAACTCGCCCAGCCGGTCGCGGGCGAGAGCCGCCTGCAAGATACCGACCCCCTCGGCGATCAAGCCGGTGTCCCACCGGCCCCGGTCCTGCTCCGCGAGCGGCACCAGGCTGCCGTCGGGCGCGGTCCTGGCGGCGCGCCGGGCGTGGTGGAGCAGCATGAGGGCGAGCAGTCCCGCCACCTCGGGGTGGTCGACCATGCCCGCGAGGTGCCGGGTGAGGCGGATGGCTTCGGCGGCGAGGTCGACGTCACCGCCGTAGCCCTCGTTGAAGACGAGGTAGAGGACGCGCAGCACGGTGGCGACGTCACCGGGCCGGTCGAACCGTACGCCGGTCACGGTGCGCTTGGCCCGGCTGATGCGCTGCGCCATGGTCGCTTCGGGTACCAGGTAGGCCTGGGCGATCTGGCGGGTGGTCAGCCCGCCGACGGCGCGCAGCGTGAGCGCGACCGCGGATGCCGGGGTCAGTGACGGGTGGGCGCACAGGAAGTAGAGGTGGAGCGTGTCGTCGACCGCGGGCGCGGGCCCGTGCGCCGGTTCCTCGTCGAGGCGGTCCTCCCGCCGGCGGCGGGCGGTGTCCGCGCGCGTCGCGTCGAGGAACTTGCGCCAGGCCACGGTGACCAGCCAGCCCTTCGCATCCCGCGGCGGGTCGGCCGGCCACACGCGGACTGCCTCGACCAGCGCGTCCTGCACGGCGTCCTCGGCCGCCGCGAAGTCGGCTCCGCGGCGGACGAGGATCGTGAGCACGCTCGGCGTGAGGCCGCGGAGCAGGGCCTCGTCCATCCGGTGCACCTGAGAGGTCACTCCGTGATGGTGGGCGGCGCGGTCAGGAAGGGGCGCAGCTCCAGCCACTCGTGGATCGGCTTCCCGCCCGCGCCGGGGGCCGCCGACAACTCCCCGGCCAGCTCCACGGCACGCTCGTAGCTGTCGACGTCGATCACCATCCAGCCGGCGATGACATCCTTGGTCTCGGCGAACGGACCATCGGTGACCGGCGGCCGGCCCTCACCGTCGTAGCGCACCCATACGCCCCCGGGCGCCAGCGCGTGGCTGTCGACGTACTCGCCGGTCTTCTCCAGCCGAGCCGCGAAGTCGTTCATGTACTGCACGTGGGCCGAGATCTCCTCCGGCGTCCACTGGTCCATGGGCACGTCGTTGACCGCGGCCGGGGCGCCTCGGTAGTGCTTGAGCAGCAGGTACTTGGCCATCGTGTTTCTCCTCGGTGCTGACACGACCCATTGTCGTCGCGTTCGTCACGGGGACGGAGCCGGCCACGGGTTCTCGACATCGCCGTGCGAATTTTCTTGGGGCTTTTGTGGACGAGCCCGGGTGAGGCCGTCCCACGGTGTCCGGGACCTGGCGGGAGGCTTCCCCGGTGGAAGGGCCGCGACCGGGTACACGGGTCGGCATGGCATCGAAGAAGACCGTCCCCCTCACCCCGCGGGCCCTACGCCCCCGGAGCCGCACCGAGACCCCCGCCGGATGACAGTCGCCGACGCATGTACCGAAGGAGTCGTTGTGACCACCTATGTCATCACAGTGCCAGGCACGTTCACGCACGGCATCACCGACGCCCAGCGGTCCGATGTGAGGCGCAGGCTGCGCCCGAAGGATCCGAAGAACACGAACCTGGGTGAGAGTGAGGAGCTGGAGCTCCTGACGATCGAGGACGACGGCGCCGCGTTCTCCGTTCGCCTTGAGGTGGAAGCCGCCGATCGGGCAGGCGCCGAGGCGGAAGCCGAACGCCTAGTCGTGACCGCGCTGCGGGACAGCGGCTTCACGCGGGGGGACGCGCCGTTGGGGCCGGCCGTGATCACCGGCATCGACCGGAAGTTCTGAACCCGAGGCAGGACCGGGCCTCCGCCCGCACTCCAGCCGCCTCGCGACATCGCGCGGGCTCCCCCTGTCCGCCGGCGCGAAAGCGGGGCACACGCATTTCATCGAATTGAGAGGATTTCGTCATGCTCGGTATAGTCGCGGCGGTGTTGTTCTTCATCGCGTTTCTCATCAATGCCGCCGAGATCAGCACCAACCATGTTTTCTCTTCCGGGAACATCATGCTTCTCGGCCTGACCGCGCTGGCCCTGCACATAGCGGGAATCGGAGCGGGCTGGGCCCGTCGGCGCTGACACGCCAATCGCACCCCGGCACCTGTGATGGACCGTATTGGTGACTGATCGCCTGATACTGACCGCCTGGTGCCGTGCGCCGGTGGGGGCCGGTGGTTATGCCGGATCGCCCTCGGCGACGGGGGCCGTGGATGTGAGGGCTTCGGCGCCCAAGGCCCGGACCTCGGCCAGCAGTTGGGCGTTGCTGACGCCCTTGACGAGGTATCCCGCGGCGCCGACCTCGGCCATCTCGGTGCGCGCGCCCTGGTCGCCATAGGCGGAGAACGCCAGGATGCGCACGCCGGGGACGGCGCGGATGATCTGCCGGGCGGTGTACGGGCCGCCGCCGGGAAAGCGCACATCGAGCACCACGACGTGCGGTCGGCGGGCGATGGCGAGCCGGATCGCCTCGTCGGCCTCGGCCGCGCTGCCGGCCAGGGTGAGGTCGGGCTGTGCCTCGACGATCTCCGCCAGCACCGCGCGCAGCATGTCGTTGTCGTCGCAGATCAGCACCCGCAGGGGACCCCTGGGCGCGGCGGGCCGCGTCACGGCGGTCCCTCGGGGGCGGTCCACGAGCCGGAGTTGCCGGCGGGTGCACCGGGCAGCGGCTCGTCCAGCCGGCCGGCCGGCAGGTCGGGCAGCCAGAACTCGACGGTGGTGCCGGCGCCGGGCTCGCTGCGCAGCGTCCACCAGCCGCCGGCGGTCTCGGCCCGCTCGCGCATCTCCATCAGCCCGAAGTGCTCGTGCGGCGTGGAAGCGACCGCCGGGCGTCCGGTGCCGTCGTCGGCCACCCGGACCAGCAGGCCGGGGTTCTCGGTAGTGATGCTGACCCGTACGGTGCGCGCCCGCGCGTGCTTGCGCACGTTCAGCAGCGCCTCCTGGACGATGCGGAAGATGGTGATCGCGGTCTCGGGGGCGGGTTCCTTCACCAGGGTGTGTTCCAGCGACGGCTCAAGACCCCAGCCCCTGACCACGTCGTCGAGGTGCTGGGACAGCGACTCGACCAGGCCGTGCCGGTCGATGCCGGGCGGCTGGAGCCGGAAGGTGAGATTGCGCAGGCGGCCCACCGCCTCGCGTACCGACGTGTCGAGCTCGGTGAGTTCACTCGTGCGGGGCTCGCCCGCCCGGTCGGCGAGGAGCTGTAGGCGCATGCCGACGGCGACCATGGCCTGGATGGAGTCGTCGTGCACGTCCCAGGCGATGCGGCGGCGTTCCAGTTCCTGCGCCTGCACCAGATGGGCGAAGAGGCGGCGGCGCTCGCTGAGCGCCTGCTCGGCGGCGCGGCGCTCGGTCATGTCCCGGGTGACCTTGCCGAAGCCGCGCAGTTCACCGGTCTCGTCGAAGAGGGCGGTGATCACCACGTTGGCCCAGAAGCGGGAGCCGTCCTTGCGGATCCGCCAGCCCTCGTCCTCCAGCCGGCCGTCGGCGATGGCCGCCTCCAGCTCCAGGTGGGGTTTGCGGGCGGCGATGTCCTCGGACGGGTAGAAGACCGAGAAGTGCTTGCCGATGATGTCCCCGGCGCGGTAGCCCTTGATCCGCTCGGCGCCGGCGTTCCAGGTGGACACGTAGCCCCCGGGGTCGAGCATGAAGATGCCGTAGTCGACAACGCTGTTGACCAGCAGGGTGAACGCCGTCTCGGACGGGGCGGGGGTACGGCCCTGTTCACCGGGGCTTTTCCCGCTCACCGGAGAAGGCCTTCACGGCGGGCCACGGCGACTGCCTCCAGCTGGGAGCGGGCGCCGAGCTTCCCCAGGACCCGCTGGACATGGTTCCTCGCGGTGTTGAGGGCGACGCCGAGCCGCTGACTGATCTCGGCGGTGCCCAGGCCGTCGCCGAGCAGGCCGAGGGTCTCGCGCTCGCGCGGGGTGAGGGTGGCGCCCAGGTCGGCGGTCCGGCCGGTCAGCCGGTCGAGCGCCCCGCTGAGCAGGCCCTTGCTGTAGGCCACCTCGCCCGCCGCCACCAGGCGTACACCGTCCTGGAGTTCGCCCAGGTTGCCGACCTTGAGGATGAGTCCGGAACCACCGGCCCCGGCGACATCGGCGGCGACCGCCGGGGTCGCCTCGCCCGTCAGCACCAGCACCCGGGTACCGGGCGCCGCGGCCTTGAGCGTCGGGATGGCGGCGATGCCGTCACCGTCGGGGAGTCGCCGGTCCAGCACCACCACGGCGGGGCGCAGCCGGGCGGCGTCGGCCAGCGCGTCCTTCACCGACAGGCTGCGGCCGACCACCTCCAGGTCGTCGGTGCGGTCCAGGGCGAGCCGGATCGCCTCGGCCACCATGTCGTGGTCCTCGACGAGCAGGATGGTGATCCGCGTACCGGCGGTGCGCGGCACGGTATCCGGTGCGGTTTGCGGTGGCAAAGGCATCAGACGGTCCTCGGTGGTAGACGCCGCACACTCTCGGCGAACAGTTCGTCGGCGCCGGTGAGGGCGAGCAGTCGGGCCACCTGCGCGCGGGCCCCCTCCACGCACAGCTCGGTGCCGATCCTATCCGCCGTGGCCTTGGCCTCCAGCAGGACGTTCAACCCCGCGCAGTCGCAGAAGCGCAGGCCCCGCAGGTTGAGCACGACACAGTCGGACCCCCGCGCGGACCCCCGCGCGAAGCAGTCTGCGAGGGCGGCACGCAACATCGCGGTGCCGTCCACGTCCAGCTCTCCGACGAGCCAGAGGCCGGTGACGTCGCCGTCGAGTGTGGTGCTGACCTGGAACAACGGGTCGGTGACCGTTACGTCTTCTCTCATGTGCAGTCCCTGCCTGGGTGGTGGGCACTAGACCAGAGTAGTGAATCTGCACTAGAAGGGAACAGTGGGGCTCCCCGAACGGGCCACCACCACACACGGGCGGATCAACGCGCAGGCGCACGGCCCGCAGGGGACGCGAACCCGTGAACGCCGGCTGAGTACTCTGCTGTGCGGGGGAAAGGCCGAGTGGAAGGCACCCCGGCAGCACGACGGTGTCACCGGCAGCGGTGAGGTACTCACTGGGAAGGGAGCCGGGATGGAACCCCCGCCGGCCACTCCGCACGGCGCTCGTCCTCCGGAGGTGTGCGTGGACTTCGACGGCATGGCGGGCTGTATCGCCGAAGCACGGGACGCCGGCGCCGCCTTTCTCCGCCATCACGTCCCGTACGCGCGCGCCACGTTTCGCGACGACGTCCTGCTGGTCATCTCCGAACTGGTGACCAATGCCGTCCGCCACGCTCCCGGGCCCCTCACCCTGAAGCTCGACCTGCTTCCCGGCGGGATCGGGATCACCGTGCGGGACACCAGCCCCAGTCCCCCGTATTCCCGGACCCCCGACCGGACCGGCGGACGCGGCTGGCCCATCGTCCAGAGCCTCGCCCGCCGGGTGCGCGTCGTCCCCGGCCTCCACGGCAAGACCGTCCATGTGGAGCTGGGCTGGTAGTCGTGGAGCCGGGAGCCGTGGAGCCGGGAGTCGTGGAGCCGGCCTGGTAGTCCCACGGCGGGTGACGGACCGTACGGAGAGCCGGAACGCTCCCCGGCTCCCGCTGCCTCCCATCGGTATCCCAGGTCAGCCGCTGGTCACGATCTTGAATGTGTTGGGTGAATCGTTCCGCTGCGCCACCTGTCCCGGGAGCAGGTTCTGGATCTTGTTGCCGGTGAACGTCCCCGTGCCGGTGACTCCCGAATTGATCCAGATTCCCTGCTTCGCCGGACGGTCGATCGTGTTGTTCGTCAGCGTGACATTGACGCGGGTTCGATCGATGCTGAGCCCCGCGGTGAGGGACCCACGCAGGATGTTGTCGCTCATCGTGACGTTCGTGAAAGCGTTCGGGAACTGTGAGGTGCTCCCCGTCGAACCGATGTGCACACCGTGCCGGACGCCGTTCCAGCCACCGCCGCCCTGGAGGACGTTCCCGGTGACCGCGGCGGACTCCAGGGGGTGCCCCGAATCGCCGAACACGCTGAGTTCCAGGGCGTTGTTCGACGACACGCTGTTCACCACGTTGTTCCGCACCTCGACGTTCTTTCCGCCGGCGACCCGGATCCCGTTGGCCCACCAGGGTGCGATCGCGGTGTTGTTCAGGATCTTCGCTCCGGACACCTGGCCGTTGGTGCCGGTGGGGCCTGCGTCGGAGTATGTCGCGAAGGAATCGTCACCGGTGTTCCGGGCGAAGCTGTTCCGGACCGTGATGTTGAGGCCGAGCTTCTCCCCGTTCGGCGCGTTGCCGTTGTTGATGTTGTAACCGTCGCCGTAGCTGTCCGCGGTCCGGCTGTTCTGAAGGATGCCGTCGGTGCCCGACAGCCAGTTGGCGTCGATGTGCCGCGTCCAGAGCCGGTCGATCAGCCAGCCCGTACCGCCGGCGTTGACCCCGTAGTCCGAACCGCCGGTGCCGCCGATTCCCCGCCAGACGGCGTTGGTGTCGATCTGAAGGTCCGTCACCGTGGTTCTCGTGCCCACCACGATCTGCGAGCGCCAGGAGTTGGCCGGCAGCGGAACTTTGCGATAGAGGGTGGTGTACCACATGCCGGCGCCCTGGACCTTCACTCCGGTGAAGTCCAACGGCTTGGAGACCAGGCTGTTCGTCAGGTACTTGCCCTGCGGGATCCACACCGACTTCCCCTGCGTGCGGGCGGCGTTCACCGTGTTCTGGATGGCTACCGTCGAATCCTTCTGGAAGTTCGGGTCCGCGCCGTTGCCGACGACCGAGATCGAGTCCGCCGGCTGAGCCAGCGCGGCACCGACGTTCTCCAGATCGACGGAGTCGATGTCGTAGACGGCAGCCGTGTTGCCGGCGTCCTTCCTGAGCTGGATGGTGCTGCCCGGGGCGATCGCGGCACCCGTCACCCGCAGGGGGAATTCGTTGTAGAAGCGGTACGCCTGGCCCCCGGCACCGGGGTCGTCCGGATCGGTGGTGGCACCGCGGTAGTTCCACGCCTGCTGAGAGCTGAGGGAGATCGCCTGGCGGAAGGTGCCGTTCACGTACAGGTTCAGCGTCGCGTTGATTCCGCCGCCCCCGGCCGAATCCGGGATCGAGGCGCGGACCACGAGGCTGTTGGCGTTCTTCCCCGTATTGTTCGTCAACGTCACGGAATCGCCGTTGGCCTTCAATTCGACCAGCGAATAGCCCGAGGCCTCGCCCTCCAGGGTGGCCTTGGTCGGGGGCGTCGTGCCCGGACCGATGGAGCGGACACGGGCGCCGCCGCCGAGCCCCCCGGATTCGGCCTCGACCGTCACAAAGGGCGTGGTGGCCCCGGCCGCGGCGACGATCTGGGCCTCGGGCTTGGCGGCCGGCTGGGCAGCGGCCGCCACGGCAACGTTGTCAGGGCGCGCGTCGCCGCTCTGGACGGACACCACGCCCGCGGCGAGCGACACGACGCCGCACAGGGCCGCATAGGCCGGGCATTATTCTGCGGTACATGGTTCACCCCTTGATGGGATTGGCGATTGTGCGGGAACCGCCGAACCGCGAGCGGCTGTGTGCCCGAGGATGCTCGGACGCCAAGACGGTCGGGACGTTCCGCCTTCTGTGCCGGCAGCTTGACCGTACGGGCGAGATTGAACTGCCGAACTCATAACTCGTCAATGGTCCCAACCGCCATTGCTGATACATCCCGCTATGGATGATTTGCCGTGCGATGCGCGGTGCGGGAGGGCAAGATCTCGCCATATACATCGGATGGCCGCCGATATCGCGCGGCGCATCGGCACGACCGAGAACCGGGTCCGCGCGAAGGACGACACGGTGAAGCGGTACGAACACGGCCGGGCCGGGACCCCCGCCCCCGGCCCGGCCGGCCCACCCCCGAGGCCGGCCGCGGGCCAGGCTCTAGGTCAGGCCCTGGGTCAGGCCCTGGCGATACTCCTGCCCGGCATCGGCTCCGCGAGCGCTGTCCGCCATTCAGGCGCACCGAAGGTGTCCGCGAAATACTGCGTCTCGTGCACCACATGCCCGTGGGCGAATTCCATAACGCTCACCGAGTAGGTGGGCACCCCGTCGTAGGTGATGACACACTCGCTCACCCACAGATCCGCGCTGCCGACGATCCGGTGGACGGTGAAGTGCCGGCTGGCAGGGTGTCCGCCACGTTGTGCCGAAATCGTCGCGCGGCCCTGGAATCGCTCACCTGACTGGGGATAGTCGAGGATCGCGTCCGCGGCGTAGATGGCGTGCTCGGCTTCGGTATCCCCACGCTCCGATGCCCGCCAGTGTTCCTCGATCGCGGCTCTGGTCCGGATATCAGGATCCATCGCATTGTCCCTTCTGCAGGCGGCCGGAGCCAGGAGCTGAGCCGTTGAACGTAATGGGCGACGGTGACACCGTAGACCGCTCAACGCGGCGACTCGGCTTCAGGACAGCCGCAATCGAAGGAAAAGTACGCGACTTATCGCGGGAACGAATGTGCGATATTGGCGTCACCCTGTGTAGAGACGCATGCGCGTACGGACGAGAATGGTGCGGAATTGAGCAAACACTGGGGACAAGGTGCAACGGCTTATTCTTGGTCCGATGAGCTGGGGCGTGCTTTCTCGACCTTCGACGAGAGGAGGGGAGACTGAGCAATGATCAACTCCACAGCCGGAACATCGCAATCCAATCGGATGGGCACGGCCGTGGCGATGATCGATGTCCGGGGAACCGTCACAGGATGGACGGAAGGAGCCAGAGGGCTTCTGGGGTACACCGCCGCGGAGATCGTCGGCCGCTCCGCCACGCTGCTGCTGAAACCGCGCCTGGCGCCCCGGGGCCTGGCCGAGTGGATGTGGCGGGCACGGCTGCGGGAGCCGTGGTCGGGGACGACGGAACTGCGCCGGAGGGACGGAACAGGCGTCCGTGCGTCCATCGAGGCGTCCCCCCTGTCCGGCGGTGGCAGAAAGGAATGGCTCGTGATGGCCAGGGCCGTCACGAGCACCGGCACCGTCACGGAGGCGCCGCCGCGCACACCGCCGCAGACACCTCTCGGGACGGCGCTGGCCCGCTCACCGATCGCGGTGTCGATCTGTGATGGTGACGGCCGGTACATCTGGGTGAACGAGGAAGCCGAACGCTGGGACCGGCTCGTACACAACCAGCGGGTGGGGCATGTGCTCACGGAGCTGTGGCCCGGCGGCGAGAGCGGGGCCGTCGTGGCCCTGATCCGGCGGGTGTTCGCGACCGGGGTACCGGTGATCGAGCGTGAGCAGCGGTGGCCCGTCCCGGACACGGACGAGGAGCGCGTGTTCTCCTGCATGTACTTCCGCCTCGACGACGCGGAAGGCCGCCCGCTGGGTGTCTGCTGCATGGCCACGGACATCAGCAGGTCCGACGGCCGCAAGCACCTCCTCATGCTCAGCGAGGCCGGCAAGAGCATCGGTACCACCCTCGATGTCATGAAAACCGCGCAGGAACTGGCCGATTTCGCGGTGCCGCGACTGGCCGACTACATCACGATCGACCTGGCCGAGTCGGTGCCGCTCGGCGGCGAGCCCCTCCAGCGGCTCACCTCCCCGGACCAGCGCGTCCCCGTGTTCCGCCGTGCGGGAGCGGCCTCGATCCACTCCGGTATGCCGGAGTCCCTGTGGGGCATCGGGGAGGTGGTCCTCGTGCCCCCCTCGTCGCCGTTCACCCGCGCCCTGTGCTCGCGGGAGTCCCACTACGAACCGGTCCTGGACACCTCTCCCGGCACCTGGCTCGACCAGGACCCGGACCGGCTGCGGAACATCCGCGCGACCGGCATGCACTCCCTGATCATCGTCCCCCTCCAGGCGCGCGGAACACTCCTCGGCGAAGCCGTGTTCGTCCGTAACGACAATCCCGTGTCGTTCTCCAGGGACGAACTGCTCCTGTTCCAGGAGATCGCCGGGCGGGCGTCACTGAGTCTGGACAACGCCCGCCGCTTCACCCGCGAGCGGGCCGCCTCTCTCGCGCTCCAGCGCGATCTCCTCCCGCAGCGTCTCGCGGGAGGCAAGGCGATCGAGGTCGCGTCGCGCTATCTGCCGGCGGACACGCACGAGGGCGTCGGCGGCGACTGGTTCGACGTGATCCACCTTCCCGGCGACCGGGTCGGCCTGGTGGTGGGCGATGTCGTCGGGCACGGCATCAACGCGGCGGCCAGGATGGGACAGTTCCGTACGGTCGTCCGCACCCTCGCGGAGCTGGATCTGCCGCCCCATGAACTGCTCTCCCGGCTCGACAGCCTCGTCGTCCGTCTGGCCGAGCAGGACAGCGGAGAGGCCGGCGGGCCCGGCCTCTGGTCCCAGGCCATGGGCGCCACCTGCGTCTACGCCGTCTACGACCTCTCCACCCGGATCTGCACCATGGCGAGGGCGGGACACCCGCCGCCCGCGGTGCTCACCCCCGACGGCGGCGTCACCTTCCCCGAACTGCCCGCCGGTACGCCGATCGGTACGGGCCTCAGCTCGTACGAGTCCCTGTCGATCGAGCTGCCCGAGGGCAGCGTCATCGCCCTCTACACCGACGGGCTCATCGAGTCCCGCGAGGCCGATCTCGACGAGGGTCTGCGCCGGCTCGGTTCGGCCCTCGCGCATCCCGGCGTCCCGCTGGAGGACCTCTGTACGGAAGTGATCACGGCGATGTCCCTGAAACCGCGTCGCGCATCGGACGTCGTCATCCCCGACGCGGCGATGCCGGAGTCGCTGGACGACGACATCGCCCTGCTGCTGGCCCGCACCCGCACGCGCGGACCGGGACGGCTGTGACGGCTGTGAAAGCGGGTGGTGGTCAGTGGGCGATCAGGTCGAACACCGGGCCGAGCCGGTTCACACCGGCGGCCCGGCCGTCGTATCGGCCGGGCCGCCTTGGTGCGTGTCAGAGCCCCACTCGGTCCGTCACTGGCCCAGCGACTGGTCGCGCTGCGCCCTGACCTGGTCGGTGAGGTCGCCCGTGTCGGCGGCCGGCGGGGCCGTGATCGGCTTGATGGCACCGAACTTCAGGAAGTCCATGGTGGTCGCCACACCGCCGCCGCTCTGCTTCATCCGCACGGGCAGGTCCTTGCCGTCGACCCAGATGTCGACGGTCATCTTCCCGCCGCTCGTCTTCAGGGACTCGATGGCGGCCTTCCTCTCCTGGGCGGTGAGGTCGGACGCGTTGACCTGCTCCGCGCCGACGCTACCCCGGTAGTGGGTCGCCTTCTTGCCGCGGATCGTTTCCTCGCCGAGGTTCTCCACGTCCTTCGCCGCGCCGATGTAGCGCAGGCCCGCCGTCGGGTCGGCGTTGTCCGCGATGCTGTCCGCGCCCGACTCCCCCATGACGGCGGAGACGTCGATCCGCATCCAGTGCTTCCCCTTGAGCGGGCCACTGGGCTGCGGGTCCACCTCGTAGTAGTACGCCCCGTCGACCATCTTCACCGTCAGCGTGGGATCGTCCTGGAGGGACTGCATCTGCGCGTTCGCGGTGTCCATCTCGACATCGAGCGCGGCGCCGTCGCCCCAGGAGTAGGTGCCGTCCATGGATACCGGTTTGCCCCCGGCCGCGTCGATCACCGTCGTCGTCTCGACCTCGGCCGAACCGAGCTTCGACGCCTTGTCCGACGCACGGGTCAGAGCCACCATGATCGCGTCGGCGTGGCTGACGGCGTCGACGGTCTTCCTCGCGGCGTCCGCGCCGCACGCGGTGGTCGCGGCCAGCACGGCGAGGGTGATCCCCGCCCACGCTCCGCTCCGGATGTGCCTCATATGTCCCCCCCAGGTGTGTACTTCTTGTGCCCTTCGCAAGGAGGCGAACTCTAGTCGGACCGAGACGGCGGACCACACACGGTTCGTTCGGTTCACGCACGCCACGGTCGCCGTCACCGCGATCCGGCTCCGGCTCCGCCCGTGACACTTCCCCCCATGGCACTCCCCCGTAGCACTTCCAGCGGACCTTCCGGACAGATCTAGGTCGCTGTCGGTGCGATGACCGCCCGCGCGGACAGTTCGACCACGATCTCGTCCCCCTCGACGGCTGCCGTCGGCTCGAATCCCAAAGAGGCGTAGAGCTGCCCGGCCGCGGTGTTGTCCGGGTGATACGACAGGCGAAGCACCTGGCAGTCCTCATGGCCTGCCAGCCATCCCATCAGAGTGCGCACCGCGGCCCGCCCCACCCCCTTGCCCTGCTCGGCGCCGTCGATCAGCATGCCGCCGATCCAGTGCGAACCGTCCTCGTCGCGGCCCCACATGACGTGCCCCGCCACCGTGTCGTCGGCGCAGACCGCGAACGAGTTCCATACGCCTTCGCGCATCGACAGCACGAGATAGCGAGCCGCCAAGGCGGGAACGTATCGGCGTTGGCCGTCCAGAGGAGCGATGTCCGCGACAGCCCTCCAGTTCTCGTCGTGCACCTCATGCAGGGCGACATGTCGCCCGGCGCTGTCCAGCAGCCCAAAACTGATCACGCGGTGCAGGCTACGAACCAAACGGCCGACCCGCGAACCATTTACCTCATGACTCGTCGGACACGGACCAGGAGTGTCCGGGCGCCACGGTCCGCCACGGACCACCGCGGTCCGCCACGGCGTCAGGTCTCAACTCCACAGCGAGGGTTCATTGCGGGCTCGTGATGGCGTCATCCGCGCTTCTCGGTTGATCTTTCGAATGGGTGCGCGCCCGAAATGGGCGTGGTGGGGGTTGTTCTGCCTCCGCGTCATCTTTTGACCCGAGGTTCCAATGAAATTGATGGTCCTGAACCATCGGTGTACGAGGCCACTGCTGGTGGTGCTCGCCACGGCGACCGCCCTGGCTGCCGCACCTGCCGTCGCGTACGCGGACGACAGCCGGCCCGCGCCGGTCACCGGCGGGATTCCCTTGGTCAACACAGCCGAGAAGATCGGTCCGGGGATCAATCTGCAGCATGTGAAGGCGCTCGACCAGAAGGGCTGGTACGACGCGCAATTCCTGACCGTGAACCTGTCCGACAAGGACGTCAGCACCGATCTGCTCACCTCCGGACCGGTCGCGTCCGGCGGTTCGCTCAGCGAGGCCGCCAAGAAGGCCGGCGCCGTCGCGGGCGTCAACGGCGACTTCTTCGACATCGGCAGCTCCAACGCGGCGCTCGGCGGCGAGATCCAGGACGGCGAACTCCTCAAGACCGCCGACATCGCCGGCGGCCGCAAGCACGTCGGCGTCAGCAAGGACGGCATCACCCAGCTCGTGGACCTCTCGGTCGACGCGACGGCGGACTTCGCGGGGGCGGGCCACAAAGTCCTGTCGATCAACGCCGCGAACGGCGGCGGGATCCCCGCGGACGGCATGGTCGCGTTCACCTCCGCCTGGGGCGACTACAGCCGCAACGGGGGCCTGACCGGCGTGGCCAACGACCAGATCGCCGAGGTCCTGGTCAAGGACGGTTCGGTCGTGTCGGTCACGCCGAACGGTCCCGCGGGCTCGGGGAAGGTTCCGGACGGCGCCTTCGTGCTCGTCGGGCGCGGCGCCGCGGCGACCGCGATCCGCGCGCTGCGGCCCGGCGCCCCGGCGACGCTCAGCTACTCGCTCGCCGACAGCGCCGCCAAGACGATGCGGTTCGCGATCGGCCACGGCGGCACCATCATCTCCGGCGGCCAGGTCGTCAAGGGCCTCGACACCTCGATCGCCCCGCGCACCGCGCTCGGCTTCAAGGACGGCGGCCGGACACTCGTGCTCGCCACCTGGGACGGTCCGGGCGGCACCGGCAAGGGCGGCGTCGGGATCGACAAGGAGGCGCGTGACCTCGCCGCGATGGGCGTGGAGACGGCGGTCAACCTCGACGGCGGCGGCTCGACCACGATGGTCGCCCGCGCGCTCGGCGAGGACGACGCGACCGTCCGCAACGTCCCGTCCGACGGTCACGAGCGCAACGACCCCAACGGCGTCGGGGTGTTCGTCGCGAAGGGCGACGGAAAGCTGCACGAGATCCTCGTCAAGCCCGCGCCGGGCGCGGCGGCGGCCGACGGCGGCGTGAAGGTCTTCCCCGGCCTGCGCCGCGCGCTCGTCGTACGGGGCCTCGACAAGCACGAGACCCCGGTGCCGGTCGACCAGGAGTCCGTGGAGTGGTCCGCGGACGAAGCGTCCGTCGAGGACGGCACGCTCACGGCCCCGGCCGAGGCGGGCACGGTCAAGGTCGGGGCGCGGGTGGGCGGCGAGCACGAGGACGCGAAGGTCACCGTCCTCGGCCCGGTCAACAGCGTGGAGCTGTCGTCCCAGCTCCTGTCGATAGCCGACGTGACACCCGAGCAGGCGGCCACCGTCTCCGTGACCGGCCGCGACGCACAGGGTTACACCGCTCCGATCGACCCGCGGGACCTCGCGCTCGACTACGACCACAGCGTCGTCGACGTCCGGCCCTCGAACGGAAAATTGAAGATCACCCCGCTCGCCAACGCGAGCACGATCCTCAAGCTCTCGGTCGCCGGCAAGTCGGTCCAGCTCCCCATCACGATCGGCGTGCAGACCAGGACGCTCTACGACTTCGACGACGACGTGCTCGCTCGCTGGCGCAACAACAGCACCGCGGCCACGACGTTCTCGGCGGACCCCGACGGCCTGCGGATCGACTTCAACGCGATGCGCAACGTGGGTATCTCGGCGGCGTCGGCGGCCCAGCGCGTCCCGGTTCCCGGCCAGCCGCTGCGCGTACGGGTGCGGATCAAGTCGAACATCAGCGTGCCGAGCGGTCTGACCTACCTGGGCTACATCGACGCGGCCGGCAAGAGCAACGGCATCTACGGCACCGGCCTGACCGCGAGCAGCGACTGGCAGAACGCCACGTTCACGGTGCCGGCGACCACGGCGTTCCCGATCACGATCTCGAGCTTCCAGGGCATCAACACCAACGTCGCCCAGCAGAAGGCGGGCACGTTCGTCCTGGACCGCATCGAGGCCGACGTCCCGACCTCGGTCGACCTGCCCGCCCAGCCCGCCCCGCAGGCCGACCCGCTCATCTCCGACGACGGCTCGCTGCTCGTCGGGCGTAAGACATGGCAGTTCGCCACGCTGTCGGACGTGCAGTTCACGGCCGACAACCCGGCGCTGACCCAGGTCGCGACGGCCGCCATCCAGCGGATCCGCAAGACCGACCCGGACCTGCTCGTCCTCAACGGTGACATCACCGACCGGGGGCTGCCGCAGGACCTCGCGCTCGCGCGCAAGGTGCTCACCGACGCCGGGTGCGACCTCATCCCGGTCGGCCAGGAGCCGGCGCCGGACAGCACGCCGGACCCGAAGGCCGGCTCCATCCCGTGCTACTACGTGCCGGGCAACCACGAGTCCTACGGGCTCAACAACGTCCAGAGCGATCTGACGAACTTCACCACCGAGTTCGGCCGGCCGTACCGGACGTTCGACCACAAGGGCACGCGGTTCATCCTGCTCGCCAGTTCCCTCGGATCGCTGCGCGGGACGGCGTGGGACCAGCTCCCGATGATGCGGGAAGCGCTCGCCGACGCCAAGACGGACAAGTCGGTGCGCAATGTCATGGTGTTCGCCCACCACCCGGTGGACGACCCCGCCGAGGCGAAGTCCAGTCAGCTCGGCGACCGCGACGAGGCCGCGCTCATCGAGGACATGCTCACGGACTTCCGTGACTCCTCGCGCAAGGGTGCCGCGATGGTCGGCTCCCATGCCCAGATAACGAACGTCCACCGCCTTGAGGGTGTCCCCTACACGGTGCTGCCGTCGTCGGGCAAGGACCCGTACGGCACGCCGGACCGCGGCGGCTTCACCGGCTGGGTCGACTGGTCCGTCGACGCGGGCCGGGACGCGACACAGCAGTGGATCGAGGCCGATGTGCGCGCCTTCGCGCAGTCGATCGCGCTCGACACCCCGGCCACGGTCGAGGTCGACGACACGGCGCAGCTCTCGGGCAGCATCGTGCAGCCGCAGGGCGTGTCGACAGGCTCGCGTGTGGTGCCGCTGCGGTACCCGATGTCGGTCGACTGGAGCGGCTCGTCCAACCTGGCGATCGGCAGCGGGAAGAGCGCCGTCGACGATGCCCGCGGTCAGGGCAAGGTCGCGATCCTCGACCCGCGGACCCGGACGCTCACCGCGCTGAGGGCCGGCTCGGTGACCGTGACCGTGACGAACGACTCCATGCGTGCGTACACCGACGACAGCTCCCTGGCGCCGGTCACGACCTCGAAGACCATCCAGGTCGTACCGTTCGAGCGGGGCGACAGGTGACGGTCACCGACACCGGCGGGCGGCCGGCGCGGATCGGCCTCCGAGCGGTCTGACACACAGGGCGGCCCGGCTGAGGGCGAGCCGGTCCGACTGAGGACAGCACTGAGGACAGCACTGAGGGCGATCACACACGTGGTCGCCCTCAGTGCTGCGCGAGCGGGCCCCGGCCGCGCGTCAGTCCACGATCACGGTGTTGAGCGGTACCGCTCCGCCCGGCCGCGCGAACGCGCCGCCGAAGTACCGCTCGACCTCGGCCTTCTCGGCCGTGTTCGGATAGGCGTTCGTGCAGGTGGTTCCCGCGCTGGAACCGGACATCAGGCTCGAACAGGGACCCGGCTTACGGTCCGGCAGGCCCAGGATGTGGCCCAGTTCGTGGGACGAGATGCGGATGGTGTTGTGCCCCTCGATCACCGCTTCCCGGCCGATGTAGACGGTTCCGTTGCCCAGGGAGGTGGTGATGGCGCGGGGCCAGCCGTTGTCCGCCAGGACCCGTATGTTGGCGCGTTGCCCCGCCGCGGCCGGGCGTAGTTCGACACCGTCGACACTCTCGTTCCAGATCGCCGCGCCCCGGTCGACCGCGGACCTGAACTCCGCGGCACCGCTGGCGTCATAGGTGACGACACGCGCCGCGAGGGCTCTGTCCGCGTCCACGGAAGGCGCGGCCACGGCCTGACCGCCCATCAGGGAAAAGGTCACGGCCAGGGCGGCGGCGAACCCGCTGGTCAACGTACGGATGTGCATGGTGGACCTCCTGCGGAAAAAATGGTCGTGCACATGACACGATCTTTCCCTGCTCACTGCCCAGCAAGGACCGGCACCAATCCCGCCGAGCGGGGATCCGGAAACCGCTCCGGGGACATGAACCGCGATACGCCGAACAGACCCCCCGTTCCGGTCGGGTCCGGTTCTCCGCCGCACGCGAGACCCCGAACTCGATGACGCGGGGTCCGTCCTCGCCCAGCCGCCGCGACCCGGAGCCGCCGAGACGGCCGTGCGCCCGGATCCGGCCGGCAAGGGATGGTCCGGGCACATACCGGGCCGCGGTCGCCGACCAACGGATCTAACCTTTCCGCAACGAAACCCAAGTCCCTGATGGTCAGTCAAGTCACCGTGTGAGAAAGCCTCGTGGACATTCCGCCTGACTTCTGCCGCCCTCTGGCACAAGGCCGGTGCACTGGTCGTTCATGGTTTCGCCGAGCCGATCCGGTCATTCCGATTGGCCTCGGGAAGGACCGTCCTCCAGGCGTCCGGGGCAGGGATCCGATCGCTCCTGCCCCGTGGGGCTCATGCGATCTTCGAGCATGTACGCGTCCGTTGCCGCGCGCTACGGCTTAGTATCGGGCCGCGCCGCTGGGGCCCCCTCCGTCTCATCCACAACAACGCACACGTGCACACCAGTCCCCACTGACGCACCACAGTCCCCACATTTCCCACTGCCCCCACCGACATAGCAGCGTCCCCACCGACACTCCGCCACAACCCGTTAATAGGTATCTGCGTGTTACCGATACTCAGCACCGGTTCCGGCGATGGAGCCGCTCAGTGAAAATCAATCGTCGCCTCGTCCTGCTCGTCACCGCGCCCCTCACCGTGGCCGTCGCCTTCTCGACTCTGGCTCTCGCACCCGCGACCAACCAGGCGCTCCAGGCGGACCGGCTGGCCACGATGGTCGAAGTCGCGGCGACCGCAGGGGAGTTGACCTATCAGTTGCAACGCGAGCGGGCCGCGGCCACCGCGTTGGTCTCCGCACAGGGAGACGCGGAGACATTCCAGGAAAGTACCAACGCGACCGACATGAGCGTCGCCAGGTTCCGCGGCCAGATCGAGCGCTTGTCCGAGGTGCCCGGCAACGCACAGGCCGCGCTGGACCGTATCGAGCGCTTCATCGACGAGATGCCCTCCCTGCGCGCCCAGGTGCGCTCGGGCGGCAGCACCATCTCCGCGCTCGCCTTCGGCTACCGGATCGTGATCGCCGACCTCAACGCCTACCGCGACGGCATCGCTCAGGCCAGCGGTGTCGACGCCGACATCGCGGACCGGATCCGCGCCGCCGCCGCTCTGTCGGAGGCGGCCGAGTACACGGCCCAGCAGCAGGTCACGGTGGCGCGGGCGCAGGCCGCGGGCGGCTTCACGACCGCCTCCCAGCGGACGTTCGACGCCAGCCGGCTGGGCTACACCGAGTCGATCAGTGTCCTGTTCGACCTCGGCCCCGGCCAGTGGCGGACCTGGCTGGAGCGCACCCTCTCCGGCACGAAGGCGCTGGAGGCCCGACGCCTTGAGGACGAGATCGGGCGTACGGGTCCGGGCAAGGACATCGAGGTCACCCCGAAGGAGTGGCGGAAGGCCTCCAACGACCGTCTGACGCTGCTGCGTTCGGTGGAGAAGCGGATCGACGAGTCCGTGTTCTCGACGGTCTCCGAAGCGCGCACCACGCTCGTCTGGACAGCCGGGGGTGAGATCACCCTGGTGGTACTGACCCTGGTCGGCGCCGTCGTCGTGGCCATCCGGCTGGGTCGCGTCATGATCCGCCGGCTGCATGATCTGCGCAACGCCGCGCACGAGGTCGCCCACACCGGGCTGCCCGCCGTGATGAGCGAACTGTCGCAGCCCGGCGCACTGAGGGGCGCGACACCCGAGCAGGTCGCCCAGCGGTCCGGCAACCCGATCGGGACCACCGGCGGGGACGAGATCGGCGAGGTCGGTGAGGCGTTCAACGCGGTTCACCACGAAGCCGTCCGGCTGGCCGCCCAACAGGCCCACATCCACGAGCAGTTCGCGGAAACGCTGGTCGGTGTCGCCCGCAGGGGCGCGCAGTTGACCACCGTCATGGTGTCCGAGCTGGACATGGTGCAGCGCGACGAGGCCGACCCCGCGAGGATGAAGACCCTCTTCGCCCTCGACCACCTCGCCATCCGCATGGAACGCAACACCAACAGCCTCCTGGTGCTGGGTGGTTACGGTCAGGCCCGGGTGCGCTCGCAGGACATCGACTGCTCCACCGTCATCATGGCCGCGGCCCAGCAGATCGAGCGCTTCGACCGCGTGTCGCTCGGTGTCATCGACTCGGAGATCGGTATCGCCGCCCGCGCCGTGCACGACGTGGCGCACATCCTGGCGGAACTCCTCGACAACGCGACCCGGTTCTCGCCTCCCGACAAGCAGGTCGGGGTCGCCGTATGGCGGCTGTGGGACCGGGCCGTCGTACAGATCGTCGACGAGGGAGTGGGCATCACCCCGGAACGCCGCGCGGTCTACAACGCCGCGCTGCGCGAGCCGCAGTCGGGCATCGGCGACGTACGGTCCATGGGTCTGCACGTGGTGGCGCGGCTCGCCGCGCGCCACGGCATCGTGGTCGAACTGTGCGACTCGTCCGGCCCCGGCACCATCGCCGAGGTCGCGCTGCCCGTGAACGTGCTGGCCTCGGCCCCCCGCAAGGCCGCACCGCAGCCGCGGGGCACACTCGGCGAGGACCGTGACAACGACAGCCGTGGCGTCGGCGCGCGCTATGAGACGCCTCGTCCGTTCACCCAGCCGGGACAGTCCGGGCGCGGGCGGCCCGCCGGAGCGGGCGGGTGGCCGGACCGCGACGGCGCCTCCGTCGGCGCGGGTGCCGGGACCGGGACCGGGACCGCCATGGGCGGCGCTCCCGTCGGCGGCGATTACGCGCCGGCCCGGCCCGGCGGGACGCGGGGTACGGAGCGGGGCGGACGCGACCGGGGCACTCCCCCCGGCGGCATCGCCGGAAGCAACCGATTCCTCGGTGGCGGTCCCGGCTCCGGCACGCGCGAGCGGGAGCGCGGCGACACGCCTGCCCGGCGTCCCCTGGGCGACGAGCCGGTTTCACGCATCGCCGGAGTCAGCTCCTCGGGACTGCCCGTGCGCCAGCGCAACACTCCGCAGCAGCGGCCCACCCTGGGCAAACGGGACGGTACCGAACAGCGCTCCGGCGCCACCGCGCCCAGGCCGTCGCCCCGCCGCCGGGACTCCCGGCAAGTCTCCGACGTCCTGGCGGCCTACGCCCAGGGGATCAGCAGGAGCACCAACCAGCGCGGACGTTCCGCCACCGCCGACGACATCGAACGGAGCAAGAAATGACCTCCCCCGCCGACCTGAGCTGGATCCTGAGCGGCTTCGCGGGACGCATCCCGGAAGTCACCCAGGCGATAGCCGTGTCCGTGGACGGACTCGCGCTGGCTTACACCGGGGTGGATCGTGACGACGCCGACCGGCTGGCCGCCATCGCCTCCGGCGTCGTCAACCTGCTCTCCGCCGCCGCCCAGTTGACGAACACCGATCCCGTCGAGCACAGCCTCACGGCGATGGAGGGCGGCTACATGTTCTCGATGGCGGTCTCCAGCGGCGCCTCGCTGCTGGTGACCACCACCAGGGACGCGGACATCGGTGAGGTCAGCTACATGATGTCCGAACTGATCAACCAGGTCGGCGACGCGCTGTCTCCCCAGGTCCGCGAGACGAGCACCGAGCTTTCGCACTGATCGCCGGTCCGATCCCGTACGACCGCACCGCCCGCACCCGCCGTACGGCCCGCACCACCGCACCACCCGCTCCGTCCGTACGACCCGCACCGCCGCGGTCGTCGCCCATGTCGAGCGCGCTTCACCGCCACTCGACCTGTACTGCCCGTTCCTACCGATGAGAGCCCTTATGTTCTTCGACGTGTCCCTTCCGCGCCGCCGCAGATTCCGGCCGGCCGGCGCCGCCGCCCTCGCCCTCGGTCTGGCGGCCGTCACCGGGTGCAGCAGCGACAGCGGAGCCGGCGACGACACCGTGAAGGTCGGCCTGGTGGCCTCCCTGTCCGGCACCTACAAGCCGGTCGGTACCGACCTGCGCGCCGGCTTCGAGCTGTACCTGGACACCCACGACAACAAGCTGGGCGGACGCGAGGTCGAACTCATCGTGGCGGACGAGGGGGACGGTCCGCCCACCGCCGTGCCCGCGGCCACCAAGCTGGTCAAGAAGGACAAGGTCGACGCGCTGACGGGCCTCGTCGGCGGAGGCTCGGTCAACGCGGTGCTGCCGCTGGTCAACCAGGCCAAGATCCCCTTCCTGGGGTCGAACGGCCGGCCGGTCATCAAGGACCTCGAATACGTGTGGACGACGAGCTTCCTGTCCGACGAGCCGGGCAAGGCCATCGCCCCGTACGTCAAGGAGAAGGTCGACGGACCGGTCTACGCGATCGGCCCCGACTACCAGGGCGGCTACGACGAACTGCGCGGTTTCACCGACGAGTTCAAGCGTGTGGGGGGTGAACTCGCCAACCCGGACGGCAAGACCACCTGGACGCCGTTCCCGAAGACCACCAACTTCCTGCCGTACTTCGCCGAGATCGCCAAGACGGACGCCAAGGCGGTGTACTGCTTCTACGCCGGCAAGGCCGCGATCGACTTCGCCAAGCAGTACGCGCAGTCCGACATCGCCGATCTGCCGCTGTACACGGCCTTCGTCACCGAGGGCAGTGTGCTCCAGGCGCAGGGCGACGCGGCGAAGGACATCTACTCGGTCCTGAACTACGCGGCCGACCTCGACAACGCGGCCAACCGCAAGTTCGCCGCCGACTGGACGGCCAAGCACGACACGCAGCCCACCACGTACGCGATGGCGTCGTACGACGCGGCCGCCGTGCTGGACAAGGCGATCGCCGATGCCGCGAAGAACGGTGACGTGACGCCGCAGACCATCAACAAGGCCATCGCGGGTCTGGGCCAGATCGACAGCCCGCGCGGCGCCTGGGAGTTCGGCGACAAGGCGCACTCGCCGGTGCAGGCCTGGTATCTGCGTCAGGTTCGGCCGGACGGCAACCAGCTGGCCAACGTCATGGTCCAGGACCTGGCGACGCTCGGCGGCTGATGTGGAACTCCTTGATGCCCACCTCATGCCGGCGGTGGACGGGGTGGCCTACGGGCTGCTGCTGTTCGTGGTCGCCGCCGGTCTGAGTCTCGCCTTCGGCACCGCGGGCGTGCTGAATCTCTCGCACGGCACGCTGTACGCGATCGGCGCCTACACGGGGGCCGAGTTGAGCGACGGAACCTGGGGCGGCCTCGCCCTCGGGCTGGCCGCCGGAACCGCGGCGGCGTGCGTCGCCGGGGCGGGGCTGTCCGCCGCGACGGTTCCGCTCGCCAGGCGTGGGCATCTCGCTCAGGCACTGCTGACCTTCGGGCTCGCCCTGGTCGGCGGTGATCTGCTCATCCAGCTCTTCGGGGCGGACGAGCTTCCGGTACGCGTCCCCGAGGCCCTCGACTCCTCGGTGACGCTGCTGGGCCACCGGTACCCCGCGTACCGGCTCTGCTTCATCGTGATGGCCGTGCTGCTCGCCGTGTTCGGCACCTGGGTGCTGACCCGGACCCGCGTGGGCGCGGCGGTACGGGCCACCGCCGACGATCCGCAGATGCTCGCGGCCACCGGCCACAACCCCCGGGCGGTGCACACCGGCGTCCTCGCGGCGTCGGGTGCCCTGGCCGGTGCGGCGGGCGTGCTCGGGGCGCCGATCATCGGTCCCGGGCCCGGCACGTCCGAGAACGTGCTGATGCTGTCCCTCGTGGTGGTCGTGCTCGGCGGGCTGCGCTCGCTCTGGGCGACGTTCTTCGCGGCGATCGCCGTGGGCGAGGTCCAGACGCTGGGCGTCTCGGTGGCGCCGGACCTGGCGCCGTATCTGCTCTTCGCCGCGATGGCGGCGGTGCTGGTGCTCCGCTCGCGCTTCGCGGAACCGGCGACCGCGCACGGCCCGGAGGGCCCGTCCCCGGACCCGCTGGCCCGGCTCCGCCGCCACCTCGCCGCGCGGTGGCGACCGCGCGGGGCGACGGGGGCGGGTGCGGGCCGGGATGCCACGGCGCCCGGACAGATCCCGACGAACGACCCCGAGCGGGACGCCCGGCCGGCACCTGGGACGGATGAGGCGAAGTCCGTTACGGAGCACGCCCGTTCGGCCGGTGCGGCGGGGTCGTCCGGCAGGGGCGGGGGCGCGCTCGCCCGGATCGGTCGGCTTTCGCGCGGGGTCGCGTGGCGGCGGGCCGCTCCGCTGCTCGTGCTGCTCGCGCTGCTGCTCGCGCTGCCGGGGATGCTCGATCCGTACAGCATCTCGCTGGCCGGTTCCGCCCTGGCTCTGGGGCTGCTCGCGGTCAGTGTCACCGTTCTCACCGGCTACGCGGGACTGCCCACCCTCGGGCAGACCGCGCCGTACGCCGTCGGCGCGTACGCCACCGCGAATCTCGCGCAGGCCGGGTGGACCATGGGCCCGGTCCAGATCGTCCTCTCGGCGCTCGCGGCCGCGGTCTTCTCCGCGGTGACGGGGCCCGCCGTGATCCGGGCCCGTGGCACCACCGTGCTGATGATCACGCTGGCAATCGGTGAGCTGACCGGCGCGGTCATCAACCAGTTCAAGTCCGTCACCGGCGGCGCCGACGGTCTCGTCGGGTTCCCCTCCACACAGGCGCTGTGGGGCGGGGAGGGGATGTTCGAGGAGAGCGAGGTCTACACCTACGCGCTCGTCGTCGCCGTCATGGCCGTCACCGTCACCCTGCTCGTGCTGCGCTCCCCGGCCGGGAAGCTGCTGACCGGCACCCGGGGCGCCGAGGCGCGGATGCGTGCCTCGGGGCACCCGGTGGGGCGCTATCTGCTGGTGGCGCATGTCTGCGCCGGCGCGCTGGCCGGTGTCGGCGGCTCGCTGATGGTCACCGTCCAGCAGTATCTCTCCCCCGCCGACGTCGGCTTCGAGATCGCCGCGTTCGCGCTGCTGGCGGCCGTCATCGGCGGTACGACGTCCGTGATCGGCGCCCTGATGGGCGCCGGGCTGATCGTCATCACCCGGGACTGGGTCGCCAGTTCGTGGCCCGGCCACGGGCCGCTGCTGCTCGGCGTGCTGTTCGTCGCGGCCGTGTATCTGCTGCCTCGCGGTCTGGCCGGGCTGCGCGGCGGATCCGGTCGGAGCGGGCCGACGTCCGACGGGTCCCCGCCCGGCGAGCCCCGGCCCGGCGAGCCCCGGCCCGGCGAGCGGCCCCCGGTCGCGTCCACGTCCGCGCGCGCCACGCCCCCCACCGGGGAGGTCTCCCCATGACGCCCACGCCGACCGTCGCATCGGCATCCCCGGTGCTGGACCTCACCCGTCTCACCCGCAGCTACGGCAGTCTCACCGCCGTCGACGACGTCAGCCTGCGGCTTCCCGCGGGCGCCCGGCACGCCGTCATCGGCCCCAACGGCGCTGGCAAGACCACCCTGCTCAACCTCATCGCGGGTACCGACCGGCCCGACCGGGGCACCATCGTCCTGGACGGCACGGACATCACCCGTACGGCCACCGCCAGGCGCAGCCGTCTCGGTATCGCCCGCAGCTTCCAGCAGCCGTCGGTGATAGGCGAGTTGACGGTGCTGGAAAACGTCGTACTGGCCGGCTGGCCGCACCATCCGAAGCGCCGCGGTGCCTGGCGGCGCCCGTCCCGCTACCGGCTGCACACCGAGTCCGCGGGCCGCCATCTGGAGGCCGTCGGTCTCGCGGACATCGCCCACCGGCCGGCCTCGGCGCTCTCCCACGGACAGCGCCGCATGCTCGACCTCGCGGCCGCGCTGGCGGGCGAGCCACGCCTGCTGCTCCTGGACGAGCCGGCGGCCGGGCTGACCGACGGCGACATCGGCCGACTGCTCGGCGTCCTGGGAAGCCTGCCGGAGAGCGTCGCGATCGTGCTGGTCGAGCACCATGTCGAGGTCGTCGCCCAACTCGCCGCGACCGTGACCGTCCTGGCCGCCGGACGGGTGCTCGTCACCGGTCCGACCCAGGAGGTGCTCGCGCACCCCGAGGTCCGCGACGCCTACCACAACACCGGCAGGGCGGCGGACCAGGCCATGGCCGACGTCCCGGGCTCCGACACCGAGGCCGCCGGCGCGGCCACCGCCGGCCCGGCCGCCGACGCGTCCCCCGATCCGTCCCCCGATCCGTCCGCCGACGCGAGAGGATGACCGACCCCCGATGCTCGAACTCACCGGCCTGACCGCGGGCTACCACGGCGGCACCGTCCTCCACGGTCTCGATCTGTCGGTGCCCGCCGGCACGGTCCACGCCATCGTCGGCCACAACGGCGCCGGCAAGACCACCCTGGTCCACACCGTCGCCGGACTGACGCGCCCCAGCGCCGGCACCGTACGGCTCGACGGCCGGGATGTGACGGGACAGCCCGCACACCGGATCGCCCGCGCCGGGATCGGTCTCGTACCGCAGGGCCGCCGGGTGTTCGCCGGGCTCACCGTCGCCGAACACCTGCGGCTGTCCTACCGTCCGCCGCGCCGTGGCGACACCACACGCCCCAGCGTGTGGACCCCCGCGCGCGTCCTGGAACTGCTGCCCCGGCTGGGCGAGCGCCGGGGCAACCGCGGATCGGACCTGTCCGGCGGTGAACAGCAGATGCTGGCCCTGGCCCGCGCGCTGCTCGGCTCGCCGAACGTGCTGCTGCTCGACGAGCCGACCGAGGGCCTCGCGCCCGTACTCGTCCGGCAGGTCTACGAGCTGGTGACCACACTGGCGGACGAGGGCATCGCCGTACTGCTGGTGTCCCCCAGCCCTGCGCAGGCGGCCGAGTGCGCCCGTACGCTCACGGTTCTCACCTCGGGGCGGGCGACACTGCGACTGGACGGCGCGGACGCCCGTGCCGATGCCGGCGCGCTGCACGCCGCGCTCGAACTCGCGCCGACGGCACTCTGAGACGGAAGCGGTACCGGCCTACGAGCGGTACCGGCACGCGGGCGGTACCGGCCTACAAGCGGTACGGGGAGCGGGCGGTGACCGGTGCGCGGTCACCGCCCTCGTCGCGCTCCGGCCCTACCCGGCCTTGATGCTGTGGCCGCCGAAGCCGCTGCGCCGGTCGGAGCCCTTGTTCTGGTCCTGCCACCACACATCGAACTCCGGCTGGCCCATGGCGGACCAGTCCGGTGTGTTCTCGACCTGTGCGCTGCCCATCCTGCGGGCGAGCGCGACCATGGCCGTCCCGACGGCGCGGCGGTCGGCGTCGTACCTCGCCAGGACCTCCTGCCAGCCGCTCCCCGCCACCCAGGCGGCCTCCAGGGCGGTGGCGTCCTGGAGCGCCTTCACACTGCCGCCGCCGATGTGCGGCCGGGCGACACTGGCGGCGTCGCCGACGAGCGCCATCCGTCCCGAGGTGTAGTGGGGCACCTCCAGGTCGTAGATGGGCTGGATGAAAGTGGTCTCGGGAGGCGTGCGGAGCACCCTGAGAGCCCAGTACGGCGGGAAGTTGTCGGCCACCAGGGCCCGCAGACGCGCGGTCAGTTCCTCGTGCAGACGGCCCGGCGGCAGGGAGGTCGGGGTCCGCAGGTCGGGGTGGAGGCCGTCGGTCCGCGGGGGTGTCGTGTAGAGCACCCAGTTGAGCCGGTGCCCGCCGGCGCCGTCCGGGATGCGGTAGATCATGCAGTGGCCGCCGGGGAAGACGATGTTGTGCGCGTCCTGGCCGTCCGAGGGGAGGCCGGCGACGTCCGACGACGTGCCGCGCCAGCCGATGTAACCGGCGTACGTCGCGCTGACACCGGGGAACATGGCCTCGCGGACGACGGAGCGGTACCCGTCGGCCCCGATCACCACATCGAAGTGCTCCTGGTGTCCGTCCGCGAGCCGCAGTGTCACACCGTCGGCGTCCGGCTCCACACCGGTGACCGTCGCGCCGGACCGGTAGGAGACCTCCTCGGGCACCCGGCGGCGCAGCTCGCTCCACAGGGAGCCCCAGCTGTAGGCGCGGAAGGGGAACGGCTGCTCACCGATGGCCCGGCCGTGGTCCGCCTCGCCGTCGCGCATGCTCCACACCCGCCGGGTCAGGGGCGCCCAGGGCATCTCGGGTGCCACATAGCCCGCGTCCCTCAGCTCGTCGTACCGGTCGCTGTGAAGGGCGATTCCCACTCCCCTGTCGCGCAGTCGGGCGTCGGCCCGCTCGAAGACCGTGATCTTCCCGGCTCCGCCGCGCGACGCGGCCAAGGCCGTGGCACACCCCGCTATGCTGCCGCCGACCACAGCGACGCTGCCTCCGCGCATGACTGGCTCTCCCCTTTTGCTTGGTGTTCCGGTCACCGTTCCGGACGCTGTCGCAACGACATGACCGGCCGAAGTCCGCCTGGATCGGCGCTCGTTGGCCCGTTCCTCCGCGATCAGGTCCCGGACGGAATCCTATCGATCCGCGTCACCCTCGCGGCCACGCCGAGGGGCCTCGCGGCGCCGTTCACACGAAGACCGACTGGAGTCGCTGGTAGGAAGCCAGCCCTTCCGTGCCCAGTTCCCGTCCGAGTCCGCTGTCCTTCTCGCCTCCGAACGGGGCACCCAGATCGGTGCGCTGTCCGTTGACCGAGAAGACACCGGTGCGGACGCGGCGGGCGACGGTGATCGCGCGGTCCGTGTCGCCGGTCCACACACTGCCGGCCAGTCCGTAGGAGGAGTCGTTGGCAAGGCGTACGGCGTCGGTGTCGTCCCGGTAGGGGATCACACACAGGACAGGACCGAAGATCTCCTCCTGGGCGATGGTGGAGCGGTTGTCGACGTCCGCGAAAAGGGTGGGTTCGACGAACCATCCCGTTTCCAGGTGGCGGGGGCGGCCCCCTCCGGTCACCAGACGGGCCCCTTCCCCCACCCCCTTGGCGATATACCCTTCCACCCGCGTCCGGTGCTTCTCGCTGACCATGGGACCGATCCGTGTTCCCGGGTCGAAGGGGTCACCGACGACCAGCCCCGCCATCATGGACGCCACCGCTTCGACGGTCTCCTCGTAGCGGGAGCGCGGCGCCAGGATCCGGGTCGACGCCCAGCAGGTCTGGCCGCTGTCGAACAGGGTCATGGCCGAGAACGCGGGGCTGTTCACCACTGCTTCGATGTCCGCGTCGTCGAGCAGGACGGCAGCGGACTTGCCGCCGAGTTCGAGCGTGACGGGCCTGAGCAGGCGCGCGCAGTTCTCGGCGATCAGACGTCCGACGGCGGTCGACCCGGTGAACCCGATCTTGTCCACGTCCGGGTGACGGACGAGCGCGGCGCCGGCCTCGGTGCCGCCGAACACGATGTTCATGACTCCGGCCGGCAGGCCCGCTTCCCCGGCCGCGTCGGCGAGCAGGACGGAGTCGAGCACGGTTTCCGGCGACGGCTTGAGGATCACCGTGCATCCGGCGGCGAGGGCGGACGCGTATTTGAACGCCGCCAATGACTGGGGGAAGTTCCAAGGGGCGATGGCTCCGACCACGCCGACGGGTTCCCGGCGGATCAGTGTGCTCCCGGTGCCGTCGGCCCGTTCCCGTACGCGTTCGAGCGGCTCCCGCGTGATCAGTTCGGCAGCGTGCCGCAGCAGGAAGGCGGGTGCGCGCCCCTCGACCGGCTCGGAGAACACGATGGGCATACCGTTCTGGGCCGTGACCTGCCGGGCGGTCCGACCACCGCGTGCCTCCAACGCGGCGGCGAAACGGTTCAGCGCCTCCGCCCGGCGGGCGGGCTCCCAGTGCGCCCATCCCCCCGGGTCGTCGAACGCGGCACGGGCGGCCGACACCGCCGTATCGACATCCTCTTCATCAGCCTCCGGGACCGATCCGATGAACCGCTCGGACATCGGTGAGGTCACCGGAATACGGACTGTGGAATGCGGGGCGGCCCATCCGCCACCGATGAACAGCCGGTCATGTTCCGTAAACGTGTCACTTTCCATGGCTGTTTCCCCATGTTACGGAGGGATTATGGTTCCTTCAGGCGTCGCCCGGGGCACCGCCGAATGCGGCCACGGCCTCGAACAGATGGAGTGCCTGTTCGACGACGCCCTCGCGAGAGAATTGAATGCCGCCGTCCGCCCAGTTCAGAAGAATCTGGTTCACACCGCCGACCACGGCCAAGGACATCGCCGTGACATCGATTCCCGGGTCGGGCCAGTCCTCACGGAGCAGTGATTCCACCAGCTCGGCCATGTACCGCATCCCGCGCCGCCGTTCCTTCGCCGCCAGCGGGCCCGCCGCGAGGGATTCGATGAGTTTGACACGCCCCTTGCGCGGATCGTCGGTGACTCCGCGGGCCAGGACGTCGAGTACTCCTCGCGCCCTGTCGCGACGGGTTCCGGTCCTGTCGAGGACGCTCCGGCAGCGCGCGGCCTCTTCCTCGTTCATCTCCTTGAGGATTTCCGCCATCAATTCGTCGAGAGACGCGAAATTCTCCGCGAAATACCTGTCCTGCAACCTGCTGCGGCGCAGCACCGCGCGGATCGAGGTGCGGGTGTAGCCCTGGGCGTGGAAGAGATCGAGCCCGGCTTCCATGATGCGGTGGCGCCGTACCGAGACGCGTTCCTCGGCGGTCATGCCGTCATACGTTCTCATGCGACCAGACTCCTCGGGCTCCATGGTAGCGACGGCCGTGGCCCGCCGACCGGTCAGCGGCCCTCCGGCAGCGCTCCGCAGCCATCTGATGGCATGCGCCACCAGATGGGTGTACCCTGACGGACATCAGTAACAAATAAGACAAGTCGCCACCAGGTGGAGTCATCACCACCCGCCGGTGGCCGCCAGAACCAGGTGCGCCCGTCTGTCCGCCGGGCGGCGAATCCGGTCGCGGGGCGCGCGCCCAGCACAGCGCAACCGAGAGAAGCACGTGCCATGAAGGTGAATCACCTGTTCATCGGGGGGAAGTGGACGGCGCCCGCGGGCGGCGACACCATCACCGCGACATCCGCCAGCACCGGTGAATATCTGGGCTCGGCTCCCGCCGGGGTGGACCTGGACATCGACCACGCCGTCCAGGCGGCCCGCTCCGCGTTCGACGCGCCGGGCGGCTGGCCCACCTGGGAGCCGGAGCGGCGCGCGGCGGCCATGGTGAGGCTCGCGGAAGCACTGGACGCCGGAAGCGAGATGATGGCGAGGACCGTCAGCGCGCAGAACGGTATGCCGATCTCCACCGCCGAGCCCTTCGAGGGCAAGGTCCCGGCCATGCTGTTGCGTTACTACGCCGGGCTGGTCGCCGACGCGACCGGTGCGGCCGGTGCGACCGGTGAGGAAACCCGCGTCGGCCTGCCGCAGGGCACCACGGTGGTCCGCCGGGAACCCATAGGTGTGGTGGCGGCCATCATGACCTGGAACTTCCCCCAGACCATGGCTTTCTTCAAGATCGCTCCCGCCCTGGCGGCGGGCTGCACGCTCGTGCTCAAACCGGCGCCGCAGACAGTGCTGGACCCGGCGTTGCTGGCGGACGCGGTCGAGACGGCGGGTCTCCCCGAGGGCGTGATCAATATCGTGCCCGGCGGGCCCGAGGCAGGCGCGTACCTGGTCTCCCATCCCGGTGTCGACAAGGTGTCGTTCACCGGATCGACCGCGGCGGGCCGCCGGGTCGCCGCCGCGTGCGCGGCGCTGATACGGCCGGTGACCCTGGAACTGGGAGGCAAGTCGGCCGCGGTCATCCTCGATGACGCGGACCTGGGCTCCCACCTCGAACAGCTCTTCATGGCCAGCCTGATCAACAACGGCCAGACCTGCTTCGCCAGCACCAGGATCCTGGCTCCGCGCGGCCGCTATCCCGAGATCGTGGAGCTGTACACCGCGATGGCGCAAGGCGCCGTCGTGGGCGACGCGCTCGACCGCGCCACACAGATCGGCCCGCTCGTCAGCGCCCCGCAACGGGACCGGGTGGAGGGCTATGTCCGCCAGGGCCTCAGCGAGGGCGCCCGGCTGACCACGGGCGGAGGCCGGCCGGCCGGACTCGACCGGGGCTGGTTCGTCGAACCCACGATCCTCGCCGACGTGGACAACTCGTCCACCGTCGCGCGGGAGGAGATCTTCGGTCCTGTGCTGACCATCACGCCGTACGACGGCGAGGACGAGGCCGTACGTCTCGCCAACGACTCGGCGTACGGCCTGGCGGGCACGGTGTGGACGGCCGATCTCGACCGGGGCGCCCGGGTCGCCCGGCGCATCCGTACCGGGACGGTGGGACTCAACGGCTATCTCCCCGACATCACCTCCCCCTACGGCGGCAGGAAGGCCAGCGGACTCGGCAGGGAACTGGGCCCCGAAGGACTCCGGGCGTACCAGGAGCTCCAGTCGATCTACCGCCCATGACCGGACGCCCGGCGCGGTGACCGGACACGACCCGAGGACCACCCATGACCAGGACGGAAAGCTACGACTACCTCATCGTCGGCGCGGGGAGCGCCGGGTGCGTACTGGCCAACCGCCTCAGCGGTGACGGCTCCGCCCGCGTGCTCCTGCTGGAGGCCGGGCATCCCGACACCGACGAGACCCTGCGTATACCGGCCGCACTCGGGACGCTGTTCAAGTCGGACGTCGACTGGAACTACCGGACGGTCGAACAGTCACCGCCGGGCCGCACGTTCTACTGGCCCCGGGGCAGAACGCTGGGCGGATCGTCCTCCACCAACGTCATGATCTACATCCGGGGCAACAGGCACGACTACGACGGCTGGCGCGACGACTTCGGAGCGGACGGCTGGGGCTACGACGATGTACTCCCGTACTTCGTCGCATCCGAGTCCCACCGGCGTCTGCGCCCGCCCTATCACGGGTCGGACGGTCCGCTCCATGTCGAGGACCGCCTCTACACCCACGAACTGTCCAGCGCCTGGGTGGATTCGGCCCTGGCATGGGGACTCGACCACAACGACGACTTCGCCGGGCCGTCGCCGCTCGGCGCCGGCCCGTATCAGGTGACCTGTCACAACGGGCGCCGCTGCTCCACCGCCGACGCCTATCTGCACCCGGTCCTCGCACGCCCCAATCTCACCGTACGGTCCGGCACCTTGGTGACGCGGATCGTTCTGGCGGGCTCCAGGGCGGCCGGTGTGTCGTATCTGGCGGACGGGGCGGAGGAGACCGCGTACGCCGACGCGGAGGTCGTCGTCTGCGCGGGAGCCGTCAACTCACCGCAGCTGCTGCTTCTGTCCGGGATAGGGCCCCCGGACGACCTCGGTGATCTGGACATCGATGTGCGGGTGCCACTGCCGGGAGTCGGGCGCAATCTCCAGGACCAACTGCTGGCCCCCGTCGTGTGGGAGACCAGGAACACCAGCGACATCGTCCGGGACCTGCTCACACCGGAGCATCTGGAACTGTGGCGCACCACGGGCGGCGGACCGTTCGCCTCCAACTACGGAGAGGTCGGCGCGTTCCTCAGCTCCACCGAAGGCGGGCGCAGGCACGACAGGCCCGACATCCAACTGTGCGGCGGGGCAACGGCCTTGATCCTCAGCGGAGAGGAGATACCTCAGCGGCCGGTGTTCACGATGAACTCGACCGCCCTGAATCCGGCAGCGCGCGGGACCGTCCGCCTCGCGTCGTCCGATCCACGGGCGCACCCGCTCATCGATCCCCGGTATTTCGACGATCCCGCGGATCTGGACCTCCTGACCGAGGGGCTTCGGGCAGTGGCCGGCATCGCGCACTGCCCGCCCTTCGCCGATCACCTCGCCCGCCCGTACCTTCCGGACACCAAGGACCTCGACTCCCTCGACGACGCGGCGTGGCACGCCCATATCCGCGAGTGGAGCGCCACGTGCTACCACCCGGTGGGGACATGCGCGATGGGCCACGGCGAAGAGTCCGTGGTGGACCCCCGGCTCAGGGTGCGCGGTGTGGACGGGCTGCGTGTCGTGGACGCCTCGGTCATGCCGACGGTGACCAGTGGGAACACCAACGCTCCCACCATCATGATCGCGGAGAAGGCCGCCGCGCTCCTCCGAGCGGGGGCCTGGGCCAGGGCCTAAGAGCGGATCGGGCGGGAACCCGAGCAGTGAAAGAACGGTGGAGCAAAGACCGGTGGAGCTGGGGGCGGTGGTGACGGAGGCGCGACGGCGAACCATCGCGACTACGCTGTGCGACCGCTCGACCACGTGAGGTTTCCGCTCCGGGTATCGTGATACGCGGCAACAACCGACCCGACAGGAGTGCTGCTGAATGATCTGGCGCGCCGAAATGCTCGATCAGCTCGACCTCTACTGGGAGCACCACTTGATGCCCCGGCTGGCTGGTCTGACCGACGACGAATACCTCTGGGAGCCGGTGCCGGACTGCTGGACGGTCCGGACCGACGAGGACGGCCGGGCGATGTTCGACTGGCAGGAGCCGGTTCCGGAACCGCCTCCGGTGACCACCATCGCCTGGCGTCTGACCCATGTCGCGCTCCAGGTGCTCGGTACGCGGACGAGCGCGCACTTCGGCGACGGTTCGCTGACCATGGAGACCGCGCCCCTGCCGGTCACCGCCGAGGACGGCGTCACGGCGCTGCGGGAGCAATACCACGCCTGGCGCAAGGGGGTGATCTCGCTCGATGACACGACGTTGCGGCGGCCGATAGGGGACGCCGAAGGCAAGTGGGGGGAACGGCCGATGGCCACACTGGTCCTGCACGTCAATCGTGAGGTCATGCATCACGGAGCGGAGATCGCCCTGCTCCGTGATCTCTATCGCGCTCACGCCTCGTGACCACCGCATCCGGTCACCGGGCCCGGTGACCGGTGACCGGCACCCCCCGCGCCCCGAACGGACCTGAGTACGTCAGACGACGCGAAGCGGCAGCCGGCTCAGCCGGCTCGCGCGCGCGACGTGCGCCGCTTCCTTCTCCATCTCCTTCAGCGGCAGACGGCCGCTGTCCGGGAAGGGGGTCACCACGATCTCCTGGTCGAGGATCTCCCACACTCCGACGACTCGGCCGTGTATCACGACGATCGGTGAGATCCATCCGGCGGCACGGCTCACCGCGGAACGGTGCTCCGCCGCGAGTATCACCTCGTCCTTGGTTCCGGGGCCGAGAACGTACTGATCGAAACTGCCGAGCAGCCGGGCCCCCTTGTACGGGGCGATGTCGGCGATCTCGTTCGCGTGTTCCGTCAGCATCAGCGCCTGGCGGCCTTCGACATCGACTTCGGTCAGCTTGTCGCCCATGTCCTTGAACCAGCCCCGCAGCTTCGGCTTGCTCGTGCTGTTGAGCGACAGCCAGCGATCGAAGATCTCAGGAGTGGCAGGACCGTAGGCACCCAGATACGACTCGATCACCACGGGTGCCGCCTCGTCGGGCTCGGGAACCTTCTTCCAGTCCGATCCGAACTGCCTCTCCGGCAGGGTGAATGTGATCTTGTTGCCCTGATTCGGACCGTGGCACAGGACACCGCGCCATGCCAGCGGCTTGAGCACCGAGCCCCATCCCGATCGCAGCCGCTCCTCCATGCTCTGGAATCGCTTGTCGGCCACCAGCCGGGTGACCAACTGGTCCCTGGTGAGCACGGCACCCTCGTCGAGGATGGCGGCCACCTCTTCGGTCAACTCGTCGATCTGCTTCGGTGAGACTCCGGAGGCCTTCTGCCAGGAGGGTTTGAGCCAGCTGCCCGTCGATGCCATGAGGGACAGATAGGCGCCGGCCTCACTCGGGCGCAGCAGATGGAGGGTTCCACGCATCGCCCAGGTCTTCATCAGCGTCCGATCGGCGACACCCCGGTCAACACTGTCCCTGTCGGGTGTCGCCTGCCGTAACGCGACGGCCAACTCACCGGCACTCCAGACCTGCGCCTGAACACCACACAGTCTGCTGACAATCTCGCTCGCGTCACCTTTACTGCGCGGGTCCAGGAATTGCCGCCGCATCCGCCACGCGAATACCTGACTCCAGCTGACCTTCACACGACACCCCTCTCAGACAACAGGTGCTCACCCTACACCGCGACCACGTACGTCACTTGTCGGGACAAGCTCCAATGCCCAAGGGATTACTGCACATACAACTCGTGTTCGCGAGTCTCGATCCGCGTGCGGATATCGGGCGGCGGATGTCAGACCGCGGAAGTCAGGCTGCGGATGCGGCCTCCGTCCACAGATCGATGGGACTGCCCAGCCGGACGGACTCCACGGATATCATCCGGTACCCGGTCGCCGCCATCGAATGCGCGAGCATTCCCCGTACGCCGTGCAATTGGAGCGCGGTGCGACTGGCGACCTGGGCGTGTTCGGCCGTGACGGCCAGAACCGCCGCCGCGGCCGGGCGCTCGTCACAGTCGAATTCCCAGGCCGCTCGGTGCAGCAGCAGTCGCCAGCCGTCCGCTTCGCCCTTCAGCAGCGCCAATCGGTGCGCGACCGTCTGCCGCTCCACGAGCGGCTTGCCGGATTGTGTACGTGTGTTGACATGGGTGCGTGCCACATCCAGGATCCGGTCGGCCATGCCCAGCAGCAGGGCCGCCTGGCGGAGTCTCGCCGCCGCGAGGGCACGCTCCGCGTGGTCCGCGCTCACCGGCAGCGGCTCGGCGACCGCTCCGTCGAACCGCAACCGCGAGGCGGGCGTGCCGAAATGGTCGATGGACTCGACGGAGCAGGTATCGGCCTGCGGGAGTACGAGGTACCACCCGCTCCCGCCGTCCTCGTCCACGGCCCGTACCACGCACAGCCCGACGTCGCCGCGGGGCAGCGGTTCCGACTCGCCCCACAGCCTCCTCCCCGACGTCACCCGCACCCCGGCCGGGAGGTGCGCGCCGACCGGCACCGCCTGCCGCGTTCCCTTGTGCACATCGGCGATGACCTCCGCCAGACGCTCCGTCCGCACGTCGTCGCTGTCGAGCATGTCGAGCGCGAACACGGTCTCGCGGTAACCGCCCGACGGCGCCAGCGCGTACCCCAGACGGTCGTTGACCACGATGTCGGCGCTCAGCCCCAGCGCGAGGCCGCCGAAGCGTTCCGGTGCGCTGAGGGTGGGCACGCCTATGGTCGCCAGCTGGGCGGAGAGTTCGCCGGTGCGGGTCAGCACCGCGTCCACCGCGTCCCGCAGTCGCTCTTGAAGCGGATCGAGTCGCAGGTCCATCGCGGTCAGTCCCCCGTCAGCCCGTTGTCGAATACGCGAGCACTGCTCACGATGTCCAGCATGACCTCCGAGGCACCGCCGGAGATGGTCATTCCGGGTGCCTCACGGAAGGCCGCCTCCAGCACGCGGTCCCCGGCGCCGGGTCCGCGTTCCAGCATCTCCGGACCCAGCGCGTTCAACGCCCACCACGCGATCCGCTGGGCGGTTTCGCTGCAGTGCCATTTGGCGAACGACGACTCGGCGATGTCGGGGGTCCCCTGCTGGAGGTTCTGCATCACCTGACAGCTCAGCAGCTTGCTGGCCTCCAGCCTCGTCCGGTGGCGCGCGAGGTCGACACGGACGAGGTCGGCCGGCCGCCGGCCGTCCTCGGTGAGACGGTCCGCGGCCACGTTCAGCCAGTGCCTCCCCCGCGCGTAGTAGTCCAGGCCGGTGCGTTCCGCGGCGAACATCTGGGTGATCAGCGACCATCCCGCGCCGGCGCTGCCGAACAGCGCGTCCTCGTCCACCCGCACATCGGTGAACCAGATGTCGTGGAACTGCTCGTCGGCCAGACTGGGGATGGGACGGATGACCACGCCGGGTGCGTCCAGCGGTACGAGGAAGAGGGTGATCCCTTCGTACTGGCTGCTCCGCGGGTCCGTACGCACCGCGCAGAGGGCCAGGTCGGCGTAGGCGCTCTTGAGGTTGTAGGTCTTGCGCCCGTTGATGACCCATCCGGTGCTGTCCCGGACCGCCGTCGTGGTCATACCCGCCAGGTCGGAGCCGTGTCCCGGTTCGGTGAACAGGATGCACGCGGTCAGGTCGGCGCTCGCCATCGCGGGCAGCAGTGTTCCGCGCTGCGGCTCGGAGCCCGCCGCCAGAATCAGCGAGCCGACGTTCTGCACCGAGATGCAGTACAGGTTCTGTGGTATCCGATGGGCGACGAGCTGCTCCAGCAGCGCCACCGTCGCGGTGAAGTCGAGGCCCCTGCCGCCGTACTCGACCGGCCACGAGGGGGCGAGAATTCCCGCGTCGCCGAGATACCGGTACAGCTCACGGACGTCACCGTCCATGCCGTCCTCCCGGGCCTGGACGTTCCGCAGCAGCCGTGCGGTCTGTGGCGTCCGCAGAATCCCGTCGACCTCGTTCGCGAAGTCGAGAGTCTCCGGTGGAACATCGAAATCCACGTTCCGGCTCCTTGTCGGTAGTCCGCGGGCGCTCAGAGCATCGGTGGTCAAGCCGCCCGGATCGCGGCGTGGACCGTCCGCAGGATCCGGGACCTGTTCTCGGTGAGGAAGAAGTGTCCGCCCGGCAGCACGGAGAGGGTGAAGGCCCCTGACGTCTGGTCCGCCCAGGGGCGCATCGCCGTCGGTGGCACCTCGGGGTCGCCGTCCCCGCACCACGCGGAGACCGGGCACGACAGCAGCGGTCCTCGGTCGCAGCGATACTTCTCGATCATCGCGAAATCCGCTCTGATCGTGGGAATGAGCAGGTCCAGCAACTCGGCGTGGTCGAAGACCGCCTCGTCCGCGGCACCGTACTCCCGCAGCATCTGGACGAACTCGTCGCGCGGAAGGTCGCTGACGCGATGCACGGGACGGGCGATGGTCGGTGCGGGACGGCCGCTCACGAACAAGTGCCGGACGGGGCGGCCGAGGGCGATGAGCCGCCTGGAGACCTCGAAGGCCAGGATGGCGCCCATGCTGTGTCCGAACAGCAGGGGCTCGGTGGGCTCGGCGGCGATCAGTTCGGCGATCTCGTCGGCGAGCTCAAGCATGTCGGTGGCCGGCGGCTCGCTCATCCTGGCCCCGCGGCCGGGCAACTGGACCGGTACCAGTTCGACCGGCCCGGTGAAGTCCCGTACCCAGTCGGCGTAGTAGGTCGCCGAGCCGCCCGCGAAGGGGAAGCAGTACAGACTGTGGCTCGCGGTGGCGGAGCGGAACCGGTGGTCGAACCACAACCGCGCGCTGGGCCGGTGGATCTGGTGGCTGCTCACCTGGCGGCCACGTTCCGGGGCGTGAACCGCACCGGCATGTTCTTGTAGCCCGGCACGAAGTGCGAGGCGACATGGCGCACCTCACCGGCGATCTCGACGGTGTCCACCAGGTCCAGCATCTCGTCGAGGAAGATCTCCAGCCCCACTTTGGCCAGACCGGCGCCGATGCAGTAGTGCGGTCCGACACCGAACGCGACGTGCCTGTTCGGCTGGCGCGTGACATCGAAGGTGTAGGGGTCCTTGAAGACCCGCTCGTCGCGGTTGGCCGAACCCAGCCAGGCACTGACCGGTTCGCCTGCCCGGATGGTCCGTCCGTGCAGCTCCAGATCCGAGACGGCGTATCGCATGAGCGCGGTGACCGGCGACGACCAGCGCAGAAGCTCCTGGAGGCAGGAGGCGCGAAGATCCGGGTTCTCCCGCACCGCCTGGAACTGTTCGGGGTGCTCGGCCCACAGGGTGAACAAGGTGCAGAGCGCATGGGGCGTGGTGACATTGGCGCCGATGAGCAGCACGAAGCAGTTCAGCAGTGCCTGCTCCTGCGACAGCGGTCCCTCCGTCAGGTCCATCGCGCGCAGCGTGCCGATCACATCGGGATCGGCGTCGTCGCGGGAACGACTGGAGAATTCCTCGCGGAAGTACTCGAACAGCTCGTGCCGGGCCTGGCGTACGGTCGCCTGCCCGCTGCCGGTGGAGTAGTCCGGGTCGTCGTAGGCGATCGTCATCATGACCAGCTCCACCAGCCGCTCCCAGGACTCGGGGGGCAGACCCATGAGCGTGCCGGTGACAGCCATCGGGAACATCATCGTCGACTTGGCGATGTCGTAGACATCGGCCTGGAGCGCCGACTGGAGCATGTCCCGCGCCAGGTTGCGGAGCAGCTCCTCCTGTGTGGCGACCACACGCGGGGCGAACGCCTTGTTCAGCGGTTCCCGGAACTCCCTGTGCCGCGGCGGATCGGTGTCGGCCAGCATGTTGTCGGTCGCGATGTCCGGCGTATTCAGGTCAAGTATGCTCAGAATCGTGCCTCGCCGGGAGGAGAACTCCGCGTGGCTGCGCAGGACCCTGCTGACGTCCTCATGGCGGGTCACCACCCAGAACGGCTCCCGTCCGCCGCCGGGGTCCGCCCGGTAGAGGGGCTGGTTCTCACGCAGCTCGGCCCACAGCGCGTGCATGTCCGTCGAGGCGTGGAAACCGGAGTCGAGCAGATCGGGAGCCTCGAAGTGCACGGGGCAGAACGGCGGCTTGGAGATAATCATCAACCGTGCCTCTCGGATTCGATGACCAGAGCGCGGACTTCACGTGTGGCTGATCCGACGTCCATGTTGTGTATGTAGAGTCTCATGCAGAGGCAACACTAACGGTGGAGTCTATGAGAGGCAACCCGGTCGGAGTGGTGAGGGGCAAGGGGTGACAGGGTGACACAGTCGGCCTCCTGGTAGCCGCCGACAACGGCGGCGGTGGCAGCGGTGGCGGGCTCAGACGACACGGAGCCGCCGCTCCCACAGGTATTCGTAGAACGGCAGATGGTGCTCGTAGAAGCGCCGCAGCGAGGGATCGTTGTCGATCGTCCGCTCATAGGTCCTCGGCCGGCGTTCCACCGTCGAGCTGGCGCTGACATCGGTGTGCCAGCGGGCCGACTGACGCCATTCCGGCCTCTCCCCCGGCCGCCAGCTCAGAGCGTCGCCGCGGAACGGCAGATCCACCGCCTCGCAGTACGCCCGCACCGTCGCCTCCGGGCGGTCGACGAAGTCGTCGGAGTCCAGGACCACGGGATCGCCGCCGGCTTCGAGCACCGCCCGGTAGATCCGGTGGAGATATTCGAGGCCTACTTCACGCAGGTCCATATCCGGTTTGATCGCCGCGAACGACGGGATGATCTCCCGCGGATCGCGCAGCAGGAAAGCGTGCCGTCCGCTCTTCAGGAAGTCCTGGCGCTCGAATACGGCGTCGTACTGACAGTCGGTGGTGTCCTTGAAGAACACGGCCCGCTCTTCGGAGATTTCGAGCAGTACGTCCATCAGGGCGTCCGTGGAATGTATCCCGCGCTCGCCCACCTCGGTCCTGCCGTCATTGACGATATTGCAGAACGGTTCGTGCAACGACAGCAGATCGGGGCGCTCCAGCATCGTCCGGAAGAACACCGTGGAACGGGAGCGTGGTGCGCTCCACAGGGCGAGCAGCGAACGGCGGTCCGCGGGCGCGCTCATCGCGTCAGCCTCTCTTCGGTCCGGAGCGACGCGTGTCTCATGACTTCTCCGCCGCTTCCAACGACTCGATCTCCTCGATCACCCAGTCGACGATGAATCCCGCGACATCGATCCCGGTCGCGTCGATGGCACCGTGGAACTCGGGGGTGTGGTTGACCTCATTCGCGTACATGCGTTCCTGCTGGTCGATCAGTATGTCGACGCCGAGGAAGCCCCCGCCCACCGCACGCGCCGCCGCCAGGGCCAGCTCGGTCAGTTCGGGGGTGATCGGGCAGGGTGTGGCGGCGCCGCCGATGGCGGTGTTGGTCCGCCAGTCGTCCACCGCGTTCTTGTAGATGGCGCAGACCACCCGGTCGCCCGCGACATACGACTTGATGTCACGTCCGGGCTTGTCGATGTGCTCCTGGAGATAGAACACGTGCTGCTGCGGGTTCGGCAGGGCGGCCCGGTGTTCCAGGATGGACCTGCCCTGCTCCTCGTCGTGGATCCGGGTCGTCAGATGCCCCCATGATCCGGTCACCGGCTTGGCGACCACGGGATAGCCCAGCTTGGCCATGGCGTCCAGCGCGGACGGGGCTCCCCACGCGACCGCCGCCTGCGGGATCGGGAGTCCGTCGGCGTGGAACGCCACCGCGGTACGGAGCTTGTCCCCGCAGACGTCCAGTGTCTCCGGCCGGTTGAGGGTGGGAACCCCGAGTCCGCTCAGCACGGACGCGACGGAGGTGGCGCGGCTGTGGCTCACTTCGCGCATGAGCGCCGCGCGATAGGGCGGACGGCCGTCGGTGAGCAGCACCGTCAGTTTCCTCGGGTCCACGTGCTCGTAGAGCAGACCGCGCCGCTCGAACGACTCCAGGATCAGTCGCTCCTCCCGGCGGATCCGGGAGGCGACGACGGCTATCGGCATACCGGTTCTGTCCACGACTGCCCTTCCCGATCTACGCCGTACATCAGTCGGCGTGGGTCCATGCCGGGTGGTTCGGATACTGGTCCCCGACCGGTCATGCCGATCGGGACAACACGTCCGCCGCGAGCTCCAGTTGTTCGAGCGCGACATCGAGGCGGCGGACGAGTTCCGTACTGTGCCTTCGCAGCTCGTCGAACCGGTGCCGCTCCCAGACCCGCGCGTGCGCGCCCGTCATACGCACTCCGGTCCAGCCGTGCGCGACGGCGTCCACACCGGCCGCGGCCTCCGCGAGTTCGAGGATCTCCCACTTCTTCCCCTGCTGACGCAGGAACTCCGCGTGCAGGCCGGTCTGTGCCTGGATGTTCCAGCTGATCACGTACAGCTCGCTCAGCGCGTCGGCGGCCGCGGCCGTACCGGGGGTGAGCGAGCACAGTTCGCCGAGGTATCGCCGCAGGCCCGCCGCGCCCGTCTGGATGCCGGCGGGGGATTCCCGCCGGTAGCGGGCGACGTTGTCCCGTATCACCCGGCCGAGCCAGTCGAGGTCGGGGTCCAGGACGGGTCCCCGCATACGGGTCCGCAGCCAGCGCCGGCCACTGGGGCTGGCGCTGAAGAACACGTCGGCGTCGTCGGGCGGGTTGGGCGACCCCCAGCTCGCCAGGAAATCGGCGACGGGGATCGCGCCCTGGAACGCGGGCGGTTGGGCGTCGGACACGAACACCTCGGACGAGGTGATCCCGTACACCACCAGGAGATGCGCTGCGTGCACGTCGTGGAAGGCGGGACGGAACGGCAGATGGAAGTTGTCCACCGCGGCGATGGGCAGCACGCCCGCCGCCAGGGCGTCGCGCAGTTCGTCCAGTCCGTCGTCTCCGCCGCGGTGCCAGGTCGACTCGAACGGGTGGTACAGGGCGAGCCGTTGGGCGAGCGAGTCGGGTTCCGAGAGGAAGTAGTACTCCTCGGAGGTCCAGGCCCCGGGGCGGCGGCGGAACTCCCACGGTGCGCCCAGGACGGTGACCGGGTCATGACCGTCATGGAGCAGCACGGTCGCGAGCGTGGCGTGCAGACAGCTGCCCAGGTCGCGTGTCCACAACTGGATCCGCTCCGCGGTGTCGCTCATATCGCCGTCCCCTCCGCGAGCCGTGCGTCGAGTCCGGTCAGCAGGGTGACGGCGAAGACATGCAACGCGACGGACCGCGGCAGCCGTAGCGCCCGCGCGGAGCTGGCGCGTGGCATACCGACCCGGGTCAGCCACATCGTGGTGGGCAGGCCCTGCTGGACATGGTGGGGGTAGTGCATCCGACGGGTGCGGAACGCGGGCACCTCGCCGAACGCCGGTGTGCCGTCCAGGAAATCCGAGACGCCCACCCGGAGCGCGTCGCAGTGGCCGTCCTCGTAATGTGCCCAGAGCGTGCTGTCGCCGCGCCGTTCCGAGGCGGCGAGCAGGTAGATCCAGTCGTATGGACGGGACGGGATGTCGATGAGCTGTCCCTCGCACCGTACGTTGTCCCCTTCGGCGTGGGCGTCCGCCCACTGGAAGGGGATGCCGGCCACCTCGATCAGGGCGCCGGGCTCGGGCAGTTCTTCCGCCGGGAAGGAGTTCCCCCATGCGTTCAACCGTCCGTGCTCAAGATCGGCGACGCTGGTGGTGGCCCGGTTGTTGAGCAGGTCGTCGATACCGATCAGACAGAATTCCGGCGGTGACGTCACTCCGGGCAGCGTCCGCACGGGGCGGTCGGACTTCGTTCGGGTGAGCACCGAATCGCTTGATATCTGGCTCATCGAACCCCCGGTCACGGAAGAGAGGTGTGAGTGCGCCCCGCCACGCCGGCAAGGTCGAGGACGGTGTTGAAGTCGACAATCATCGTGTCCCGCCAGCCCGGCGCGTGCGGATCCTCGCTGCGGATCTCGCTGACGGAGTGCTCCATCGTCGTGTCGGACAGCAGCAGGGTCTCCAGCGGCTCGGTCATGGTGACCGTGTACTGCGCCCGCGACTCACGGCGCCGGAAGAGCTGGTTCTCGCCTCCGCCGCACTGGTGCCGTCCGATCAGATGGATCGCCACATACGCGTGGCCGTCCGAGTGCCGTCCCTCCGGCGCGGGTTCGGAGGCTTCCTGGGCGTCGGCTATGACGCGGATGAAGTGGATTCCGAGTTCCCAGTCGCGTTTCCCCGCCACCTCGTTGACGAGTGCGACGGTCTCGCTCAGGATCCGGGTGAATTGGGTGCTCGCCAACGCGGTGTCGGTCAGCGGCTCGAATACGCGCAACTGATCGCCGAACGCGCGGTTGACCATTTTGGTCTGGAAGAACTCGCTGCCGTGCAACGGCTCAAGAATGCCGTCGCGGTGGGCGAGTACTCTGCCGTACCGGCGATTTCGGCGGCACCGTGCCGAGCCGAGGTAGGCATCCGGAACCAATTCGTTCCACGATGCCGCGAACCGCTGCCAGTCGTCTCCCTCGGTCGGCAGACGCAGACGGCCATGTGTCCAGCCGTACTGGGCGAAGTCGTCGGCGCGAAGTTCTCCGGGCGTCGACTTGTCGTCCATCACCGGGTCCCGACCTGAACGTCCGGATCCGATCCGCCCGATCGGGTGCTGCTCCTCCTGTTGGTAACTACCGCATGCTCAAGTGCCCGGTCGGAGTCGTCCATCATTGGCTTCCCCTCAGCGGTTCAACGTGAACGCGTGTCATCTGGCCCAGAGTGTGGCGCTACCCTCCCGGTTCTCTTCCGTCTCAGGTGCCCTGGAGAGGAGAACCGGTGCCGTGATCACCACCTCGAGCTCAGTCGAGCACGATGGGTAGACAGGATTCTCTGCGACCCTCGGTGTGCGGCGATCTGCGTTGATTGCAGTCTCTGTGTAGAAGCCACAGTCATCGCGAGAATTATACTACATACACTTACATCGATGTCTTGTCGGCTGTCGCCCCGGTCGCGGCTTTCGGGCCCGGTGGAACACGTCCAACAGGGGTGGATCCACCGGTCGACAGGGGCTGGTGTCCCAACTTCGCAGTATGTGAAGAGTCGGTGCGGGACCGGACCCGGGACAGATGGATCGCACCGTCCCGGGTCCGGGTGGAGCCGGTGGCGAGATCCTCACCACCCCGGGCCGGTCACCGGCGCGGCCACCGCTCGGTGGCCGCGCCGAAGGGTCAGCCGACCGGCTCGGCCACCGGGGCGTCCGACCGCACCTGACCCGCCGGGGCCGGTCCGCCGTCCGCGCCCGGTTCCCCGGTCGCGGACGAGGCCTCGGCGCCCGCCCCGTCGCTCTCGTCCGCTGCGCCCCCGACCTCGGTGGCGAGGAACTCCGCCAGCGCGCGGACGGTCGGGTTGCTCCACAGGATCGTGGGCGGCAGATCCACCGCGAAACACCGGTGCAGCCTCACGCGCAGCGCCACGGTGAGCACCGAGTCGACCCCGAGTTCGAGCAGCGGCCGGTCGATCCCGATGTCGTCCGGCGCGAGGTTGAGCTCGGCGGCCACCTGCTGGTGCGCCTCCGCGAGCACCTTCTCCGCCAGCTCCGCCGCCGGCACGGCCGACCAGTCCACCGCGCCGCCACCGGTACTCTCCGCCCCGGCGTCGGTGACCGAGAGATGCGAGAACACCGGCAGCGTGTGGTCGGGCATCACCCGCATCACCGCGACGTACGGCAGGCCGAACCGGTCCGCGTAACTCCAGCTGCGCAGCGCCTCGGTGACGGTGATCCCGCCGAGCCCGCGGGACTCGGCCTCCAGGATCGTCGCCCTGCCGGTGGTCTCGCCCATCCCGCGGCCGATCCACTGCGCCCAGGCGATGCTGGTCGCGCCGGACTCGCCCCGGGCCCGCCGCAGCGCGGCCAGCCCGTCCAGGAAGGAGTTCGCCGACGCGTAGCTGACCTGGCCGGTGAGCCGGGCCAGCTGGCCGCACGAGGAGAACATGGTGAAGAAGTCCAGCGTGCCGGCCGGGAAGAGCCGGTGCAGGACCATCGCGCCGTCGGCCTTCGGCCCCATGGTGGTGTCCAGGTTCGCCGCGCTGCTCTTCTCCACCAGCGCGTCGGACACCACACCGGCGCAGTGCACGATGCCCCGCACGGGCGGCATGTCCAGCGCACCGGGATCGAGCGCCCGCGCGGTCGCCTCGGGATCGGAGATGTCCAGCCGCAGCACCCGCACCGTGGCCCCCGCCGCCTCCAGGGCGGCCACCTCGGCGACCTGCGCGGCGACCGCCGGGTCGCTCACCCGGTCCCACTCCGACCGCGACGGCAGGCCCCGCCGGCCGATCAGCACCAGTCTGCGGGCACCCTGCTCGACCAGATGGGCCGCGGCCTCCAGGCCGAGCGCGCCCAGTCCGCCGGTGATCAGATAGGTCCCGTCCGGACGGCAGTCCACCGGCTCGCGCTCGGCGGGCCGCTCGACCTTCCGCAGCCGGGCGACGTACACACCCTCCGGGTCGAGGGACAGCACGTCCTCGGTGGGCGGCACGGCGCCGATCAGCCCGGCCGCGGACGCCGGTCCGGCGCCCTCGGACACATCGATGACGCCGCCCCACAGATCGGGACGCTCTCCGGCGACGATCCGGCCCGCGCCCCACAGCGGGGCGTGCGCCAGCGCGGCTTCCGAACTCCCCTCGCGCACCCCCTGGGTGAGGACCCAGACGGTGGGCCGGCGCCGCTCGTCCGGTATCGCGGCCACCCGCTGTACGGCGTCGAGGAGCGCCTGCGAGCACCGGCGGGCCGCCTGCTCGGGGACCTCCCCGGGCAGCAGGGCCGGCGGCGCCACGATCACCGCGTCACCCGCGGCGAGCAGGCCGTCGCCGATGGCGGACGTGTCCGGCACCGCCCGGCACTCCACCCCGCGCGCCGCGAGCGCCTCGACCAGCGCGGGACCGCCGGCTGGCCGCCCCACCAGAAGGGCCCGTCGCGGCGCCGGGGCGCCGGCCGGCACCTCCAGCGGCTCCCAGGCCAGCTCGTGCACCAGGTCGCGCGGGCTGACCGCGCCGGAGCCGATGTCCTGCACCTTGACGTAGCGCAGACCCCGGGCCTCGCACACCACCCGGCCGCTCTCGTCGGCCACCAGCATGTCGATGGTGTCCGGCGTGTGCGGGCTGCGCGTGGTGTGTACGAAGATCCGTCCGGGCGGGGCGCCGCGGAAGGCCAGTGACTCCAGGTGCGAGCAGGTGCGCAGCACGCTGGAGTCCTCGCTCATCACCAGCACGCCGCTGGCGGTCAGCGCGGCGTCGACCACGGCGGTCCAGCTGGACGGGTGCAGCTTCGGGGTGTGGTCCACGGTCACGGTGGCCAGCTGCTCGTCCTCGCCACGGACCAGCTCCTCCACCACCCAGGGGAAGGTGTAGCCGTCCACGCCCATCGTCCGGAAGATCCCGTCCACCTTGGCCCAGGTCCAGGACACCGGACAGCGGGCCCGGATCACGTCCGGGTCCTCCATCGGGGTGGCCCCGACCTCCGGCTCGCGCACGACGGTGGCCGTGGTGTGGGTCAGCCACTCGTCGTCCTGGCCGCCACCGCCCTCCTGCTCGCGCTTGATCCGGCTGGCGAGGCGGACCTTGTCCTGCTCCATCACCACCTGCACCACGCGCGGCGGGTGCGCGGCCAGCGGGATGCGGAACACGATGTCGCGCAGCCCGTAAGGCACCTCGCCCCCGCCCGCGGCGGCGCCGATGAACGAGTTGAGCACCACCGAGGCGGGCACGGTCTCCACCCCGACCACCTTGTGCGACTGCGCGTAGGGCCGGTTGGACATGTCCAGCTCGGTCTGCCAGACCCGCTGCACCGGGGCGCTGGCGACGGTGGTGTGCCCGCCGACCAGCGTGTGCGTGTCCGGGTCGTGGCCCCGGCCCGCGCCCTGCTCCTGCGGTGTGTCCGGGAAGATCCAGAACGGCCGGTGCTGCCAGCGCACCGCCGGGACGTCCACCAGGTCACCGGGGTACGAGAAGGCCACCGGGGTGCCCAGGCAGTGCAGCCGGGCCAGATTGGCCAGCATGGTGCGCAGCTCCGGCCGCTCCCGGCGCAGGGTGATCGCCACCTGGGCGTCGGAGACCCCCGCGTCCAGCGCGGTCTCGGTGATCGAGTGCGCGACCACCGGGTGCGAGGAGACCTCCAGGAACACCCGGGCCCCGTCGTCCAGCGCGGCCCGCACCGCCTGGTGGAAGCGCACCGGATCGGCCAGGTTCGCCTTCCAGTACCCGCCCTCGCGGGGCGCGTCCGAGCGCGGGTCGGCCAGTGCGGTGCTGTAGAGCGGCACCCGCGGGGCGCCGGCGCGCAGCTCTCCGGCGGCCTGTCCGACCTGGTCCAGCACCTCCCGTACATGCGGGCTGTGGAAGGCCACGTCGGTGTTCACCCGGCGGGCCTGGACGCCTTCGGCCGCCAGCTCGGCCACCAGGGCCTCGACGGCGTCGATGTCGCCGGACACCACGGTGGACAGGGGGCTGGCGGCGATCGCGGCGACCACGCCGTCCCGGCCGGCCACCCGCTCCTCGACGTCACCGAAGGCCATCGGCACCATCGCCATGGCACCGCGTCCGGCCACCTGGTCCAGAGCCCCGGCGCGACGGCAGGCGAACCGCGCCGCCTCGGCCCGCTCCAGGCCGCCCGCGACCACGGCGGCGGCGATCTCACCGACCGAGTGCCCGATCACCGCTCCCGGACGCAGGCCCAGCCTCGACCACACCTCGGCGAGGGCGACCTGCATCGCGAAGGTCATCGCCTGGGTACGGGTCACGGTCCACGGGCCGCCCGCCTCGATCGCCTCCCGGGGGGTCCAGCCCAGCTCCTCGGCGAACACCGGGGCGAGTTCGTCGATCACCCGGGTGAACGCCGGGTCGGTGTCGAGCAGTTCCCGGCCCATCCCGGACCACTGCGAACCGTGCCCGGAGAACACCCAGACCGGTCCGGCGGCGCCGCTGTCACCGAACGCGGACGCCGCTCCCGTGGCGACCGCGGACAAGGTCTCGTCGTCGGCGAGCGCGTCCAGTCCGGCGAGCAGTTCCTCGGTGGTGCCGGCCACCACGGCGGCCCGGCGGGTCAGATGGGAGCGCCGGGCGGTGAGCGTGTGGGCCAGTGAGTCCAGGCCGGTGCGGGGGTGCGCGCGCACCCAGTCGGCCACCGAACCGGCCAGCCCGCGCACGCCCTGCTCCGAGGCCGCCGACACCGGGAACACCCGGAGCCGGGCCGGTTCTCCGGTATCGCCGGCCGCGTCCGGGCGCGGCGCCGGGGCCTGCTGGAGGACGGCGTGTGCGATCGAGCCGCCCACACCGTAGCTGGAGACCCCGGCGCGCCGGCCGTGCTCGCCCCCGGTCCACGGTGTCGTCTCGCCGACCAGGCGCATCCCGGCGGCCTCCAGGCCCAGTTCGGGATCGGCCTCGTCGTGCGGGCTGGGCGGCAGCTCGCCATGGCGCATCCCCAGCAGCACCTTGATCACACCGGCGATGCCGGAGGCGGCCTCGACATGTCCGACGTTCGGCTTGAGCGTGCCGATCAGCAGCGGGTCGTCGCTGTCCCGGCCGGGGCCGAAGACACTGCCGATGGCCCTGGCCTCGGCGGAGTCGCCGAGCCGGGTGCCGGTGCCGTGCGCCTCGACGTACTGCACCGTGCGCGGGTCGATCCCGGCCCGCTGGTAGACCTCCTCCAGCATCCGCCGCTGGGCGTCGCTGTTCGGGGCCATCATCCCGTCGGAGCGGCCGTCCTGGAACACACCGCTGCCCATCACCAGCCCGTGCACCCGGTCCCCGTCGCGGACCGCGTCGGACAGGCGCTTCAGCACGACGACGCCGCCGCCCTCACCGCGTCCGTAGCCGTCGGCCGCCTTGTCGAACGCCTTGCTGCGCCCGTCCGGGGATGTCGCGGAGGCCGCGTCCAGGGCCACCACCAGGGCCGGCGAGGCCATGATGTTGATCCCGCCGACGATCGCCACGCCGGTCTCCCCGCCGCGCAGACTCTGGGCGGCCACGTGCAGGGCGGTCAGCGAGCCCGCGCAGGCGGTGTCCACCGCCATGCTCGGGCCGTGCGTGTCGAGGAAGTACGAGATCCGGTTGGCGATCCCGTAGAAGGTGGTGCCGTTGACCGCCCAGGCGCCCGTACGGTTCAGGTCCTCCAGCAGCCGGCGGCCGTAGTCGTTGGAGTTCGCCGCCACATAGACACCGGTGTCGGTGCCGGCCAGCGCGGTCGGCGGCAGCCCGGCGTCGCAGAGCGCCTCCCAGGCGAGCTCCAGCATGATCCGCTGCTGCGGGTCGATGTACTCGGCCTCGCGCGGCGTGATCTGGAAGAACTCGGCGTCGAAGCCCTCGATGTCCCGCATGAACGAACCCTTGCGGGTGGTCCGGCGCAGGATGGCGCTGGTCTGCGGATTGGTTTCGTAGGGGTCCCAGCGCCGGGCGGGCATCTCCCCCACCGCGCTGCGTCCGGCGCGCAGGAAGTCCCACAACTGGCCGGGTGTGTCGAGATCGGGGGCGAACCGGCAGCTCATACCGATCACCGCGAGCGGTTCCTCGGCCCGGTCCTGGGTCACGGGCGGGTTCTGCACCATCTCAGCCAACGCGTACGTCTCCCTCGTCGCCAACGGCGCGGCGCAGGCTCAGCGGCCGCAGATCGGTCCACACCTCGGCGATGTGCGCCAGGCAGTCGTTCTTGGGGCCGTCGAAGCCCTCCGCGGCCCAGCCGTCCGGGATGTCCTGCCCGGCGGGCCAGATCGAGTACTGGTCCTCGTGGTTGCGCACCACGAGGTACCTACGCTCGTCCGTGCTCACTGTCACTCCCATCTCATGGCGTGCGGTCTCGTCCTTGCCGTGCGAGGACTGGGGCTGGGCATCCTCCCCGGTCGGTTCCGGTCGCGTGTTCATGCGGTTCCGACCGCGGTCCGTCCGGCGGCTGTGCCGGGGACGTGGTCGAACAGGTCAGGACGCGTCGAGCGTCCTGATGTACCCGGCCAACTGGGCCGGGGTGTGCAGGGCCCGCGTGCGCAGCAGTTCGCCCAGTCCGTCCGGGGCGGTGAAGCGGCGCAGGGTGCGGGGAGCGGCGGCGGACGGATCCGCCGCCAGCCGGGCGGCGACCTGGCCGGCGAGGCCGGCCACCCAGACCCTGTCCGGGTCCAGGCCGGCCACCCGGGAGTACCAGTCGCGGTCCGGGCAGGGCCGCAGGGGGTGCCCGGCGGCGCGGATCGCCGCCACCAGATCCCGGGTGTCACCGATGGCCTCCGGGACGGCGTCCAGATAGCGGGCGCCCGCCTCGGTGTGGTCGCGGTCGGCCAGCAGCACCGCCCGTGCCACGGCGTCCCCGGGAAGCGCCTGGAACAGCTCGTTGCCCACCAGCGCGAAACTCTCCGGGAAGCCGCCGGTCTCGATCATCGCCCGGGACCAGCTCCACACCGCGTCGGCCGGGTTGATCTGGAACCTGTGCTGGTCGCCGAAGACGCTGGGGATCCGCACCGCCACGGCGGGTACGTCCAGTTCGGCGGCGAGAGCGAGGTACTGCTCGGCCATCGCCTTGGACCGTACGTATCCGTTCGCCGCGGACGGCAGGGCCCGCAGCGGTCCCGGCACCACGGTGGAGCCGGGAGGGTAGGCGCCGGAGTCGTACACCGAACTGGTGGACACCAGGGTGAGGGCGGAGCGGGGACCGCGGGCGGCCAGCTCCAGCAGAGCGGCCATGCTGTGCGTGTTGGCCGCGGCCAGGCGCTCGTACGGATAGACGTGGTTGACCCAGGCGGCGGTGTGGACGATCCGGCCCGCGTCCGAGGCCAGCCGGTCGCGGTCCGCCCCGGTCATGCCGAGGCCGGGCGCGGCGATGTCACCGTCCACCAGCTCCAGCCGCGCCGCGTGCTCCTCGCGCCACAGGCCGAGTCCGGCCATCCCGGCCACCAGTTGCCCGTGGCGGGCGGCCCCGCCGCGGACCAGGCACAGCACACGGGCCCCGCCGGCCAGCAGTTCGGCCAGCACGAACCGGCCGACGAAGCCGGTGGCCCCGGTGAGCAGGACGGTGTTCCGGTCGGCGTCGGCGCGCGGGCCGGGGCGCGGGATCCCGGCGGCCCTGGCGGCCAGGTCGGCGCGTACCGCGGCCAGTTCGGCGGTGGGTCCGGCGGCGGTCGGCTCGGCGCTCCCGGCCGCCACGCTCGCGGCCGCGTCCTGAACCGGTGTCACGGCGGTCGCGGCGGTCGCGGCGGCGGAGCGCACCTCGTCGACCGCGTCGGCCAGCGGCTGGAGCTGGGGGCGGTGGAACAAGGTGTCCATCGGCATCTCGACACCGAGCACGGCGCGGATGCGGGCCACCAGGTGCATCACCATCAGGGAATGCCCGCCGAGCTCGAAGAAGTTGTCCTCGCCGCCGACCGCGGGCACGCCGAGCAACTCGCTCCAGATCCCGGCCAGTTCCCGCGCGGTGTCGCCGCGCGGGGGCTCGCCGCGCGGTCCGGTCGCCGCGGCCTGGTCCCGGCGGTCGGCCAGGGCCTGGCGGTCCAGCTTGCCGTTGCGGGTCAGCGGCAGCTCCTCCAGCAGGGTGATCGAGGCCGGCACCATCCATTCCGGCAGCGAGCGCAGCAGCGCCCGGCGGATCCCGGCGCCACTCGTCCGGGCGTCCGCGGCCGGCACCACGTATCCGGCCAGGGTGGCCGCGCCGATCCGGTCGCGCTCCAGGACCACGGCCGCCCGTGCGACGGTGTCGAGCGCGTCCAGGGCCGTCTGCACCTCGCCCAGCTCGATCCGGTGCCCGCGCACCTTCACCTGGTCGTCGCCGCGGCCCAGATAGACCAGCTCGCCGTCGCGACGGCGCACCGCCAGGTCGCCGCTGCGGTACATCCGGGCGCCGGGACGCCCGCTGAAGGGGTCGGGCAGCATCCGCTCGGCGGTCAGCCCGGGGTTGGCCACATACCCCAGGCTCACCCCGTCCCCGCCGACGAAGATCTCACCGGGCACCCCGGTACCGACCGGACGCAGCGCCCCGTCCAGCAGGTACAGCGACAGGTCCGGCAGCGGCGGGCCGATCAGGGACGCCGGTTCGGCCAGATCCGCCTCCCGCACCGGCCGTACGGTGACATGCACGGTGGTCTCGGTGATCCCGTACATGTTGATCAGTTCCGGCCCCCGGTCCCCGTGCGCGCCCATCCAGCGGCGCAGCGCGGCGTGGTTGAGCGCCTCCCCGCCGAACACCACATAGCGCAGCGCCGGCGGATCGGGACGCTCCAGCAGGGCCTCGCTCACCTGTCCGAACGCGGACGGGGTCTGGCTCAGCACGGTGACCCGCTCGGCCAGTACGAGTTCGGCGAACACGTCCGGGGCCCGGGTGACCCACTGCGGTACGACCACCAGCCGGCCCCCGTGCAGCAGCGCTCCCCAGATCTCCCAGACGGAGAAGTCGAACGCGTAGGAGTGGAACAGCGTCCACACGTCGTCGGGACCCAGCCGCAGATGCTCGTCGCAGGCCGCCAGCAGCCGCAGCACATGGCGGTGCGCGACGAGCACGCCCTTGGGCCGGCCCGAGGAGCCGGAGGTGTAGATCACGTAGGCGGGCGCGTCCGGGGGTACGTCCACGGCGGCCGGCCCGGGGGCGCCGGCCGCCCATGCCGGGTCCTGCCAGTCCAGCACCAGGGTCCGCGGCCCGCCCTCGGCGCCGTCCAGCGCGGGCGCCGACACGGTGGCCGGGGTGGCCAGCACGGTCCGCACCCCGCACTCGGCGAACTGGTCCGCGGTGCGGTCGGCGGGGTTCTCCGGATCCACCGGCAGATAGGCGGCGCCTGCCCGGAGCACCCCGAGTACGGCGGCCGGCAGGTCCACGCCGCGGTCCACGACCAGGCCGACGATGCTGCCCGGCCCCTCGCCCCGGGCCTGGAGGGCCGCCGCGATCCGGTCGGCCCGCGCGGACAGCTCCGCGTAGCTGAGCCGTTCCGTCTCGTCCGAGACGGCGACGGCGTCCGGTCGCAGGGCGGCCCGCGCGGCGAACGCGGCGTGCAGCGTTCCCTCGGACGGGACGGCGTCCCCGGCCCGGGTCGGTCCCCGGGCGGGGATCACCACGCGCTCGTCGGGCGCCAGCATCTCCAGATCGGCGACCGGGACGTCCGGCGCGGCCAGGCCGGCGCGCAGCAGCGCCTCCAGCCAGCGCGCCCAGCGGGCCACCGTCTCGCCGTCCAGCAGCTCGTCGTCGTAGGGCAGATAGCCCACCACTTCGTCGCCCTCGCACCACAGTTCGGCCATCAGGTCGTAGTGCGTCGCGCCGCCGTCCAGCTCGGCGAAGGAGATCTCCAGGCCCGGCATCCCGGGCGGGGTGGGAGCGCCGTCGCGCAGCGAGAAGGAGGTCTGGAAGATCGGTGTCTCGCCCGGACGGCGGGAGGGCTGCAACTCCCGCACCAGCATGTCGAACGGCACGTCCTGGTGGGTCATCGCCTCGGTCAGGGCGGCGCCGGTACGGCGTACCAGGGTGTGCAGGTCCGGCCGGTCGCCGACCCGGACATGGATCGGCAGCCAGTTCAGGAAGTACCCGATCATCCGCTGCATCTCCGCGCGCGGCCGGCCGGCCACCGGCACGCCGACCACCAGCGAGTCGGAGCGCACCAGCCGGGACAGCAGGGCGACGTAACCGGCCAGGAACGCGCCGAGCAGGGTCGTGTCGTGCCGCCGGGCCAGCTCGCGCAGCCCGGCGACCAGATCGGCGCCGAACCGCACATGGTGGAACTGCCCCTGGCTGCCGCGGATCGCGGGCCGGGGACGGTCGGTGGGCAGGTCCAGCGCGCTCGGGGCGCCGTCCAGCCGCTCGCGCCAGTGGTCCAGGGTGCGCCGCATCGACGCGCCGTCCACCGTGGCCCGCTGCCACTCGGCGAAGTCCGGGTAGTGCAGATCCAGCGGGGTCAGCCGCACCGGCTCCCCACGCTCGCGCGCGTACAGCTTGCCGAGGTCGTTCAGCAGGATCCCCAGCGACCAGTTGTCGGAGACGATGTGGTGCTGCACCAGTGCCAGCAGGTGCGCGCGCTCCCCGATCCGGTACAGCGTGCAGCGCAGCAGCGGGCCGCCGGTCAGGTCGAAGTCCTCGGTGACCAGCTGGGAGGCGTGGCGCCGGGCCGTACCCGCCGGGTCCGCGGCGGCGGCGCAGTCGATCCGTTCCAGCGGGAGGGTCATCCGCTCCAGGACCAGCTGGTACGGGCGGCCGTCCCGCTGGCGGAAGACCGTGCGCAGCGCCTCGTGCCGCAGGGCGAGCCGCTGGAGCGCCCGCTCCAGCGCCCCGGCGTCCAGCTCGCCGTCGAGCCGCAGCGCGACCGGGACATGGAAGATCTCCCGCCGGGTCAGCAGTTCGTACATGAACCACAGCCGCTCCTGCTCGAACGAGCAGGGGGCCTCGGCGGCGCCGCCGGCCCGGCGGGTGATCCCGAGGTCGGCGCCGCGCTGGGCCAGCATCCGCTCCACCAGCCGGCGCTGCTGCGGACTCAGCGCGGCCAGCCGCGACCGCAGCGAGGTCAGGTCGGTCGGGGCCGCGCCGTCCACCGGTGCGTCCGGCCGGGTCGGCAGATCCATGGCAGGTGACTCCTTGTCGGTCCGTGGATTCCGGTTCAGTGGGCGGTGAAGCCGCCGTCCACCACCAGCTCGGTGCCGGTGACACCGCCGGAGTTCGGGCTCGCCAGCCACAGGCAGGCGGCCGACACCTCGGCCGCGGTGACCAGCCGGCCGATCGGGTGCAGGGAGGCGGAGCCGCGCTCGTAGTCCCGCAGTTCGGCCCCCATCGAGGCGGCCACCGCGCGGGTGCTGCGGGTGCCCAGCGAGGAGTCGTCGGCCACGGTGCTCGGGCAGACCGCGTTCGCCCGCACGCCGTGGCGTCCGTACTCCAGCGCGATGGACTTGGTCAGCCCGATCACGCCGTGCTTGGAGGCGACGTAGTTGGAGTACAGCTCGAAGGCCACCCGCCCGCCGGTGGACGCGGTGTTCACGATCCGTCCGCCGCCCTGGCCGACCATGTGCGGGAGCACGGCGCGGCAGCACCGCCAGGTGCCGGTCAGATTGACGTCCAGCGCGAGCTGCCACTGCTCCTCGGTCAGCTCGTGCACCCGCCGCCCGCCGGGCCCGAGTACGCCGGCGTTGTTGAGCAGTACGTCGATCCGGCCGAACTCGTCCAGCCCGGCGTTCACCACCTTGTCCACGCCGGCCTGGTCGCGTACGTCGGCGACCCCGGTCAGCACCCGGCTGCCGAGCCGGCGGCAGGAGCCGGCGGTCTCCTCCAGGTCGCGCCTGCCCGACATCGGATAGGGCCCGGCGTCCGGATCGCAGTGGTCCAGCAGGATCAGGTCCGCGCCCTCGCGGGCGAAGGCCAGCGCGTGCGAGCGGCCCAGCGCACGGGCGGCGCCGGTGATCATGGCGACGTTCCCGTCGAGCAGCATCATGCCTCCAGAGGATCGGGACGGGCGTGCGGCGCCCGCCCGGCGGATGCCGGGACGGTCAGCGCCAGTCCGGGCGGGCGCGTCCGCTCGCGGTCGTGGGCGGCGGGCGCGGCCAGGTCCTCCGGCGGCGCGGCGGCCAGCTGCCGCGAGAGCCGGGGCAGGGCGAGTGCCAGTACGTCGATAGCGCGGTACAGCTCGCTGAGCGAGATGTGCTCGTCGGTGGTGTGGTCCAGGTGGGCGTCCCCGGGTCCGTAGGCGGCCATCGGGACGCCCCAGGGGTCGAGCGTGTTCATGTCCGAGGTGCCGGCCTTGCGCTTGAGCGTCGGACGGGCCCCCTGGGCCGCGATCGCGGCGCGCAGCTGGCTCACCACCGGGTCGGCGCGCGGCCGGGTCACCCCGGGCACCCGCTCGTCCACCCAGATCCGGGTGTGCGGCAGGCCGCGGGCGAAGCTCTCCAGCGCCGCGAAGTCGAAGCCGGGAGGCACCCGGCAGGTCAGAAAGGCCTCGGCGCGGGCCAGATCACCGTGCAGCCGGGTGAGCGTGCCCGCGGCGACACCGAACGCGACCGGGTCCTGTTCCGGCGACAGACCCCGCAGATAGCCCTGCACCTCATGGGCGAAGCGGGCGGCCCGCTCCACGGCGGTCGGCTCCGGGCTGCTGGTGTGCAGCGGCGGCTGACGCATCTCGTAGCCGAGGCCGGTGCGGCCCTTGTAGCCCAGGCAGACCCCGTCCCAGCCGCTCGGCTCACCGATCACCACCGCCGCCGGACGCGGCACGGTGGCCATCACATGTCCCGCCCCGCGTGAGCCGGCCACCTCCTCGCCGACCGCGCCGACCACGTGCACCCGCACCTGGCGCTCGCGCGCCGCGGCACAGATCATGGTGACGATGGAGCCCTTGGCGTCCACCGAGCCACGGCCGTAGAGCAGGTCGCCGACCTGGCACACCGGCACCTGTCCGGGGACGGTGTCGATATGGCCCAGCAGCATCACGGTGGGTCCGGTGCTCGGGCCGATCACCCCGTGCACATTGCCGACCTCGTCGACGTGCGCGTCGAAGCCGAGGCCGGTCATCTGCTCGGCCAGGAAGCCGGCCAGCGGCAGCTCCTGTCCGGAGACCGAGGGGATGCTGAGTGCGGCCCGCAGCAGCCACGCCGGGTAGTCCTCGCCCGCGCGGACCCTGCGGGCGGTCCGGCCCGCGGTCCGCTGCCGCTCACTCATGCGGCTCCCCCTCGCGCACCCAGGTGCCGGTCCCGGCCAGCGCCTGCCGGATCGGGCGCCGCTGGTGCGCGGCCCCGATGGCCACCCGCTCCACGGTCCGGCTGGCCCTCAGTCCCGCCCGCACCTTGTGCCGCATCCGTCCCCGCACGGTGTCCCCGGTCAGGTGCCGCGGGCCCACTTCGGGGATACGGCTCGACGGGTCGTCGGGATCGGCCAGCACCCCGCACACGTCGGTGAGCAGCACCAGCGCCGACGCCTCCAGGGCCGCCGCCAGCCGGGCGGCCACCTCGTCGGCGTCCACGTTGAGCAGATTGCCCTCGGCGTCGATGGCCGGCGGGGACACCACGGGGACGTCTCCACGCTCCAGCACCGCGCGCACCAGCGTGGGATCGACATGCTCGATCCGCCCCGACCGGTCGTCGCGGATCAGCACGGTCCGCCCCGCCTGCACGGAGCGGATGGCGGGTTTGCGCGACGCGGTCAGCAGCGCGCCGTCCGCGCCGCTCAGTCCCACCGCCCGCGTCCCGCGTGCCCTCAGTCCGCTGACCAGCCGGGGCTTGACCTGACCGAGCAGGGCGAGGGTGATCACATCGAGCATGGTCTGGTCGGTGCGCCGGCTGTGTGTGCCGTCCGGGGACCTGATCACCCGGCGCTCCACACCGAGCCGGTCGGCCAGCCCGTCGGCCACGGCGCCGCCGCCGTGCACCAGCACCGTCGGCCGGCCCGCGGCGGCCAGCTCGGCCACCTCGTCCAGCACCGGGCCCGGGTCGGCGCCGCCGCCGATCTTGACCACGATCACCCCGCTGGCGGCGCGGCCGGTCGGCGCGTCCCCCGCCAGGTCCTGGGTCAGTTCCTGTGCCATGTCCCCGCTCAGCTCCCCGTCAAGTCCGTGTCGCCGTGCCGTCACAGCCCGCTCCCGCCGGTCAGGCGGGGTGCAGGCCCGGGAATTCCAGTCCCGTGTCCTCGGGCAGCCCGCGGGCCACGTTCAGGCTCTGCACCCCGCCGCCGGCCGCCCCCTTCACCAGGTTGTCCAGGGCGGCCACCAGCACGATCCGCCCGCCGTCCTCGTCCACCGCGCAGCCGATGTCCACGAAGTTGCTGCCGGACAGGAACTGCGGATCCGGCATCCGGTGCACCCCGCGGCCACGGGCGACCACCCGGACGAACGGGCTGTCGCGGTAGTCGCGCTGGAGCAGGCGCAGTACGTCCCTGCGGGTGACCGGCCGCGGGGGCGTGACATGGCAGATCACCTGCACGCCGCGCACGGCCGGGACGGCCGTCACCGTCATACGGGCCCGCACCCCGGCCAGCTCGGCGATCTCGGTCTCGTGCCGGTGTCCGGCGGGCCGGTAGACCCGGAAGGCGTGCCCGCGTTCGGCGTGGTGCGAGGCGGGGCCCGGCTCGGCACCGGAGCCGGACGAGCCGGCTCGGGCGTCCACCACCACGTCACCGGCCACCAGGCCGGCCCGCCGCAACGGGGCCAGGGCCAGCACGGCGGCGGTGGCGTTGCAGCCGGGAACGCTGATCCGCCTGGCGCCGGGGAGTTCGTCGCCGAACAGTTCGGGCAGGCCGGTCCGGTAGGCGTCGCCGGACGCCGAGTGGGCACCCCTGCGGAAGTCCGGGCTCAGATCCACGATCGTCCCGGCCCGCTCCGCGACTCCGGCCTCCACCTCGGCGGAGGCGCCGGCGGGCAGCGCCAGGAAGGCGGTGTCCACCCGGTCCAGCTCCCGCGGGGCCTGGAAGGTCAGCCCGAGGTGGTGCAGGTTCGGGTGCAGCTCCGCCACCGGGCGGCCCGCGTACCGGCGCGAGACGGCCTGCACCAGCTCCAGTTCCGGGTGGCCGTGCACCAGCCGCAGCAGTTCCCCACCGGTGTAGCCGGCCGCACCGAGAACACTCACCTTCACCGGGGAACCTCTTTCAGCTCGTGGATTACGGTCATATCGGCGACCGGCGGCGCGGGCCGGTCACGCCGAGTACACCGCCGCCCGCCATGGCGCCCCCGGTCCGGACCCCGGCACCCGTGGATCGCCGTCTCGGACGGGATCCCGCACCCGGCCGGATTCCCGGACCGGTGGGGAGAGCCGGGCACGCGGACCGGAGACCGCCTGGACGGCAGGGCATCGGCCGGCCCCGCGGTCCCGGGCGGAGGCCGCCCGCGGCGCGGGGCAGGCCAGGCCCTGTCCGGTCGTACTCCTGCCTCACCTTGCTGAAGATTGTGCAGTCTGTTCGCCGCGGGAGACTCGTCGCCTCGTACCATGGACGCACCTCACCGAGGCGGTCCTGGCGCGGATCGCTCCGGCCTGATCCGGGAGTCGCCTCCCGGCGCCTACTCGCCCCAGTCCTCTTCGACTTCAGGGGCCAGGGCCAGCACCACGGGCTCGGTCGCCACCACCTCGAGCTCGCTCCCGCAGTGCTGGCAGATGATGATCTCGGCCGCCATCACCTTCTCGGGCACGCTCACCGAGCCTCGGCACTCGGGGCACTGCACGCTCAGTGCAGTAGTCATGTGTTGCCTCCTGCAGATTGTGTGACTACTGTCTGTCGAGAACACTGCAGAAGCTAGCACATGCTTCAGAACGGCACACCCCCGGGAGATCGGGTTCGGGAACCGACCGCGGAAGGACCGGAGCGGAGCGGCCGGGGGCCCGGCAGGAGTGGTCGCGGGCGTCCGGACCCGATGAGCAGAGGTGGCCGCTTCGGCTGCGCCACATGCGTTTTCGTCATGCGTTTCGTCATGCGTTGTCGTCGCAGAACAGGGGGCGCGGCCAGTGAGGATCGAGTTGCGGCTTCCCGCGGCCCGGGTGATACGGGACAGCCGCGCCACTCCGCGGCCCCGGCGACAGGGGATTGACGAGTATGCAGACTCTGTATCGCGGGGTGTTGATCGTCGGGTGATTGCCGTATCCCGTCCGGACCAGTTCGAGCACGACGTCGTCCGCCCGGAGGTTCCCGCGCATGACTGAGACCACCCGCACCGCGCCCCGCACCCCGGCGACCGGGGCCGGTCTGGCCCTGCTCGGCGGGCCCCGGGCCGTGCCCAGGGACAGCCCCGGCGGTACCTGGCCGATCATCACCCCGGCCGACGAGCACGCCGTACTCCGGGTGCTGCGCAGCGGCCGGCTGAACGCCGCCTCGGCCGGGGAGACGGAGGTCGCCGGCCTGGAAGAGGCATGGGCGCTGGCCACCGGCACCCGGCACTGCGTCGCCGTCGCCTCCGGCACCGCCGCGCTCCAGCTGGCCCTGCGCGGCCTCGGGATCGGTCCCGGCGACGAGGTGATCGTCCCGGCCCTGACCATGAACGCGACGGCCCACGCCGTGTACGCGGCAGGGGCGACGCCCGTGTTCGCCGACATAGAACCCGACACCTACACCCTGGACCCGCGGGCGGTCGCACCGGTCGCCGGTCCACGCACCGCCGCTCTGCTGCCGGTGCATCTGCACGGGCTGCCGGCCGATATGCCGGCGCTGGGCAGGCTGGCCGGCCGGCTGGACATCCCGGTCGTGGAGGACGCGGCCCAGGCGCACGGCGCGGGGATCGGCGGCCGGCGGGCCGGCGCGCTGGGCAGGGCCGGCTGCTTCAGCCTGCACCCCAACAAGAACCTGCCGACCTGCGGCGAGGGCGGCCTCATCACCACCGACGACGACGATCTGTACGAGCAGTTGGTCCGGCTGCGCAACTTCGGCGAGCTGGTACCGACCGGAGCGCGCAGCTATGTCGCCCACCGGGCCGCGCTCAACGCCCGGATAGCGCCGGTGGCAGCCGCGTTCACCGGCTCCCAGCTGTCCCGCTTCGACGACGACGCCCGCCGGCGCGAGCCGGGGATCCGCGGCTTTCTGGACCGGCTGGCGGGGCTGCCCGGTCTGCGGGTGCCGAGGATCCCGGCCGGGCGCACCCACGCCTGGCACATTCTGCGGCTGATGCCCGAGCCCGAGGAGCTCGGCCTGGGTCCGGAACACCGGGCCGGGCTGCGCGCCACCCTGCACCGGGTGCTGCGGGCCGAGGGCGTGCCGGTCTCCCAGTACCAGGTGGCCCCGCTGCCCGCGCACCCCGCGTTCCGGCCCGCCGGACTGTCCGAGCCGGCCGCGCTGGAGCAGGTGGCCGAGCGCTTCCCGGTGACCGCCGCCGTCGTCGACGGGTCGCTGTGCCTGCAACGCCGGCATCTGGACCCGGCCGCCGGGCCGCTGCTGGAGCGGTACGCCGACGGCTTCGAGAAGGTCTGGCAGCACCTCGGCCTGATTCGCCGGATGACTCTCTCCCGCCCTGCCCCGGGCTGGCGGGAAGTACTGCGCCGGGGCTGACCCGTCCGCCCGGTCCGTTGCACCGGACCGACCCACCCGAAGGGAGCCAGACATGGCCGTGCCGACCACAACCGGCCCGCCTGACCCGCCCGCCCCCACGCACCCCCCGCACTCCCCCGTGACGACGGACCGCGCCCCCGATCTCCCCGCGACGGCTCTCGACCCGGCGGTGATGGCCCGGCGGATCCGTGAGGACGTGATCCGGATGGCCGGCGGCCCCGAGGGCGCGCATGTCGGAGGCAGTCTGTCCTGCGCCGATCTGATGGCCGTCCTGCACGCCCAACTGCTGCGTCCTGGCGACTCCTTCGTGCTCAGCAAGGGGCATGCGGCCCCCGCGCTCTACAGCGTGCTGGCCCAGCTCGGCCGGATCCCGGCCGACGAGCTGGACGGCTACGCCCAGCCCGGCAGCCGACTGTTCGGGCACCCGCCGCACGATCTGCCCGGGGTCGAGTTCCCCACCGGCTCGCTGGGCCACGGGCTCGGCCTGTCGGTGGGGCTGGCCATGGCCGAGCAGCTGCGCGGCGGCGACCGGCACGTCTACACCGTGCTGGGCGACGGCGAACTTCAGGAGGGAAGTGTCTGGGAGGCCGCCCTGCTGGCCGGGAGCCGCGAACTGCCGGGGCTGGTCGCGGCGGTGGACCGCAACGGGCTGCAGATCACCGGCGGCACCGAGGACCGGGTCGCGCTCGAACCGCTGGACGCCAAGTTCGCGGCCTTCGGCTGGCAGGCGCGTACCGTCGACGGGCACGACCTGCGCGCGCTGTACGAGGCCCTGCGGCCTTCCCCGGCCGGGCCGGTCGCGGTGATCGCCCGGACCGTGAAGGGCCGCGGGGTGCCGTTCCTGGAGCACCGGGTGGCCGGGCACTACGCCAAGCTCAAGCCGGCCCTGGTACGCCGTGCCCTGGCCGCGCTCGGCCGGCGGACGACAGGAGAGGCGTCGTGAGCCGCACCCCGACCGTCCCGGACGGTGTCGTCCCCGCCCCGTCCGACGGGGCTGACTCCGTGGCGGCGGGCGCGGACGCGGAGCGGGACCCGTCACCGGTCCTCGGCCCGGACCCGCGGGCCGTCTACCGCGAGGCCCTGCTGGAACTGGCCGCCGCCGACCCCCGGGTGATCTGTCTGGACTCCGACACCGGTGGCCTGGAGGACACCTTCGGCGAGCGGTTCCCGGAGCGTTACGTCAACGTCGGGATCGCCGAGGCGAACCTGATGACGGTGGCCGCCGGGCTGGCCCGGCGCGGCTTCGTCCCGTACGTGCACACCATGGCCACCTTCGCCACTCTGCGCGCGGGCGAGTTCCTCAAGCTGGACGTGGTCGGCAACCGGCTGCCGGTGCGGGTGATCGCCACCCACGGCGGTCTGGCCGCCGCGCATTTCGGCACCAGCCACTTCGCCCTGGAGGACCTGGCGGTGACCCGCGCCCTGGCCGATCTGGCGGTCGTCGTCCCGGGCGACGCGCGCCAGATCGGCGCGGCCACCCGCCAGTTGCACGAGCTGCCCGGTCCCGGCTATCTGCGGCTGGGCCGCTCGGCCACACCGGTGCCGCCCGGTCCCGCGCCCGGCTTTCTGCTGGGCCGGGCGCGGGTGCTGCGCGAGGGCGCGGACATCACGCTGGTGGCGGCCGGTCCGCTGCCGCTGCTGTTCGCGCTGGAGGCGGCACAGGAGCTGGCCGGCGACGGGATCGGCGCGCAGGTCCTGGATCTGCACACGCCGCACCCGCTGGACCAGGACGGTCTGCTGGCCGGATGCCGCGGCCGGGCCGGGGTGGTGACCGTGGAGGAGCACCGCCCGCAGGGCGGCCTGGGTGACGCGGTCGCCGAGGTGGTGTCGGCCGAACTGGCCCTGCCGCTGCGCCGGCTGGCCGTACGGGGCCGTCCGGGCGCGCGTGTGGCCGGCCAGCGGGCCGCGCTGGAGGCGCACGGGGTGAGCACCGGCGCGGTGGTGGACGCCGCCCGGGAACTGGTCGCCCGGAGCACCGCGGCCGGCTGGGACCGACGACCGCGTGAGCGGACGACAGGACGTACGACCCGAACAAGTGACCGGCGCGCCACGGCGGCGCCGCCCGACGATGAGGTGATGACGATGGCCGGCTCGGCCCTGGTCCCCGACGAGGACCGGATCCGTTATGTGCAGAGCGTGTTTCAGCGGGTGCTCAAGCCGCGGAAGGACGTGTCTCCGGACGACGACTTCTTCGCGCTCGGCGGCACCTCGCTGACCGCCATGGAGGTGATCGACCTGATCGAGGCCGAACAGGGCCTGCGCGTGCCGGTACGGAACTTCTACCAGGCCACGATCGTCCGCGAGCTGGCCGGCGAACTCCCCCCGGCCGCCGCCGAGTCCGACGGAGGTGTCTGATCATGCTGCCACGAGCCCGTACTCCCCGCGAAGGCGCGATCGCCGGAGGCGGTGGGATCCCAAGACCCGCCGGGACGCGGGAAGCCCCCGTCCCCGCGCCCGCACACCGCAGTCAGAAGCTGCCGTCCCTGACCGGCCTGCGGTTCATCGCCGCGTTCATGGTGGTGCTGGGCCATATCGGCACCAACCTGCTGCCACGGGTGGCTCCGGACCAGATATTCGGGATCCGGCTCTTCCATGAATTCGGCGCCGTGGGGGTGTCGTTCTTCTTCATCCTGAGCGGATTCGTCCTGACCTGGGTCGCCCGGGAGGAGGACACGCTGCCGCAGTTCTGGCGGCGCCGGTTCTTCAAGATCTACCCGAACCACCTGGTGACGTTCGTCGCCGCGTGTCTGCTCGCGGTGACCGCGAATCACGCCCTGTCGGGGAGGGACACGATCGCGACGCTGACCCTGGTGCACGCCTGGATCCCGGATCAGCCGCTCCTGTTCAACCTGTGGTCGAACACTCCGACCTGGTCCCTGGCCTGCGAGCTCCTGTTCTATCTCTCGTTCCCCTGGCTGCTGACGCTCCTGCGGAAGATCAAGCCCGCGCGGCTGTGGCTGTGGTTCGCCGGGACGTACGCCGCGATCTGGGCCGTTCCCCTGGTGGCCGCCCTGTTCCTGAACAGCGGTGGCGTTCACCGCGGCACGGGTGAACCGTGGCACGGCGTGTGGTTCATGACGTTCTTTCCGCCGGTGCGGATGCTGGAGTTCGTGCTGGGCATCGTGACCGCGCTGATCGTCACGCACGGACGGTGGATCCGGTTCCCGCTCCCCGTGGCGCTCGTTCTGCCGGTGATACCGCTCGTCGTCAAGGCCGATGTGACCGACAGCATCGGCTTCGTGTCGCTCACGGCCGTCCCGCTCGCCTTCCTGGTCGCGGCGGCGGCTCAGGCGGATATCGCTGGCGGCGGCAGAGGCCTGCTCCGCGGGCGGGTCATGGTGTTCCTGGGCGAGATCTCCTTCGCCCTCTATCTGGTGCACTGGCTGGTCGTGGCCTACGGCTGGATCGGCCGTACCTCCCCGACCTGGGGCGCGGCTCCGGGAACGGCCTCGTCATGGCCCATGGTGCTCACGCTGGCGGTGGTGACGATCGCCGTCAGCCTTGTGCTGGCCTGGCTGCTGTACGTACTGGTGGAACGGCCCGTCATGCGACGGTGGAGCCGTCCCGCCCGCGCCCGTCAAGGGGCGTGAGCCACGACGCGGCCCTCACCGGCGGCGCCCGCCCGGACGAGCCGGGCGTGATCCTTTCCGGGCAGGACGTCGATCCTGCCCGGAAAGGACCACGCCGTTCGTCTCACCGCAGATTCTGCAACCGGACCTGCCCGCGGGCGACCAGGCTGCCCACGGCGTCCACCGTCTCCACCGCCCACACCTGCTGGGTGGCGCCCCGGTGGACCGGTACCGCGGTCGAGGTGAGCCGGCCGTTGGCCTCGGTCACCGGCGCGAAGAAGTCGGTGGTGTTGCTGACCCCGACCACGGTGCCCCTCTCCCCGAGCCAGTGGTCGGCCGCCACGCTGGCCACGGACTCGACGACCGCGCAGTGCACCCCGCCGTGCAGTATGCCGTGAGGCTGCAGCAGGTCGCCGCGGACCGACCAGCCGGCCACCACCCGGTCGGGTCCCACCTCCTCGAACCGCAGGCCCAGATGCTCGACATAGGGCCCAAGTCCCGTCTCCACCTTGTCCGTTGTCATGTTCCGAGTATTCCAGGGTCCACCGGCCCGTGCGGGGCCACGGTCGGAAGCGGAAGATGTCCGGCACGTAAGGGATCGCGTGATCCTGTTGCTCCCCGGTCGGCCCGGGAGCGATACTTGTCGGGTGTCGCAGGGAGTGGAGAAGTCTTTTTCCACATACTGCGCTCCAGCGAAATCTCCGTTGACAGGCTCACCGCGGTGGCCGCGGCCTGTCCGGCGCGTACGTCAATCCGTCTGGAACGTCTCACCGGTCAGTGACACTGACCTGGAAAGAGGTTGAACCGACCATGGTGGTTCGCCCCGGATCGTGTGACTGCGGTGTGACCGTTCTGCTGACCGGTCTGCCGAGCGCGGGCAAGTCGACCATCGCGCGTCTGCTCGCCGAGCGGCTGCGTGGCGACGGACACCGCGTCGAGGTCCTGGACGGCGATGTGATGCGCGAGACGCTGTCGGCGGGCCTCGGCTTCAGCCGCGAGGACCGGCAGGAGAATCTGCGGCGGATCGGTCTGATGGCCGAGGTGCTCGCCCGCAACGGCGTGATCGTTCTCGTACCGGTCATCGCCCCGTACGCCGAGAGCCGCGACGCCGTACGCCAACGGCACGTCACCAGCGGTACGACCTTCCTGGAGGTCCATGTGGCCACGCCCGCCGAGGTCTGCGCACAACGGGATGTGAAGGGCCTGTACGCCAGACAGCGGGCCGGCGAGCTCAAGGGGCTGACCGGTGTCGACGCTCCGTACGAGCGGCCCGGGGAACCGGAACTCGTCATCCCGGCGCACCGGCAGTCGGAGGCCGAATCGGCCTCCATGCTCATGGACCTGCTCACAGAGAAACGGTTCGTCGCATGACCGCCACGGAACCACTCCCGTATCTGCGCCTGGACCATCTGGACGCCCTGGAGTCCGAGGCGGTGCATATCTTCCGTGAGGTGGCGGGCGAGTTCGAGAACCCGGTGATCCTGTTCTCCGGGGGCAAGGACTCGATCGTCATGCTCTGTCTGGCGCTCAAGGCGTTCGCACCGGCGCGGCTGCCCTTCTCGCTGCTCCATGTGGACACCGGACACAACTTCCCCGAGGTCATCGACTACCGCGACCGTGTGGTGGCCGCACGCGGACTGCGGCTCCATGTGGCCTCCGTACAGGACTACATCGACCGCGGTGTGCTGCGTGAACGCCCCGACGGCACGCGCAACCCGCTGCAGACCGTGCCACTGACCGAGAGGATCAGGACCGAGAGGTTCGACGCGGTCTTCGGCGGCGGACGCCGGGACGAGGAGAAGGCCCGCGCCAAGGAGCGGGTGTTCTCCCTGCGGGACGAGTTCTCCCAGTGGGACCCGCGCCGGCAGCGGCCGGAGCTGTGGCAGCTCTACAACGGCCGCCACGCCCCCGGCGAACACGTCCGCGTCTTCCCGCTGTCCAACTGGACCGAACTGGACGTGTGGCAGTACATCGCCCGCGAGGACATCGAACTGCCGGAGATCTACTACGCCCACGAGCGCGAGGTGTTCCGGCGCTCCGGCATGTGGCTCACCGCCGGCGAATGGGGCGGGCCGAAGGACGGCGAGAGCGCCGAGAAGCGGCTCGTGCGCTACCGCACGGTCGGCGACATGTCCTGCACGGGCGCCGTCGACTCCCACGCCACCACGCTCGAAGCCGTGATCGCCGAGATCGCCGCGTCGAGGCTCACCGAGCGCGGCGCGACCCGCGCCGACGACAAGCTCTCCGAGGCCGCCATGGAAGACCGCAAACGCGAGGGGTACTTCTGACCATGTCCAGCGTCAACGCGGAGCGGCCCGCGCACCTTCCGGGCCTGTCGGCCACCGACCTGCTGCGCTTCGCGACGGCGGGCTCCGTGGACGACGGCAAGTCCACCCTCGTCGGCCGGCTGCTGTACGACTCCAAATCGATCCTCACCGATCAGCTGGAGGCCGTCGAGCGGGTCTCCGCCGACCGCGGCCTGCGGGCGCCCGATCTGGCGCTGCTGACCGACGGGCTGCGGGCCGAGCGGGAGCAGGGCATCACCATCGATGTCGCCTACCGCTACTTCGCCACCGCCCGGCGCCGGTTCATCCTGGCCGACACCCCGGGGCATGTGCAGTACACCCGCAACATGGTCACCGGCGCCTCCACCGCCGACCTCGCGGTGGTCCTGGTCGACGCGCGCAACGGTGTGGTCGAGCAGACCCGCCGGCACGCCGCCGTCGCCGCGCTGCTCCGGGTGCCGCATGTGGTGCTCGCGGTCAACAAGATGGATCTGGTGGCATACGAGGAGCGGGTGTTCGCGCGTATCGCCGAGGAGTTCACGGCGTACGCCGCCTCGCTGGGCGCGGCGGAGATCACCGCCGTCCCCATCTCCGCGCTCACCGGGGACAACGTGGTGGAGCCGTCGGCCCGGATGGATTGGTACGGCGGCCCCACGGTGCTCGGACACCTGGAGACCGTGCCGGCCGGCCGCGCCCCGGCGGGCCGTCATGCCCGCTTCCCCGTGCAGTACGTCATCCGGCCGCGCACCGCCGAGCACCCGGACTACCGGGGGTACGCGGGCCAGATCGCGGCCGGCGGCTTCCGGGTCGGCGAGCCGGTCACCGTACTGCCGTCCGGCCGCACCTCGCGGATCGCCGGGATCGATCTGCTGGGGAAGCCGGTCGAGACGGCCTGGGCCCCGCAGTCGGTGACCCTGCTGCTCGACGACGACATCGACATCTCACGCGGCGATCTGCTGGTCCCGGCCGGTGACACCCCCGCCACCAGCCAGGACATCGAGGCCACCGTCTGCCATGTGGCCGACACCCCGCTCGTCGCCGGCCAGCGTGTGCTGCTCAAACACACCACCCGCACGGTCAAGGCGATCGTCAGGGAGATCCCCTCCCGGCTCACGCTGGAGGACCTGTCCCAGTACCCGGAGCCCGGACGGCTGATCGCCAACGACATCGGGCGGGTGAAGGTGCGTACCGCCGAACCGCTCGCCCTCGACGCCTACGCGGACTCCCGGCGCACCGGCTCCTTCCTCCTCATCGACCCGGCCGACGGCACCACCCTCGCGGCCGGGATGGCGGGCGAGGCCTTCGCGGGCGCGGCCGGCGCCTCCTCGTACGCCTCCTCGTACGCCACCGTGTCCGACGCGGTGGCGCACGAGGAGGGCTGGGACTTCTGACGCGTCCCGGAAGGCGACCGAGGACGGGCCCCGGGACGAGCACCAGAACGGGCGCCGGGACGGGCGCCAGGACACGGGCGCCGGTCAGCTCCGGGGCGGTCCGGCCGCCAGGCGCTCGCCCGCTCCGGCCAGCTCTCCGATCGGGGTGCGGGGCGCCCCTGCCGCGGCGGCCAGGAGCTCCAGTACCTGATCGATCCGCCGGTAGCCGGACGCGTGGTCCCAGAGGTCGGTGTTCAGCTCCACCATCGCGGACAGTCCGGACGGGCGCAGCAGCCCGTGGAAGGCCATGTCGTAGCGGGCCGTGCCATGGGAGACGAAGCGGTACTCGCAGTCCAGGCCGGCGAGTCGGGCCGGTATCCAGGACTCCAGCTGCAGTTCGCAGGTGACCTGGTAGACCGGGTGCATCCCGGCGACCCGGCGGGGCTGGACGGTCTGGACGATGTCGGCGAACGGCGCCTGCTGATGCTCGTAGGCACGCAGCACGGCGGCGCTCACCCGCCGCACCAGCTCGTCGAAGCGGGGGTTGCCGGAGAGGTCCAGCCGGACCGGGACCACGTTGAGGAAGCAGCCGATGAGCTGCTCGGCCCCGCGGTGTGTGCGGTTGGCCGTGGGAATGCCGAGCACGATGTCGCTCTGGCCGCTCAGCCGGTGCAGCACGACCGCGACCGCGGCGCAGAACACGGTGAACGGGGTGGTCCGGCCGGCGGCGGCCAGCTCGCGGAGTGTGCCGGCCGCGGCCGTGGAGGCGGGCCGCTCCAGGAACTCGCCGCGGAACCTCGCCCTGTCGCCGCGGGGACGGTCGGTGGGCAGCCGCAGCGTCGGCACGCCGGCCAGCTCGCGGGCCCAGAACCGGCGCAGCCGATCGCCCTCGGGACCGTCCAGGAGCTGCTGCTCGGCGCGGGCCAGGGTGGCGAAGTCGACCGCGTGAGGGGGCAGGACCGGCTCCCGGCCGGCGGCCCTGGCTCCGTAGGCGGTGCTCAGATCCCGCATCAGCAGGGTCATCGACACCTCGTCGGTGACCAGGTGGTGGAAGAGCAGCTGGGCCTGGTGGCGCTCCGCGCCCAGCCGGACGATCCGGGCCCGCAGCAACGGGCCGCGGGTGATGTCGAATCCGGTGTACGCGATCTCCTGCTCCAGCCGCTCCAGCTCCGCGTCGCGCGCGGCGGTGTCGAGGCCGCCGAGGTCGAGCACCGGCACATCGATCCCGGTGTGCGGCTGGATCCGCTGCACCGGGCGGCCGTCCACCTCGACGAACGTTCCGCGCAGGCCCGGCTGGTGCGCCACCACGTCGTTCAGCGCGACGGTGAACGCCTCCGGCCGCAGTGGTCCTGTCAGGTCCAGGATCAGCGGGATGGTGTGGGTGAGCGAGCCGGGGTCGGCCTGCTCGGCCAGCCACAACTGGCGCTGGCCGGACAGCAGGGGCACGTCCACCGCGGTCTCGGGCCCGTCCGTCCCAGGGGTGAGGGCGCGCGGCGCACCGGACGGTACGGTGCTCGCAGCGGCGTCGGCGTCGGCGTCGGCGTCCGCCTCGATGTCGTCGGGCAGTGCGGCGACGAGTTCGAGCATGCCGTCCAGCTCCGGATGGGCCACGCGCAGATGGGCGGTCAGCTCGGCCGGGGTGGGATGCTCGAACAGCGCCCGCACCCGGACCCGCACGCCGAGCGCCTCCTGGGTCTCGGCCACGAGGCGGGTGGCCAGCAGCGAGTGTCCGCCGCAGGCGAAGAAGTCGTCGTCCGGGGCGAGCCCGGGTTGTTCCAGGACCTGTGCCCAGACCTCGGTGACCAGCTCCAGCAGCCGGTCCGTGCCCGCCACCGTGCGGGTGTCCGGCGGGGCGGCGTCCGGGGCGGGTGCCGGCGGTCCGGTCACGATCTCCAGCCGGCCCCGCGTGTCCCGGCGGGCGGTGAGCCCGGTGGGGGCCCCGGCCAGGAGCAGTGCGGCGGGCTGGTGCGCCGACAGGCCGGGCTCCACTTCCAGGTCCTCGGCGCGGGCCCCGGTCAGCCCGGTCAGCACCGGCCAGCACTCCGGCCCGGCTGAGCGGTCCAGCAGCAGGGTGACCGGCGTGCCGTCGGGCAGCTCCACCCGCAGCTCCTCGGCCGTCTCGGCGCTCACCGGCGCCGATCCCACCGGTACGGTGCCGACCGGGCCCGCGCCCACCGGCGCCGTTCCCATCGCCACCGCGTCCGTCGCCACCGCGTCCATCGCCACCGTGCCGACCGGTACCGCGTCCGGTGTGTTCAGCTCCAGCTCGGACACCCGCAGTCCGGGCCGCTCCAGCCACTGCCGCAGGACTCCGGCGTAGTCGTCCAGCAGCGCGCCGATCCCGGCCGCGGTGTAGAGGTCGCTGTCGTACTCCAGCCACAGGCGCACCTGTTCGTCGCCGAGTTCGATCTCGGCGACGGTGTCGAACCGGCCGCGTCCGCGTTCGACATCCAGCACCCGCACCGGCCGTCCGCCCAGGCTCAGCTCGCCGACCGCGTCCACCCGGGGCAGGAACAGGTGCTGGATCAGGGGGGTCCGGTCGGTCGGGCGTGGGGCGGCCACCGCCCGCACGATCCGGTTGAACGGCAGCCGTACGTGTTCGATCGCCGACGCCACCCCGGCCGAGCACCGGGACACCGCCGCGGCCAGGTCGGGCCCGCCGCCGAGGTCCAGTCGCAGCGGGACGGTGTTGGAGAGCTGCCCGACCAGCGACTCCAGCTGGGGGGCGCCGCGGTTCGCCGCGAGCACGCCGAACATCAGGTCCTCGCGGCCGGTGGAACGGGAGATCAGCGCCGCCCAGCCGGCCAGGCACAGCGCGTACGGCGAGCAGCGCAGGGTCCGCGCCGTGCGGCGCAGGGCGGGACCGTCGATCCCCGGCACGACGAACTCCGTGCGCAGGCCGACCCCGCGCCGATGACGACGGCGCGGCCGGTCCGCCCGTACGTCCAGGCTGGTCGGCGCGGATCGCAGGGTCTCCCGCCACCACGCGGTGTCGGCGTCCTGGACGGCGGGGAGCAGCGCCTCGTGCTCCCACCGGACGAAGTCGCCGTACTGCAACTCGGGTCCGGGCACCGGTGAAGGGTTCCCGGCCAGCGCGGCGTCGTAGTCCGCGGCCAGTTCCGCCAGCAGCAGCCGGACCGCGGTGGCGTCGGCGAAGATGTGGTGCACGGCCAGCGCGAGGACGTCCTCGCCGGCCGGGCCGCCGCCGTGCAGCAGCAGGAACGCGATCCCGCACCCGGCCGCGGGATCGATCCCGGTGCCGGCGAACCGGGCCAGCTCACGGTCCCGGTCCCGGTCCGTGTCCTCGACCCGGTCAGGGGCGGGGAGGACGGTCTCGGTCACCGGCAGCGGCTCCGGCACCGGGAGCACCACCTGGCCCGGCTGCCCGCCGTACAGCCGCACGGCGGTGCGCAGGATCTCGTGCCGGGACAGCAGCGCGCGGACCGCGGCGCGCAGGGCGACCGGATCCAGCCGGCCCGGCACCGCCAGTGCCACGCACTCGGTCAGCGGGGCCTGCTCGGCGGCCGAACCGTCGGAGGACCAGAAGTGCTCCTGGATGACCGCGAGCGGCATGAAGTCTTCGTAGTCTCTCATGGAGATACGGTAACTCAGCATGCAGACAGTGCCCAGTAGGGTCGCGGAGCGGAGGCGTCGTTCACCAGTACTACATGGCGGCTCTTTTGGACGGTTCATTTCAGGACACGTCTGCTGAGCCGAGGGACAGATCGAGCCAGAATCCCCGAAGCCACCGCTCAACAGCGTGTCGGTGTGCGGAAGTTGGCGCTGTCGGCGCGTCGGCGTACCCACCGCACCCAGCGCCGTCCGATGTCACATCGGTATCGCGACCTGCGCGTTCCTCGGCGAACGACCTCACCGGACGCGCGCCCTCGGCGGGCTGGCTTTGAGGTGCAGACTGGCTTTGAGGTGCAGACTGGCTGTGCGGTGCAGACTGACTGTACGGTGATGCCCGTCCGCAGTTGTGGTGTGTCGTCACAAGACTCGCAGCCGACGCACGCGCGTGCGCCCACACAGCGGAGTACAAGCGTCTCCACCGAAATCCTATAGAGGAGCCATTGGGCATGACCTCAACCAACTCGTCATCCGGGACCGGACCCACCCGGGCCGAGAGCACCACTGGGGTCTCTCCCACGCCACCGCCGGGTCCCTCCGGCACCACGAAGTCCCCCGGCACCACGAAATCCCCCGCCGGCACCGCGACACCCCCCGCCGGTGGCGGCGACGGCGGTCCCCGGCGCTCGGTCCTCTTCCGCAACCGGGACTTCCGTCTGGTCTGGGGCGGCGAGTCGATCAGCCTGCTGGGCAGCGAGATCAGTGTGGTCGCGCTGCCGTCGCTGGCGGTCATCGGGTTCGACGAGGGCGCGGTCGGCGTCGGTCTGCTGATCGCCCTTCAGTGGCTCCCGTTCGTCTTACTCGCGCCGGTGATGGGAGTGTTCACCGACCGGATGAACCGGCGGACGATGATGCAGGTCGCCAACGCGGCCCGGTTCGTCATCCTCCTCTCCCTGCCACTGGCCTGGACGCTGGACGGGCTGACGATCGGTCACCTGTATGTGGCCGCGGTGCTCAAGGGCGTCTTCGACGTCGTCTTCCAACTCGCCTACCAGGCGTACCTGCCGCAACTGCTGCCACGCGAGGACCTGGTGGACGGCAACGCCAAGACCCAGCTGAGCCGGTCGGTCGCGCTCATCTTCGGGCGCAGCGCGGGCGGTGGCCTGGTCGGCCTGCTCGGGGCCGCGCGGTCGATCACCGTCGACGCCTTCTCCTATCTGCTGGCCGGGATCACCCTGATGTTCGTGCGGTTCCGCGAGCCGGAGCCGCAGACCCACTCGCGCGGTCTGCGCGCCACGCTGACGGACCTGCGCGGCGGTGTGACGATGACCTTCGGCAACCGGCTGCTGCGGTATCTGACGCTGATGGCCACCTTCGGCAACACGGCCGTGTCCATGGTGCTCGCCATGATCATCGTGTTCGGGTACGAGGATCTCGACCTGAGCGCCGCGGAGGTCGGACTGACCCTCGGGATCGGCGGCGCGCCGGTCGTGATCGGCGCGCTCCTGTCCCGGCGGATCAACGAGAGCCTGGGAATCGGCCGCACGCTGCTGCTGACCCACTCGATGCTGGTGGTGGCGTTCGCGCTGCTGCCCCTGGCACAGCTCGGCAACACCGCGTTCGCCGTCACCGTACTGATCGTCTCGCAGGGCATCTCGTCCTTCACCACGCCGGTCGGGAACGTCGGGGTCATGACCCTGATCCAGAAGGCCACCCCCCCGCAGGCGATGGGCCGGGTCGGCGGGGCCTCCCTTCCGCTCGTCTGGGGCGCCAACGCGGCGGGCCCGCTGCTGGGCAGCGCGGTGGCCGTGACGATCAGCAATGTCGCCGCCTTCTACCTGGCCGCCGCACTGGCCGTGGTCGCCGTGCTCTGGGTGGTGCTGGGCGCGGTTCCCCGGCTGGTCGACGACGTCCCGGAGGACATGCGCGTGGTCGTCGACTGACCCGGCCGCCGGCCGGACCACCCTGCGCTGCCCTCCCCGCACGAGCACCCGCCGCCGATCCGCCCGCACCGGGCCGGTCGGCGGCACTCCGCACCGTGACCAGAGAGGACTACATGATCAGCGAGCAGGACGCCCCGGCCGGCCGGGAAGCCGGCGCGGACACGACCCTGGTCTCCAGGATCGAGGATTTCGCCCGTACCACCCCGCAGGCGCCTGCCGTCCGGCACGGCGACCTGGAACTGACGTACCAGGAGCTGAACCGGCAGGCCGACCGACTCGCCCGGCGGCTGGCCGGAGTGGGAGTGCGGCGCGGGGACATGATCGCCATGTACCTGGGCCGCTCGGTCGAGTGGGTGGTCGGCATGGCGGGCTGCCTGAAGGCCGGCGGCGTCTGTATGCCGCTGGACCCGGCCGTCCCGGCGGAGCGGTTCAGCCGGGCGATCGGCGCCGGACGCCCCACCGCCGTGGTGACCGCCGCCCCCGGCCGGAGCACCGGCACCCCCCTTCCGCCCGTTCCCGAGGGGCTGCCCGTACTGACCCTCGACGCCGGTGTCCCGGCCGGAGACGACCCGCCCGGCCCGCGCGCCGCGGACGGCCCGCCCGGTCCGCGTCCGGCGCCGCGCCGGGAGGAACTCGCCTACGCCATGTACACCTCGGGCTCCTCCGGGGAGGCCAAGATCGTGCTGGCGCAGCACTCCTGGCTGGCCCTCAGCGCCGCCCGCAGCGCCACGATCAACGCCACCACCGCCGCCGACCGGGGCTCCTGGCTGGGCGCGGCCGGCGCCGGGATCGCGCTGCACGAGGTCGGCGGTCTGCTCTGGCAGGGCGCGCACATCGTGATCGGTGACCACGACGTGATCGCCTCTCCGCCCGCTCTGCGGGACTGGCTGCTGGCCGAGCGGATCACTCAGAGCTTTGTGATCACTCCGGTCGGGGAGGTGCTGCAGAACCTGCCCTGGCCGCGCGACTGCGCCCTGCGGCTGCTCACCCTGGGCGGTGACCGGCTGAACCGGTGGGGACCGGCGGACCTGCCGTTCGAGGTCGCCGTCTCCTACGGCAGCCTGGAGGCGTTCCAGATCACCAACTCCTGCCACCCCTGGCCCGAGCGGTGCACCCCCGCCACGGCCACCGACGCCGACCGTGCCGCCGCTCCGCCGGTGGGCCGCCCGATCGACGGGGTCACCGTCCATCTGCTGGAGGACGACGGGCTGACGCACGTCGACGGCGGCATCGGGGAGGTGTGGATCGACTCGGACTGCCTGAGCCTGGGTTATCTGGGGGATCCGGCGCAGACCGCGGACCGGTTCCGGCCCAACCGGTTCGGCGCTCCGGGCAGCCGGATCTACCGCTCCGGTGACGCCGGGCGGTTCCGCCCCGACGGCATCCTGGAGCACCACGGCCGGATCGACGACATCGTGAAGATCCGCGGCCACCGGGTGGAGCTGGGCGATGTCGAGTGGGTGCTCGGCGAGCACCCGGACGTCCGGCAGGTGGCCGTGGTGGCGACCATGGACGGCGACCAGCGCCGGCTGGTGGCCTGTTTCGTCGGAGAGCGGGAGGTCTCACCGCTGGAGCTGCGCAACCATGTGGTGGAGCGGTTGCCGGACTGGATGATTCCGGTCGCCTATGTGCAGCTGGCCGAGCTGCCGGTGAACACCTCCGACAAGATCGATCGCCGCCGGCTGCCACCGGCGGACTGGACCCGGGGGCGCCCGGCGCGCGCCTGGCGGGCGCCCGCCCCCGGGGCGGAGACCCAACTGGCCCGGCTCTTCGCCGACCTGCTGCGGGTGGGCCGGGTCGGCGCGGACGACCACTTTCTGGAACTCGGCGGGGACTCCCTGCTGCTGGCGCAGTTGCAGGGGCGGATCGAGCAGGAGCTCGGCGCCCGCGTCGAGATGACCGACCTGGTGAGCGACCCGACCATCAGCACCCTGGCCCGGCTGATCCCGGCGGCCACCGCCACCGGCGCCGGAGCGCCCGCACTCCCCCCGATCACGCCCCGGCGGCGCTGAGCACCGCCCGCGCGACCACACAGGACTCCGCGGACCACGGATCCGCGGACCGGCATGGAGGCAGGCATGACCACCGAGGCCGCAGACGCGATCGACCGGCTGGTGACCGCGTTCGACCACCACGACCCCGCGTACACCCCGGGGACCGCGCAGCGCGTGAACAGAGAGATCCGGGAACGGGGGGTGACCTGGTCGCCCGCCTACGGCGGGATCTGGATCCTGTCCCGGTACGCCGACGTGCGCGCCGCCCTGGCGGACTGGCGGACCTTCAGCTCGGCCCGGGGTGTGCACTTCCCTCGGGCCGAGGGGATGCCGATGTTCTCGCCCATCGACCACGACCCGCCGCGCCAGCGCGAGATACGTGACCGGATGGCCGACCCGGTGACCCGGGAGGCGGTCCACGGACTGGAACCGGAACTGCGGCGGATCGCCGCCCGTCTGCTCGCACCGGTGGTCGGGCGCGGATACGGGGATCTGATGGCCGAAGTCGCCGAGCCGTTCGCGATCGAGGTGCTGGGGGTGGCCTTCGGGCTCTCCGAGACCTGCCGCGGCCGGATCCGCGAGGCGACGCGGACGATGTGGACGTACATCTCCAGCGACCGGGACGCGAGCAAGTTCTGGCCGGCGTTCCACGCCCTGCTCGCCGACGAGATCGAGCGGGTGCGGCGCGAGCCGGACGGCAGCTATATCGCCCGGCTGGCGGCGATGCGGCAGGACGGGCGACCGCTGCCGGACGAGGAGCTGTACTCGATCATCGTCAGCTTCTGTGTCGCCGGGCACGACAACACGATGAACTCGATCACCCGTCTGGTGCACACCCTGGCCGGGGATCCCGTCCTTCAGCTGCGGCTGCGCCGCGAACCCGCGCTGCGCCCGGCCGTCGCCGAGGAAGCGCTGCGCCGCTGGTGCCCGACCGACCGGTTCACCCGGATCACCACGCGCGAGGTCACCGTCGCCGGCACCGTCATCCCGGCCGGTGCCCGGGTGGTGCTGCTGTTCGACGCGGCCAACCGGGACCCGGAGAAGTTCCCCGACCCGGACCGCTTCGACCCCGACCGCGGGAACTCCCACCAGCACCTCGGTTTCGGGCACGGCATCCACCACTGCATGGGCCTGCATCTGGCCAGGGCCGAGTTCGCCGCGGTGCTCGACGAACTGGCCGGACTGCCGGTGTTCGACCTGGAGGAGCCCAGTGAGCTGCATTTCGAGAACGGCCGGCATGTGATGTTCGACCGGGTGTCGGTGCGGTTCCGCACCGGGGAGGAGCACTGAGATGACCGCCGAGACGACCACCGGCAGCGCGGGCGTGCCCGGCCCCGCCGCCGAACCGGACACGGCGTACGCCCCGGCCGCCGGGCCGGCGGTACCGCCGCCCACCCTGCTCATCGATCTGGCGACCGGTCTGTGGCGGGCGCAGACCCTGACCGCCGCGATCGAGACCGGAGTCTTCGAATCCCTGGCCGCGGGCACGGCCGACGCCCCCGGACTGGCCGCCCGGCTCGGCATCGGCGAGCGTCCGGCCGAGATCCTGCTGACCGCGTGCACCGCGCTGGGGCTGCTGGAGCAGGAGGACGGGCGCTACCGCAACGGCGCCGTGGCCGATCACTACCTGGTGCCCGGCCGGCCCGACTACTTCGGCGGCTATGTGCGGATGGTGGCCCAGTACACCGCGCCCGGGTGGCTGCGCGCGACCGACGCGGTGCGCACCGACGCGCCCAGCAAACCGGTGCCCGACCCGGACCGGAACATGTTCGAGGAGGGCAACCGTCCGCAGGCCTTCTGGGACGGGCTCTACGCGTTCTCCACCCTCACCGCCCGCCGGATGGCCGGGGCGCTGGACCTGTCCGGCGTACACCGGATCCTCGATGTCGGCGGAGGAGCGGGGGCCACGCTGATCGAGCTGTGCCGGCGGCACCCGCATCTGAACGGAACCGTGCTGGATCTGCCGCATGTGTGCGAGCTGGCGCGGAAGCGGATCGACTCCGCCGGGCTGTCCGGACGGATCGACACCGCGGCGGCCGACTTCTTCGCCGACCCGCTGCCGTCCGGGCACGACGCCGTACTGCTGTCGATGATCATGCACGACTGGGACGAGACCCAGAACCGGCGGATCCTCGCCGCCTGTCTGGACGCGCTGCCCGCGGGCGGCACCGTGCTGATCAGTGAGCTGCTGGTCGCGGACGACAAGTCCGGTCCGGTGGACGCGGCCCTGATGAGCATGAACATGCTGGTGGGCACCTGGGGGCGGAACTACACCGCGGCCGAGTACGCCGGCTGGCTGCGCGACGCCGGCTGCGTCCGGGTGCGCACGGTCCGGTTCGACGCGCCGGGAGCCAACGGAGTGGTGATCGGGGAGAAGGCATGATGAACCCGGAGCAGCGACGCTGGTTCCTGCGCGAGCCGTCCCCCGACGCCCGGATGCTCCTGCTGTGCATGCCCTACTCCGGGTGCGGCGCGTCCATGTACCGGGCCTGGCCGGCCACGATCGGCGAGGCCGAGGTGGTCCCGCTGCAACTGCCCTGGCGCGAGAACCGGATCCGTGAGCCGCACTTCGGCACCTACCAGGAGCTGGCCGGGGCCCTGCTGGACGATGTCGGGGAGCTGCTCACCGCGCGCCCGTACGCGCTGTTCGGGCACTGCGGAGGCGCACTGCCGGCGTTCGAGACGGTGATCCAGATCGCGAAGCGCGGGCTGCCGGCGCCGCGGAGGTACTTCGTGTCCAGTCAGGTGGCGCCGCAGGACGGTCCCTGGGGGCGCTTCCTCGGTCTGAGCGAGCGGGAACTGCGCGACGAGATCGCCGGACTGCTGACCGCGATGGGCGCCGCCGCCTCGGCCGGCGAGCTGGTCGATCTGTTCATCGAGGTGATGGAGGCCGACCTGGAGGCCAACCGGCAGTACTACTACGGTCAGGCCGGCTCCGTGCCCTGCCCGATCACCGCACTGGGCTGGAGCGACGACGTCGAGGTGCCGCACAACCTGATGGGTGGCTGGCAGGCCTGGGCGGCCACGGAGAAGAAGGTCCTGCCGGGCACGCACTACAGCTTCCTGGACGCGCCGCCCGAGCTGATCGGGGTGCTGGCGGACCGGCTCCGCACCGGCTCCCAGCCCCGGGAGCCGGAACCGGCGGGCTGAGCGGATCGCCCGCGTCCGGACGGCCCGCGTCCGGACGAACGGCGGTGCGAACGAACGGCGATGCGAACGAACGGGACCCCGGCACCTCGGTGCCGGGGTCGTCTCGTCGTCCGCTCGTCCGCGCGCCGGATCAGTTCAGTACGACGGGCAACGGCGCGGCCGTGCCGGCGGGTGTGCCGGCCGGACCGGGCCGGCCGTGCCGGAGCGTGGCCGGGGCGCCCAACCGCGCCGCCTCGACGGACACGATCCGGTAGATCGTGGCGGCGGTGGAGTGGCTGAGCATGCCGCGCACCCCGTGCAGCTGGACGCACAACCGGGCCGCGGCCAGGGCGTGTTCGGTGGCGGCGGCCAGCAGCCGGGCGGCCGGGCCCGTGCAGTCCTGGTGCCGGTCGTGCCGCCAGGCCGCCTCGTGCAGCAGCAGCCGCCATCCGTCGGCCAGCCCGACCAGGCGGGCCAGCCGGTGCGCCACGGTCTGCAGTTCGGCGAGCGGCTTCCCGTACTGCTGTCTGCGCCGCACATGCCGCGTCGCCGTCCCGAGCGCGCGGTCCGCCAGGCCGATCAGCAGCGCGGCCTGGCGGATACGGGCCGCGTCCAGCGCCCGGACCCGCCGCTCGCGCGAGACCACCACCTCGTACACCGGTGTGCCGGTGAAGGACAGCGACAGCGCGGGCTGGCCGAGGTGTTCGGAGGTGACGCCGGTGCATCCGGCGGCGCCGGTGTCGACCAGGAACCATCCGGTCGCGCCTGCCTCGGTGCTCGCGCGGGCCAGCACCAGCCGGAGGGCGGGCACCGGCAGCGGCCCGGCCTCGCCCCACAGCAGGCCACCCCGCTCCCGCAGCGCGCCCACCGTCCCGGTGACACCCACGCCGGCCGCGTGGCCGGTGCCGGTGATGATCGCGGCCAGCGCGTCCTCCGGCACATCGGCGGGTTCGAGCAGATCGAGCACGAGCATGGTCTCCCGGTGGCCGGGCAGGGGCTGCAGGGCGTACCCCAGTCGCTGGGAGACGGTGACATCCGCGCTCAGCCCGAGCCCGAATCCGCCCAGTTCCTCGGGCATCCCCAGCTCGGGCACGCCGAGCGCGGCAAGCGCCTGGTACAGGTCACCGGTCGAGGTCAGCGCGGTGTCCACCGCGGCGGCCAGCCGTTCCTGTACCGGGTCGTCGCGCAGATCCATGTCTCAGCCGCCTTCCGGTATGTCGATCAGCCGAGCACCGGCCACGATGTCGAGCAGCACCTCGGAGGCGCCGCCGGAGATGCCCATCCCCGGCGCCTCGCGGTGGGCGGCCTCCAGCGCGGCCCACCCCCGGTCGGGTCCGACCGCCGGTTCACCGAGGTCGAACCGCGGCAGCACCAGGTCCAGACCGAGCAGGTCGTACCCCAGCCAGGCCACCTCCTGCGCGGTCTCGCTGCAGTGCCACTTGGCCAGCGAGGCCAGGGCGATGTCCGGCTCGTCGTCCTGAAGCCGCTGCAGGGCCCGGCAGGTCAGCAGCCGACTGGCGTCGACCCGGGTGCGGGCCCGGTCCAGCGCCGCGCACTCGTGCGGTTGGAGCTCCCGCCCGCCGCGCACCAGCCGCTCCGCGATCATGTCGAGCCAGTACCGGGCGCGCACGTAGTAGTCCAGCCCGCTGCGCTCCGCCGAGAACATCCGGGTGATCAGTCCCCAGCCCTGGCCGACACCGCCCACGATCGCCTCGTCGGGCAGCCGCACCCCGGTGATCCGGACGTCGTGGAACTGCTCGTTCGCCAGGCTGGGGAGCGGGCGCACGGTCACCCCCGGCGCGTCCAGCGGCACCAGGAACAGGGAGAGCGCCTCGTACCTGCTGGTGTCCGGACCACCGGTGCGGGCCACACACAGCGCGACATCGGCGTAGGCGCTCTTGAGGTTGTAGATCTTGCGCCCCTCCAGGACCCACTCCTGTCCGTCCCGGCTCGCCGTGGTGGTGATTCCGGCCAGGTCCGAGCCATGGTCGGGCTCGGTGAACAGGATGCACGCGGCCAGTTCGCCACGGGCCAGTGCGGGCAGCAGCTCACGCCGCTGTTTCTCGGTGCCGCCTGCCAGGATCAGCGAACCGAAAATCTGCACGGAGATGTAGTACAGGCTCTGGGGGATCCCGTGGCGCACCATCCGCTCCAGCAGCACGACGGTCGCGGTGAAGTCCGCGTCCCGCCCGCCGAGATGCCCCGGCCAGGCCGGAGCCAGGATGCCGTGTTCGCCGAGCCGCCGGTAGAGCGGGCGGACATCGCCGTCCATCCCGTCGGCCCGCGCGGAGACCTCACGGACCAGCGACTGGATCTCGGAAGAGTTCATCAGACGGTCGATCTCGCGTTCGAACTGGCTCGTCTGCAGTGGGATCTCGAAGTCCATCTGGGCACTGTCCCAACGTCGACTACGAAGTATCTGTTGACTCTTGAGCGTCTCTCGCAGAAAGACTGTATATCATCTGTAGTGAATTGCACGCTGACTGGGAGGACAGTGGCATGCGTCAACAGAGCGAGTTGCTTCGTCGACTGCGCCAGCTCCCCGGGGGGCGCCGGGAAGAGCTGCTTGCCCGGCTTGAGGGAGTCTCCTCGGGAATCCGATCGGCCCCGCTGTCGTACCGGCAGGAGCAGCTCTGGCTGTTCGACCGGTTCGCTCCCAGCAGCCTGGCCTACGGCCTCGGCTTCGCCTTCCCGATCGAGGGCCGGCTCGACTCCGACGCGCTGCGCGCGGCCCTGGGCGACCTGCTGGAGCGGTACACGGTGCTGCGCTCGACCTTCCCGGACGAGGACACACGGGGCACCCAGCAGGTGCAGCCGGTGCCCGAGGTGCGGCTGGAGGTGGAGGACGTCCCCGACGGGCGGCTGCGTCCGCGCGCGGACGAGGTGGTGCAGGGTGAGCTGCGCCGCGGACTGGACCTCAACACCGGCCCGATGGTCCGTTTCCGGCTGCTGCGGGCCACCGCGGAACAGCATCTGCTGGTGCTGAGCACCCACTACATCGTGCTGGACCCGCGCTCGGCGCGGGTGCTCCAGCGCGATCTGGCCTTCGCGTACCGCGCCCGGGTGGGCGGCGCGGCGCCGTCGTGGCCGCGGGAGCCGGTCGACTTCGGCAGCTACGCGGGATGGCAGCGGGACTGGAGCACCCAGGACGCCGCCCGCGAGGCCGCCGACCACTGGCGTGACGCCCTGGCCGGCTGGGAGGGCACCGAGCTGCCCCCGGACGCCCCCCGCGCGCGCCTGCTCGACCTGAGCAGCGATGTGGTCCGGGTGCCCATGCCCCCGGAACTGGCCGCCGCGGCCGACACCCTGGCGGGAACGGACGTCCTGGCGGGAACGGACACCGAACGCGACGATGTCCTGCTGGCCGCGTTCCTGGTCGTGATCGCCCGGCACACCGCCCGGGGCGATCTCACGGTCGGATTGCCGCTCGACGTCACCGGCCCCTTCGACGCCGACCGGCTGGTCGGCGACTGCGGCAATCTGATGCCGCTGCGGGTGGAACTGGACGAGGCGGACAGCTTCACCGCCGTGGTGGCGCGGGTGCGCGCCGCCCGGCAGGCCGGTGCCGAGCACGCCACTCTGCCGTTCAAGCTGATCCTGGACGCGCTCGGCGTGGAGCCCGATGCCGGCCGGCTGCCCCTGGTGCAGATCGGCTTCGCCACCGTCGGAGAGCCGGCCGAGCCGATCGGAGCGGACGGAGCGTTCGGAGCGGACGGGCCGGACGGTTCACCCGGGGCGGACGGGGCGGACAAGGCGGACGGGGTCCGGATCGGCTGCGAGCAGATCGACGCCGGCGCCGGTACGTTCGAGCTGGCCCTAGAGGTCGGCGGCGGGGAGCGGCCCACCCTGGCGGTCCGGTTCGCCACCTCGCTCTACCGCCGTTCCACGGCCGCCCGCCTCCTGGACCGCTATCTGCGAACCCTGGGCGCGCTGTGCGAGCTGCCGGACCGGCCACTGGGCGACACACCGCTGGGCACCCCGCAGGAGCGCGCGGACGTGCTGGAGCGCTGGAACGCGCCGATCGGTGAGCCGCTCGACACCCCGCTGCACGAGCTGTTCGCCGACGTCGTCGCGGCGGACCCCGACCGCACCGCGCTGGTCTGGCAGGACGGCACTCTGAGTTACCGCGGGCTGGATCTCTGGTCCCGGCGGATCGCCGGCGGGCTGGTGGCCGCCGGTGTCGGCCTCGGCGACCTGGTGCCGGTGGTGATGGAGCGGGGCCCGGCCCTGATCGCCGCCGTACTCGGTGTGCTGCGCGCCGGGGGCGCCTACGTCCCGGTGGACGCCGGCCAGCCGGACGAGCGGCTGGCGATGATCCTCCAGGACACCGGGGCCCGGACGGTCGTGGTCTCCCCGGGCACCGCCGACCGGGTGCCGCAGCCACTGCGGCTGGTCGTCGGCACCGGCCCGGAGGACGGCGCGGACGGGACACCGGACGGGCCGGACGCGGGTCACGTGGACACCCCGGGTCACATGGACACCCCGGTCGCCGTGCCGCCCGCCTCGGCCGCGTACGTGATCTACACCTCCGGCTCCAGCGGCCGGCCCAAGGGCGTGGTGGTCGAGCACCGCAACGCCGCCAACTTCGTCCGTACCGTGCGCGAGATGTTCGATCTCTCCCCGAACGACCGGGTCCTGCACTTCGCCTCGCCCGGCTTCGACGTCTCGGTGTTCGAGATCTTCGGCACGCTGCTCAACGGCGCCGTCCTGTACGTGCTCCACGAGGACCAGCGGCGTTCGGTGGACGCCCTCGACGCGGTGCTGCGCGAGCAGCGGATCACCGTGATCGACCTGCCGCCGGCGGTCATGGACCTGCTCGCCCCGGAGGGTTACCCCGACCTGCGGGTGGCGTTCGTGGGAGGCGAGGCGTTCACCGGGGAGCTGACCACCCGGTGGGCCCGTGGCCGCGGGTTCTGGAACGGCTACGGCCCGACCGAGACCACGGTGACCGTCGTGGCCAAGAAGTGCGAGGGCGAGTGGACCTCCTCGCCGCCGATCGGCCGGGCGATGGCCAACCACCGCGCCTATGTGGTGGACGGCGCCGGGGTGGGCGTGCTCCCGCCCGGCGCGATCGGTGAACTGGCCATCGCCGGGCTGGGTGTGGCCCGCGGATACCTCGGCCGGCCCGACCTGACCGCCGACCGGTTCCGGCCGGACCCGGACGGTCCGCCCGGCTCGCGCCGCTATCTCACCGGTGACCTGTCGGTCTGGAACGAGGCCGGGGACCTGTGCTTCGTCGGCAGGGCCGACCGGCAGGTGAAGGTCCGCGGCGTGCGGATCGAGCTGGGCGAGGTGGAGGCCGCGCTCCAGGCCGTGGACGGTGTCGCCCAGGCGGTGGCCGAGGTGGCCACCGACCCGCGCTCCGGCGCCCTGCTGATGGCGTACGTGGTGCCCGAGCGCCCGGGTGAGCTGCATCTGGACACGGTCCGCTCCGCGGTCGCCGGCCGGCTGCCGTCCGCCATGGTCCCCTCGGTGCTGGTGCCGCTGGAGTCGGTCCCGCTCACCCCGAGCGGGAAGATCGACCGGCGCAAGCTGCCCGCCGTGGAGTTCGCGCAGGTCGACGAGGTGACCGAGGCCGACGAGGAGAACAGCACGCCCGTCGAACGCACCATGCGCGAGGAGGTGTTCGCCCCGCTCCTGGGTGCCCGGATCGGCAACGACGTGAACTTCTTCGCGGCCGGCGGCACCAGTCTGCAGGCGATCCAGCTGTCTTCCCGGGTGAACGCGGTGTTCGGGGTCTCGCTGCCGATCGCCGACTTCTTCGCCACCCCCACGGTGTCCGGTCTGGCCGCGCTCGTCGCCACGGCGGCCTCGGGCCAGGGAGCCCGGCGGGACGCGCTGGCCGAGGCCCTGGAGCTGGTGGAGGGGCGCAGCGACGCGGAGATCGCCGAGCTGGCCGCCGAGCTGGACAAGGAAGGGGCCCGATGAGCACGGGCGCCCCCATGAAGGCGGCCACGGACACCGGGGCCACGGACACCGGGGCCACGGACACCGGGGCCACGGACACCGGGGCCGCGGACACCGGGGCCGCGGACATCGGGCCGGTGAGCTTCACCGCGGATTCGCGCTGGGTGCGCCGGGTGCCCCGGGAGGACGCCCGGATGCGGCTGATCTGTCTGCCGTTCGCCGGCGGTGGCGCCTCCGTGTACCAGCGGATGGCGGCGCTGCTGCCGTCCTGGGTGGAGGTCCTGGCCGTGCAGTACCCGGGGCGCGAGGACCGGTCCCGGGAGGATCCGCCGACCAGCGTCGCCGGGCTGGTCACGGCCTGCGCCATCGCCCTGCGGCCGTACACCACCATGCCGTACGCGCTGTACGGACACTGCGCCGGCGCTCTGCTGGCCTTCGAGATCGCGCACGCGATGGGCCGGCGGTTCGGGGTCTGGCCGCGGCGGCTGATCGTCGGTGAGCAGCCCGCCCCGCAGGCCCCGCCGCCGGACGAGCCCCTGCATCTGCTGCCGGACGAGAGGCTGCTGGCCACCGTGGGTGAGCGCGGCGGACTGCCCGAGGCGGTGGCCCGCAACGCGCAGCTGCTGGAGTTCCTGCTGCCGTTGCTGCGCGGCGACTTCGCGCTCTGGGAGAACTACCGGCACCTGCCGCGTCCCCCGCTGCCGGTCCCGATCACCACCGTCCGCGGTCTGACCGGCTCGGTGGACGAGACGGCCCTGGCCGGCTGGGCGGAGCAGACCAGCGCCGGTCGCACCGCCCTGAGCGTCGAGGGCGGTCACTACTTCGTCGTCGGACTGACCGCGGCGGCGGCCGGCCGGATAGGCGGCGTGCTGTCCGCCGGACCGCGGACCGCCCCGGACGGAAGGACACCCGCGTGAGCACCGTCTCCGCCACCACCACCGGCGCCGCTGCCACCACCGCCGCCACCCGGATCCCCCCGGAGGCCATCGCCCGGATCGCGGCCGGCGCGGCGGGTGTCCAGGACGCCGCCGCCGTGTACGACCGCCGGCTGCGCTCCCCCGGCTCGCGGCGGGCGGCGCCCGGGACGGGCACCGGCGGCGTCCCGGCCGGCACCGCTGTCCCGGCCGACCGGCCGGCGCTGGTCCACGGGCCGGAACCGGTGCTGCCGCCGGACGCGGTGGCGACCCTGCCGCAGGCGCTGGCACGGGCCGCGCGGGTGGCCCCCGGCCGCGGCACCACCTATCTGCTGCCGGACGGCGGCACCGACCGGCAGACCTACGCCGAGCTGTACGACGAGGCCCGCCGGATGCTGGGCGGGCTGCGCGGGCACGGTCTGGCCGCGGGCGACTCCGTCCTGCTGCAGTGCGCCGACAGCCGGACCTTCGTCACCGCCTGGTGGGCGTGCGTACTGGGCGGATTCCTGCCCACCCCGGTGGCCCCGGCGCCGGAGTACGCCACCGACAACGCCGGCGTGCGCAAGCTCGCCTCGGCCTGGGAACTGCTGGACCGCCCGCCGGTGATCGCCGATCCCGGGCTCCTCGACGGGGTGCGCTCGCTGGCCGCCCGGCTGCCCGGCGGCGAGGCGCTGCGCGTACTGGACGCCGGCACGCTGCTCGCCCCGGAGCCCGCCGACTGGTCGGTCCCCGACCCGGACGAGCTGATCGTCAATCTGCTCACCTCCGGCAGCACCGGTACACCCAAGTGCGTGCAGCACCGCCATCACACCATCGTCGCCCGGACCTACGCGGCGATCGCCGCGAACGGCTTCACCGAGCACGAGGTCTCGCTGAACTGGATGCCGCTGGACCATGTGGGCGGCATGATCATGTTCAACCTCCGGGACGTGTTCCTCACCTGCGAGCACGTCAATGTGCGGACCGAGTCGGTGATCCGCCGGCCGCTGCTGTGGCTGGACTGCCTGGACCGGTTCCGGGCCACCTCCACCTGGGCGCCGAACTTCGCGTTCTCGCTGGTGTGCCGGCATGCCGAGGAGATCACCGCGGGGGGCTGGGACCTGCGCGCCCTGACCAATGTCTGCAACGCCGGCGAGGCCGTGGTCGCCCGTACCGCCCGTCGCTTCCTGGAGCTGCTCGCCCCGCACGGGCTCCCGGCCGACGCCATGGTGCCCTGCTGGGGGATGTCGGAGACCTCCTCCGGGGTGACCTACGCCCGTATGCGCCTCGACGACCCGTCGGCCGGCGTCATCGCGCTGGATCCCGCCTCGCTGGACGGCGGGCTGCGCGAACTGCCGGCGGGCACGCCCGGCGCGGTGGTGGTGACCGAGGTCGGCGCGCCGGTGCCCGGGGTGGCGCTGCGGATCGTGGACCAGGAAGGGAGCGTGCTGCCCGAGGGCCGCGTCGGCCGGCTGCACGTGTCCGGCCGTACGGTGCAGAACGGGTACGCGCGCAACGAGCGGGCCAACCGGGAGAGTTTCACCGCCGACGGCTGGTTCGACACCGGGGATCTGGGATTCCTGCGCGACGGCCGGCTGTTCCTGACCGGCCGTCGGAAGAACATGGTGATCGTCAACGGGGCCAACTTCCCGGCGCACGAGATCGAGGCCGTGGTGGAGCAGGTCCCGGGCGTGCGGCCGGCCTCCTCGGCGGTGGCCGGGGTGCCGGACGAGGACACCGGTACGGACGCCCTGGTGGTCTTCTTCGTGCCCGACACCGATGACGTGCCCGCCCTGGTGGACGCCATCCGTACCGCGCTCGCCCGCGATCTGGCCCTGCGCCCGACCTATCTGGTGCCGGTGACGGCGCGGGAGTTCCCCCGGCAGAACGGCGGGAAGGTGCAGCGCGAGCGGCTGCTGGAGGGCTGGCGCGACGGACGGTTCGACGACCGCTGCTACGGCCGGGAGGCGGACGGCGATGCCGCGGGCACCGCGTCCGGCGACGGGACGGATATCACGGCGCTGGCGGTCGGCTGGGAGCCTGCCGGGACGGCGCTGCGGCCGAGACCGGCCGGGCCCCTGGTGGCGTGTGTCCACGGTCCCATGGCCGGCTGGCTGGACGGGGTGGCCGACGCCCTGGTCCCGGCCGGCACCGACCCGGCGCGGCTCGCCCAGGACTTGGAGCGGGCCCTGGAACAGGCCGGCGGGCAGGTCCCGGACGGCCGGGCCGGGGAGGACGGCGGCGCTGTGCCGCAGGTGCTGTTCGTGGCCACCGGCGATCCCGCGGCGGCGCCCGCCGACGGGGACACCGGTGTGCTGGCGGCGTTCCTCGCCGTGGCCTCGGCGCTGGCCCGGGTCCGGCCCGGCGCCGAGCTCACCGTACTGACCCGGGGCGCCGCGCAGGCCGCCCCGGGCGACCGGGTGGTACCGGGCCGGGCGGGGCTGACCGCGCTGGTACGGACCGCTCGCTCGGAGCGTCTGGCCGCCCGCACCGCGCTGATCGACGCCCCCGCCGACGCCGGGGAGGACGAACTGGCCGCGCTGGCCGGCCTGCGGCACGACGGCGACGTGGTCGCCGTACGCGACGGCGCCCCGCTTCAGCAGCGGCTGCGCGCGGTGCCGCTGCCGGAGGCGTTCGACGTACCCGCCGATGTGCTGCCCCGCGGCGGCACCTGTCTGCTGACCGGCGGCGTCGGCGGCCTGGGGCGGACCGTGGCCGAGTATCTGGTGGTCGCGCACGGTGCCAGGCTGCTGATCGTCGGACGGACCCCGGAGGCACGGCTGGACGCCGAGGCGAGGGAGGCGCTGGAGATCCTCGCCGCGGTCGGCGAGGTCCGCTACCGCCAGGCCGATGTCGCCGACGCGGACGCGCTGGCCCGCGAGGTGGCCGACGCCGAGGAGTCCTGGGGGCGCGGGCTGGACCTGGTGGTGCACCTGGCCGGGGCCCCGGTCGCGGCGCAGTGGGAGCGGCTGTCCGAACACGAGCTGCGGGCCGAGTCCGCGGACTGGCTGGACCGGATGCTGCGGCCCAAGGCCGGTGGCTGCGCGGCCGTGGACCGGCTGCTGGCGGCCCGGCCGGACACCGCGGTGATTCTGTTCTCGTCGGTGAACGGGATGTTCGGCGGCACCGGCTTCGGGGCCTACGCCGCCGCCAACGCGGTGCTGGACGGCTGGGCCGCGCGCTGGGCGGCGACCGGCAGGCGGGCGCAGAGTCTGGCGTGGAGCATGTGGGACGGGCCGGGGATGAACCAGGGCAGCCCGCTGGTGGCGGCCGCCCGTCACCGCGGGCTGGGCCTGATCGATCCGGCCCGGGGCACGGTGGCGTTGCTCGGTGCCCTGCACACCGGGGCGGTGCATCTGCTGATCGGCGCGGATCCCGCGAACGAGCAGATCAAACCGTTCCTGGCGGCCGACCAGCTGCGCGGCGGGACGATCGCGGTGGCGGTGGTGCCCCGGCCCGGCGAGGACCCGCGGCGGGTCAGGGCCGCGGTGGCGGCCCGGCTGGCCGGTCAGGGGATCTTCGCCCGGGTGGCGGTGACCTCCCGGATAGAGCGCGACCGCGGTGGCGTCCCCGACCCGGCGGCGGTGCTGGCCGCCCTCGGCTCGGGGGGCGCCGGCTATGTGGCGCCCGAGGGCAGGCTGGAGGAGCTGGTGGCCGGGGCCGCGGCGGATGTGCTGGGGGTGTCCCAGGTGGGCCGGGACGACTCGTTCTTCAGTCTGGGATGCGACTCGGTACGGGCGGTGCAGCTCGCCGAGGCGCTCAGTGAGCGTCTCGGCGGCCGGGTCTCCGTGGGCTCGCTCTACGAGTCACCGACGGTGCGCTCGCTGGCGGTCAGCATCACGCCCTGACCGCCGGGCGCGGCCGGACGGGATGCCGTGACCCGTGGAACGGCAGGTCACGCCTCGGCACCGCGGGAGTCCTCGCGGGAACGCGCGAATCGATCGTAGGAATCGTGGGAATCGTCAAACGCAGCGACGACGCCGGAGACACTTCGTGTCGTCGCTGCGTACACCACCGGCGGCGGAGGCTCCGCCTCCGCACCGCCGTCGCGCTCTAGCCCCGCGCCCGACGGGAGTCGCCGGGCTTTGTCGTCTCCTCCAGATGCCCCATACGACGGAGTCTGTCCACCCATGACTGTGCGGTGTAGCGGGGCACGCCGTAGTGCCGGGCCACTTTTCCTACGCTGCCGGTTTCGAGGAACACGCCCTTGACCTCGTCCGCGTCGGGCATCTTGCGGTACGGGCGCTCGCTCTGTGCTTCGACCACGGGAGTCGTCGCTGCACGCTTAAGACTCTCCGCCTCATCCCTGGAGTGGGCAGGGGCCTGGGAAGGGGTCCGGGAAGCGACCCCGCTTACCGCTCGGGCCAGCATCTCGAAGTCGATGTCGAGTGCGGCTCGCGGAGGGATGCCGCCTTCCTCGGAGGCACGAACAATCAGCTCAACTATCCGCGGCGTACCATCAGCACTGCGCTGCATCACCGCGGTGATCGTCGCCGGCGCCTCGTCGACGCTTCCATCGGACGCTTCGACAGTAATCGTCCATTTCATGTGACACCCACATTCATGAGCTCTTGGGATGGCCCCTCGCGCGCGACGAGAGTGAGCATCCCCCGTGAAGGCCACACGCAAGAACAACCCTCACGCCTGCCACTTGCGAGTTGCTCTGAAGTGTCCACTGCTCTCATCGACTATGGTAGCAAACACCAAACAAGAATCCAGCCACACTGCGTCACACACCCCGCGTAGATTCGGTCCCTGATGTAGCATTCTGTCTGAGTACACCTGGATCCGAAGATCCAACACCCCGAAGCACGTCAGCACCACGACTGCGGTCGGAGGTGTCCCTGAACAGCCCGGCCACGCTCCGGTTTCCCGAGACCCGAAGAGCCGGCGCGAACGACCCGCGCCGGAGGGATCAGCCACCCGCGGCCACCCCTGACCACTCGACACGGTGGCCGAAAGATTGTGCTCCGAGGCTTGGAATCGGGCCCGCGAAGCCGTTGTCTCCTTGGCCTGTTCGTAGTGAGCCATCAATGAACTGACCGAGAAGAGTCGTCGGCGACACGCGGCGCCGTAACGTGCCTGCCGTCGAACGGCGATGTCGCCGCGAGCGACGCGGCCGGACCCCTCGGGTGCCCGGACCCCTCGGGTGCGACGCGGACCGGCCCTCTCCCGACGCCAGGTCTCCCCCCGCCGTCCCAACCGCCCCACCGGCGACAGGAGTTCCTGTCCGGGATCCCGCGACGGGTGACAAGGGACCGTCCTGGTCTTGTCAGGGTCTCGGCTGTTCGAGGCGCGGGCCTCAGCCGCTCCGCCGACGGCGCGCGCCGGGGCGGGAGGTGTACGGCGCGGGCGTGCGGCACAGATGCGCGCCCGCCGAGTGCTGCCGTCCGCCGGGACACCACACTTTCGGTACCTCCCCCCTTCCCCGTCGACGCCGAGATGCTGAGGACTCGCCTCTTGCGCCATGTCCATGCCGGGTTGGGCTTCCCACCGGCGCGTCCGTGGTGAAGCGAGGCGTTTGCGCTGTCGGCCCGTAGAGCTGACAGCCCGTCATCCCACCAGGCCACGGCCTCGGGTCGTGGGTACCGGAAGGATTCCACATGACCAAGACGAAGAGGAAGCTGCTCGGCGCGGTCGGCGCGGCCATCACTGTTCTGGCGGTTCTGGGCGCCGGCCCGGCGCAGGGCGCACCGGGCGGGGACAAGGACAAGAAGCCCGTCCGCGCGACCGCGCCGAAGGGCGACGGTCCGGCCCCGGACCACGCGGCCGGTGTCCGCGCCGTGGCGCCGTCGCCCGGCGTGACATCGGCGCTGACGACGATCCAGAAGCGGATCGCCGACCATGTGGCCACGCACGGAACCCGGTACACGTTCGCCAGTTACGTGGATCCCGCCAGCGGGAGGATCGTTCTCGAAACCGACGCCCCGGCCCGCCTCGTGTCCGCGCTGACGGATCTGTCCGGCGCCGGGGCCGCCCAGAGCCAGGCCGCCGCCCAGCTCCAGCTCCGCCCCGGGACCACGACCGACACCTTCCACCGACGCGACGACTCACCGCCGTTCTACGGAGGCGGCGGCCTCGCGGCCGAGGGCCTCCTGTGCTCCTCCGGCTACGCCGTGCAGAGATCCGGCACCAGATTCATGACCACCGCGGGCCACTGCTTCAACAACGGCGCCACCGTCGCGACCGAGTCCGGCGCGAGAACGTACGGCACCGTCTCCGACCGGCGTCTGCCCCCGGTCTCCAATGACGCCGCGGACATGGAACTCATGAGCGGGCAGTCCTACGCGGGCCGCGTCTTCACCGGCGGCGTCACCAGCGACACCAGCATCCCGGTGGTCTCGGCCGGCGGAGCCGTCGTCGGTTTCAACAACTACTGCCACAGCGGACGCACCACCGGGGAGCAGTGCGGCCACACGGCGACCAGTATCACCGCGCAGGTGTGTACCTCGACGGGCTGCAAGTCGCCCGTCATCGCCTACACCGGCGGCACCCTCCAGCAGGGCGGTGACTCCGGCGGCGCCTTCTACGCCAAGGACAGCACCGGTGCCTATATCCGCGGTCATGTGATCGCGGGCAACAGCACCACGGGCTATATCGAGCCGTGGACCGTGGTGGCCGCCATGCTGGGCGTCGCCATCGTGACGGGCTGACCCGTTCGGCCGGGCCGACCCGCCGGCCCGGCCGACCCGGCCGCCCGTGCCCCCGGCCCGGCCGGTCCGCGTTCCCGGCCGGTCGTCGACGGCGACGGGGACGGGGACGGAGAAGATCTTGCCGGGGCCGGGAACAAAACCCTCCCGGCCGGAATCCAATTGCCGTGCTCATCAAAGATGTGGACGCGCGGTGGACGGAACGGTCGGAGAATGTGCTGGCCGTGGACTTCGGCACGTCGACGAGCCGTGCCGTGCTGGTCGGCGCCGACGGACGGGACCGGCTGGTCAAGGATCCCGTGAGCGGGTCATGGCGCTGGGTGTCGGCGGTCTACGCCGATGACGGGGGCCCGGTGTTCGGGGCGGCTGCGTACGGCAGGCGCCAGCGGGACCCGGCGCGCTATCTCAAGGAGTTCAAGCGGCTGCTGGGACCCGACGAACCGGTGCGGCTGGGGGGCCGGGCCTTCTCCGCCACGGAACTGGTCGCCGGGCTGCTCGGCGCGGTGCGGGACGAGGCCCTGGCGATGCTGCCGTCGGGCTCCGGACTGGGGCGCGTCGTGGTCACCGTTCCGGCGGGCTACGAACCGGACGGAGCACGGTGGACGGCGATGCTGGACGCCTGCGGCCTGGCGGGCTTCGAGGACGCGGAGCTGCTGTCCGAGCCGGTGGCGGTGGCGCTGGGTCCGGCGCCCCGGCCGGTGCGGTCCGGGGGCCCGTCCACCGTGCTGGTCTACGACTTCGGGGGCGGGACCTTCGACACGGCGCTGGTGCGCTACGGCACCGGGGCGAGCGCGGGCGAAAGCGGCGAGGGACACCTCCCGCCCCGGGTCCTGGGCCACGCCTGTCTGGACTCCTGCGGCGGGCGGGACATCGACGGTGCGCTGGTCCGGTGGCTGCGGGAGACCGGACGGGCGTGGCTGGAGCCGCTGCTGGCCGTCCGGGACGGCGCCGAGCTGGGACGGGCCATGGCACTGGAGGATCTGGCCCGCAGGATCAAGCACCAGCTCAGCGGAGTGAGCAGTACGGAGGACCGGCTGTTCCCGGAATCCCCTGTCGTCCGGGTCACCCGCGAGGTGCTGGCCGGGCTCGCGGACGCCACGGTCGCGAGCACCGTCGACTGCTGCCGCGCGCTCATGCGGCGGTGCGGGGTCGGCACCGCCGAGGTGGCGTACGTCCTGCTGTCCGGCGGCAGTTCGCGGATGCCGGCGGTCCGGGCGGCGGTGGAGGCGTCACTGCGGCTGCCGGTGGTGCCGTCGGACGACCCGGATCTCGCCGTGGTGCTGGGGGCCGGCGTCTGGGCCGCGGGCGGCGCCGCCAGACGGCTGGCCGCGGGGCGGCCTGCCCGTGGGGTCGAGCCGTTGGCGTGGCAGATCCCCGGCGGCTCCGCCCGGCTGACCCGCTGGCTGCGTGCCCCGGGAGACGCCTACGCGCAGGGCACCGCGCTGGCCCGGGTACGGCTGGCGGACGGTTCGCTCCATGACCTGACGGCCGCGGGACCGGGACGTGTGCTGCGCCGCCATGCCGGGCCCGGCCAGCGGATCGCGGACGGGGACTGGCTGGTGACCGGTCTCCGGCCGCCTGTCGAGGGCGAGTTGCTCACCACCCCCGGTGTCGTCCGCGAGGGAAGCGCCGTCGGCGACGGGGGCGGGGCTGCTCCGGTGCGCTCGGCGGCTCCGGTGCGTTCCGTGGTCTGGAGCCCGGACGGGCGGCTGCTGTACGCGGCGGGCGAGGGCTGGGTGAGCGTGCTGGACGGGGAGTCGGGACAGCCGGTCGCCTCGTTCTCGGGCGCGGGTCCCGGGCGTCATCTGACGGTCCGCGCGGACGGCCGGCTCCTTGTCCACGGGACGAAGGACCCGGAGGGCCGGACCGGGGTCGTGGACGCGCGGTCCCTCGCCCCGCTGGGGGCGCTGGACCAGGATCACGCGGGCGACGGTCCCGTCGTCTTCGCCCCACGAGGACGGCTGCTGGCCGCCGGCCACGACGACGGAACGGTCCGGCTGGCCGCCGTCCGGAGCGACTTGGGTACCGGCGACGGCGTCGGGGCCGGTACCGCTGCTGCCGGCACCGGCGCCCGGCGGCTCTCCGTGAACGGGACGGCTCCGCGTGAGCCCGGCCGGATCAGGGACATCGCCTTCGGCCTTTCGGGCCGCGAGGTGACCGCGGTGAGCCGGGTCCGCCAGGAGCGGGGCCGTATCACCACATGGCGCGTCCACGACGGCGCGGTGCTCACCGATCTGGACCTGGACACGCCCCTCGAACGGCTGGCCCTCGGTGCGGGAGGCAGACTCGCGGCCTCGGGGCCCGGCGGCAACGCCCGCTCGCGCAGCGGGCGCGAGGCCGCGGTGTGGCTCTGGGACCGGGACCGGTTGCCGGGCGCGGGGAACACCCGGGCACGGGACGCCGGCGGGCGGGACGCCGGTGCGCGGGACGCCGGTGCGCGGGACGCCGGTGCGCGGGACGCCGGTGCGCGGGACGCCGGTGCGCGGGCCATGGGGGCGGGGGACGCCGGTGAGGGCGCCGCCGTACTCGTACGGCGCGGACGCGGATCGGCACCGGCGCTGGCGTTCTCCCCCGACGGACATCTCCTCGCCGAGGGCGGCCAGGACGAGTGCGTACGGCTGTGGGACACCCGTCGGCGCCGCGAGATACGGGCGTACGGCACGGGCGCGGCGGTCCGCGCCCTGGCCTTCGCCCCCGACGGACACGCCCTGGCCGTCGGTACGGACCAGGGTCTGACGCTGTGGACGCTCACCGCGTCGTCGGCGTACCGGACACAGACACGGACAGCGGCACAGACAGCGACAGCGACAGCGCAGGACAACGGATAGCGAGGCCACTGTGACCCATATATCCCTCCTCGACGTGTACGGGCCGACCCTGGCGCGGCTGCGGAAGTCCCTGGGCGACAGCGCCCCTCCGGGCGACGTCGCCAAGGCGCTGGCCGGGGCGCTCACCGCGCTGCCGCCCGGTGGATCTGCGCCGTCCGCCGCACCGGCCGCCGCGCCCTTCGCGCAGGCCGTGCAGTCCGCCGTCTGCCTCGCGCTCTACGCCGTACTCGATCCCGTACCCGCGCCCGTGTACGGGCCGGCCGGGACGCCGACGCGAGGCGATGCGCCGGCGGAGTCCGGCGGCGGGGTGGCCGAGCGGCTCCAGGGCTTCAGGACACGGGCCAAGCAGCTCAATCCCCTCGCCGCGCACACCTCCCCAGAGGAGGCCGCCCCACCGCCCCCGCCGTCTCCCGCCCAGGTGAGCGTGGCCAAGGTGCTGGACGGTGTACGGGGCGCCCTGGAGGCCGCCGACCAGGTGATCGTCGCGATGACCCCCCAGCCGCCGGAACCGGAGATCCTGCCCTGGACCGAGGACGACGAACTGATCGACATGCTGCACGACGTACTGGCGGCGGGTTCGCGCGGACGCGAGGGCTTCGCACTGGCGCGTATCGCCGATCTGGAGGAGACGCTGCACTCCCGGGGCATCCAGGCCGTGCGGTACGACCCGGCCGGCGCCGGCGCCGAGGGCGACCCGGGCCTGTTCGACTTCGTCGAGGGCGCCCGGCCGGGAGTACCGGGGATGACGCTCGTACCCGCCCTCGTGGATCTCACCGCGGACGGCCGGACCCTGCGCCGGGGACGGGTGCGACCGCCGGTCGTACCCCGTCCCGCGCGGGACGGCGCCCCTGGCGCGGAGACCGGCTGACCGGCTGACCGGCTGACCACGCCATCACAGAGCAATCGACAGCGCACACACTTCTTGGGGGACGAGATGACAGACGACACGAGCATCACGATCATCGGATTCGACCTGGGGCACGGCGACACCGCCGTGACCAAGGTCCACGCGGGCACGCGCCCGGACAGCGCGTCGCTCGGCGACCGCAACGCGCCGCCGGAGATCATCGAACTGGGCGGGGACCGCAAGCAGCTCGTGACGGCGGTGACGGTCACACCCGAGGGTGCCGTCCTGGTGGGCGAGGCCGTGTTCGAGTTCCCCAGGTCCGAGATCCATGTCGCGTTCAAGAGCCCGCATGTGGAGCGGGAACAGGTGCGACGCCCTCTGGAGCTGTTCGCGCGGCAGGTGGTCCAGGACATCAGGGAGTCGCGGCTGTCGAACAGCGGCCGGGTCCGCTGGATCTTCGGTCACCCCTCGGGGTGGGACACCGAGCAGGTCGCCGGATACCGGGAACTGCTGGCCGGGGTCTGCGCCCCCGACGAGGTCGGTCTCGTCCCCGAGTCCCGGGCAGCGCTGCTGTACGCGCGTGACGCGGGCGACCTCCCGGAGTCCGGGCCGCTCAGCAGCAAGTCGCTCACCGCCTCGACCCTCATCGTGGACATCGGCTCGTCCACCACCGACTACACCTCGATCGTGCACGGTACGAGCCGCCCGGTCGACCACGGCAATGTCGTCCTCGGTGCTCATCTGATCGACAAGTCCGTGCTGGAGATGGCGATCGACCGCTCGCCCCACGCGGAGCGGATACGGGCCGAGCTCGACGCGGAGACCTCGCGAGGCGCCAGGCAGCTGCTGGAAATCAGCTGCCGCAAGCTCAAGGAGAGATTCTTCAGCATCAACCCCCAGCGCTTCACCTACAATCCGAACGCCTCCGCGACCACCACCGAAGAGGTCTTCACCCGGGACGGGGACGCCCTCAATCTGAATATCAAGATCGACCGGAACGACATGGCGCGGATCCTGGACACCCCGCACCCCGAGCTCGGCGGTCTGTCCTGGCACCACGCCTACCGCCGTGACCTGGGCGCGGCCCTGTCCCACACGGGCACCGAGGTGGACATGATCCTGCTGACCGGCGGCCCGTCCCGGATGCGCTTCGTGCAGGAGAGCACCAGGGAACTCGCCCCCGGCGCACGGGTGATGCTGGGCACGGAACCCGAGTTCGCCATCGCACGGGGCCTGGCACTCGCCGGGCGGATGGACGAGCGCACCCGGGGATTCCGCAAGGACGTCGAGGAGTTCCTGGCCACGAAGACCGTCGGCGATCTGGTGAACGAGCGTCTGCCCCAGCTCACCGAGGCCATGGGCGCGGCGGTCGCCTCCGGACTCACCGAGAACCATGTCATCCCGGCCTTCACCGCCTGGCGCCGGCGCGACATCGTGACCATCGACGGGATGCGGAACCGTATCGTCTCCGGGGTCAACGCCGAGCTGAACAGCACCGACAACGCCGTACTCAACAAGATCGTCGCGGACTGGATGGCCGAGCTGCGTCCCGAGCTGGCGCAGCACACCGCCGTCATCTGCCGACGGTGGAATCTCGAACCCACCGCGCTGTCGCTTCCCGAAGTGAGCGTGAGCGGGGGGAAGATGACCGCCCGGGTGAACACCTCGGCGGCCACCGATGTGCTGAACAACATCAGCACCCTGGTCAATGCGGCCATTTCCGGGGTGGTCGCCACCGCGCTCTTCGGCGCGGGTTCCGCCATCATCATGGCGACGGGTCCCTTCGCGGTCCTGTTCGCCGCGGCGGCGATCTTCATGGGGCTGGGCACGATGAAGAACGCCATCATGGAGGAGATCGGGGACAAGGATCTGCCCATGGCGGCCAGGACTCTCCGCAGTGAGGCGTCCATGATCCGCAAGCTGCGCGAGCAGGCCACGGCGCAGGAGGCGGCGCTGGCGAGTGAACTCGCCTCGCAGTTCCGGTCGGACGGCAGTGGGCGGCTCGCCCGGGAGATCACGGCGTCGATCGAGAAACAGCTGACGAGCGTCGCGGCCGAGGTCGAACTTCTCATCGCCTGATGGCCGGCGCCGGCTCAGGGGGGATCATGACCAGACATCCCGTTCCGGGACCGTCGGCGAAGCGCGCCGGCACCCAGCAGGGCGTGCCCGCGCCGTACGACGGGCCCGTCGCCGTCCAGTTGTCCGAAGCTCCGTCCGAAGCCCCGTCCGAAGCTCCGTCCGGGACTCCGTCCGAAGCTCCGCCGGAGGCCCCGCTGTTCGAGGAGCCGACGGACGCCGAACTGGCACGGCGTGGTGCGAACGGTGACCAGGAGGCGTTCACGCTCCTGATGAGCCGGTACCGCGTGATGATCCATGCCACCTGTCTGCGGATCGTCGGTGACGCGGACGACGCGGGCGACGCGGTGCAGGAGACGCTGATCGGTGTCTGGCGCGGTCTGCCCGGCTTCCGCAGCGACGCCAGATTCTCCACCTGGCTGTACCGGATCGCGGTCAACGCGGCGCTGAAGGAGGCCGGGCGCCAGAACTCCCGGCCGCTGCCCGTGGAGGAGATACCCGAGCGCAAGGAGCCGGTCAGATCGGTGGCGGACCGGGTGACGGACGGGCTCTCGGTCCGGCGGGCGCTCGCCCTGCTGCCGCTGGACTTCCGGGTGGCCGTGGTCCTGCGGGACTGTTGCGGATGCGAGTACAGCGAGATCGCCGGAATCCTCGGCATACCGATCAACACCGTCAAGAGCCGGATCTCGCGCGCACGGCAGTCGCTGGCCGACCTGCTCCGCCCCAACGACGATCCAGGAGAGATGTAATGGACGGTGGACGCTGGCTCGACATGTCGGCTCTCCCCGACGTGGACCCGGACGAGGCCGTCTCGGACGAGGCCCTCAACCGTTTGCGTCAGCTACTGCGCGAGACGGCCGCGTCACCGATCGACGACGAGAACTGGGCGCGGATGCTCTCCGTCGCGCTGGACGAGCCCCACGGGGCCCCGGGAAGCGACCCGGCCGCCGTGAGGAACACGGCGACGGGAAGTCACCCGGCCACGGGAAACCAGGGGGCCACGGCGCACCGAGCGGCGGCCACGGCACACCGGGCCGCCGCCGCGGGACAGCACTCCGCCGCCTTCGACAGGCTGCGAGGCGAGGTGCTCGCCCTGTTCCCCCCGCTCACCGAGGCCACCGCGCGGCTCGGCGGGGAGGAGGCGCTCACCCGGCTCGGCACCGCGCGTGAGCGGCTGGACGAGGGACGGCTGACGGTCGTGGTGTGCGGTGAGTTCAACCGGGGCAAGTCCAGTCTGCTCAACGCCCTGCTGGAGGAGGATCCGCCGCTCTTTCCCGTGGAGACCTCCTACACCACCAATGTCGTCACCACCGTCTCGTACGGACCGGCCGAGCGTGTCACGGTGACACTGGAGGACGACAGCGGCGAGGTCGTCGAGCGGGAGATCGGCCGGGGCGAGATCGCCGGATATGTGACGGAGAGCGGCAACACCGCCAATGCCCGGCGGGCCCTGACCGTACAGATCCGCACCCCCAACGCACGGCTCGGCAGCGGGCTGACCCTGGTGGACACGCCCGGCGTCGGCGGTGTCCACCAGGACCACACCGCCGCCACCGCCGCGTTCCTGCCCAGCGCCGACGCCCTGGTGTTCGTCACCGATGTGGTCAAACCGCTGACCGACAGCGAACTGGCCTTTCTGCGCCGGGCCATGAAGGCCGCCCGCACCACGGACGACGCCGACGGCCAGATCTTCGTCCTCACCAAGATCGACGCGGTGCCCGACCACACGGAGCTGCTGCGCAACACGATGGACAAACTCACCGAGGCCACCGGGCTCCCTCCCGGTGAGCTGACACTCCTGCCCGTCTCCAGCCAGGCCAAGCTGGACCATCTGGTCTCCGGCGATCCGGAGGATCTGGAGCTGAGCAACTTCACGGCGCTGGAGAACACGGTATGGGCGGCTCTCTCCCGCCGCCGGGCCAAACTGCTCCTCGGCGGCGCCCTGACCGGTCTCGAATCCTGCGCGCTGTCGCTGTTGCGCCCGGTGGAGGCGGAGGCGGCGGTGCTCGGGGACCGGCGTGAGGAGGAACTGCGCAGGCTCACCGAGGAGTTCACCGAGCAGCAGCGGCGGCTGGACGAGCTGAACGACGGCGGATCCCGCTGGCGGGCCGATCTGCGGGCGGCGCTGAGCGGGGTGGAGGCCAGGCTGAGGCGGGAGGCGCGCAACGGACTGGCCGAGGTATGGGCACAGGTCGGCGCCGAACATCTCTACCAGGAGGCCTATCTGGACAACCCGGACCGGCTGCTGTCCGAGGTGACCGCGCAGGTCGCCCAGCTCCTGGGCACGGCCAATGAACTGGCGGCCCGTGAGGCGTCCAGGGTGGTACGGGAGTTCTCGACGTACAACGGTCTGGCCCTGGCCCCCGCGCGGATCGGCCGGCTGCCCGACCCGCCCGTACCCGCCCTGCCGCCGGTGGCCGGGACACAGCAGAGGGAGGACGCGGAACGGCGCAAGCTGATGGGTTCCAGCGTCGGCCTGGCCGCCGGGAGTTCGGCGGGCGCGGCGGGAGGCGCCACGATCGGCGCGCTGGTCGGCACCCTGCTGATGCCGGGGCTCGGCACCGCGGCCGGCGCGCAGTGGGGCGCCTGTATCGGCTCGGCGCTCGGCGGACTGCTGGGGACGAGAGCCGGCTATGTCAACGCGGCGAAGACCCTGGAGAAGGAGCAGCTCACCGGGAAGCGCGACGCCCTGCGGCGCGCTCTGACGCCCCTGCGCAAGGAGCAGGAGCGGCATCTCGACGAGGGTACGGCCGAGGTGATCCAGGAGTGGAGCCGGGCCGTCGTCGCCGAGCTGGACAGCCGGATCGCGCAGGAACGCGAGACCGCCGCGCGGGCGTTGGTCAGGCTGGAGAGCGCCCGGGACACCACGGCGCGCGAGGCGCTCGCGCGCCGGGCCGAACTGGACGGGGAGCGGTCCCTGCTCGACGGGCTGCGTCTGCGGATCGCGGCGCTGACGGAGGAGGCGGACCTGCTGTACGTCTCCCCGGAGCGCTCCGGGGAGCCGGGCACGGCGGCGCCCGGCGAGAACGCGGGGCACGGCTGATGCCGCGGGATCACGACGTACGGCGGATGCCGCGGGACGGTGACGTACGGCAGATGCCGGGGGATCGTGACGTATGGCTGATGCCGCGGGACGGGGCCGGGGCGGGGCGGCCTCGGGAGAGGGCCGAGGCGGCGTTCGCCCGGGGGGAGGCGCTGCTGCCCGGCCCGGAGTTCCACCGGGCGCGGGTCCGGCTGAACGAGATCCGTGAGAGGTTCCGGGCCCGGCTGCGGGTCGCCGTGGTGGGCCGGGTCAGCGCGGGGAAGTCCACGCTGGTCAACGCGCTGCTCGGGGAGGAGCGTTCGCCGACCGGGGTGACGGAGCTGACGTTCAATGTCACCCGGCTGCGCCGCTCCCGCCAGGAGTCGCTGACCGTCCACTACAGGGACGGGCGTCCCAGCCGGCAGCGGGCACCGGACGATCTGTGGCGGCTGGTGGCACAGGCCCGTCATGACCCGGAGCGGCTGGCCGAGCTGCGCGCCGTGGACTGGCTCGATCTGGGTATCCCCAATCCGCGGCTCGCCCGGTTCGATCTGGTGGACACCCCGGGCCTGGACTCGTACTTCGGTGAGGAGTCCGCCAGGACGCTGCGCTTCCTCGGCCGTACGGGAGAGGATGTGCACACCGCCACCGTGGAGCACGCGAGCCGGGCGGACGCCCTGGTGATGGTGTTCGCCTCGGGACTGGCCGAGTCGGAGGAACGTCTTCTGGCCGAGGTCACCGGAGCGGGGCTGCGCGCCGTCGAGCCGATGACCTCGGTGGGGGCGCTGACCAAGATCGAGTACTACTGGCCGGTCCGTCCCGATCCCATGGCGGAGGGCGAGCGCGTCGCCGACCGGCTGATGACGAAGTCGGGCGGACGCCGGATCCTCTTCGAACTGGTGCCGGTCGCCGGTCTGCTCGCCACCGGCGCCGCCGCCTGCACCGAGCGGGACGCCGCGGATCTGGTGGAGTTGTCACGGGTCGCGCCCGCCCTGCTGGAGGCACGCGTCAGACGGGGGCCGTACTTCGCCTCGCGCGACTACCCCGATCTGCCGGTGGGCACCGAGCGGCGGGCGGCGCTGCTCCGCCGTTTCGGCGGCTACGGCACCGTCCTGGCCTGCGCGCTGGCCAGGGACGGTCTGACCGACCGGGCGGGGCTGCGGGAGGAACTGCTCAGACGCAGCGGTGTGGTGCGTCTCGGCCAGGTACTCACCGAGCACTTCGGCAACCGCGCCGATCTGGTGAAGCTGGACGCCGCCGTACAGGAGATGGGCGAGCTGCCCGCGCTGGGCGGGCAGGGCGCGGAACCGTGGCTGCGCTGGCGGCTGGAGGAGGCGGCGGACCAGGTCACCCGGCTGCGGCTGACGGAGCACGCGTTCCGTGAACTGGCCCTGCTACGGCGGGTGTATGACGGCTCGGTCGTACTGACGGCCCAGGAGCTGTCCGAAGTCCTGCGGATCACCGGAGAGTACGGGGACTCCCCCGCGGCCCGGCTCGGTCTTGCGGCCGATTCGAGCCGGTCCTCGCTGGTCGGCGCGGCTCTGCGGCAGCAGGCGTACTGGGCGGGCGTCGATCTGGACGCGGCGCGCGGCCCGGCGACGGCGGAGGCGGTACGGACCGTGCGCCGTGGCTACGACCTGCTGCTGAACCGGATCGGACCGGTGGACGGCAGGGCGGGAGGTGACGGGTGAACGCCGTGGACGGCACGGGCCGACGGGGCGGACGGGGCGGGCCGGGCGTCCCGGTGGACCCGCTGGTTCGTGCGCCGGTGCGTAGATCGGCTCGTACGCCGGTCCACGCGCGGGTCCGCACGCCGCTCCGATCCGGTGGGACGGCACCCTGTTGTGGCGGATCTCGGCCACAATGGGCGTGTGATGACGCGGAGTGCCTTACTCGCGGATCTGTCCTCCGAAGGCATGGCGGAACTCGGCCGGTCGGGGACGCTCGTGGTGTACCCGGCCGGCCGGACTCTGATGCGCGAGGGGGACGAGGACCGGCATGTACTGGTCCTGCTCGACGGCTGCGCCAAGGTGGTGGGGGTCAGTCCCGGAGGACGCGAATCCCTGCTGGCGATCCGGGTCGCGGGCGATCTGGTGGGCGAACTGGCGGCGCTGGACGGGAAACCGCGTTCGGCCACGGTGACAGCGGTGCTGGCGACGACCGCGCGCCGGCTGTCCGGCGACGAGTTCCTGGCCCTGCTCGGCCGGCATCCCGGGGACTGGCTGACCGTCAGCCGCTATGTCACGGCCAAGCTGCGCGACGCCAACCGCTCGCGGGTGCATTCGGGCAGTCCGGTCGTGGCCAGGACGGCGCGGGTGCTGATCGAACTCGCCGAGAAGTTCGGCCGTCCGGTCCCCGGCGGGGTGCTGGTGGACATGCCGCTGCCCCAGTCGGCCCTGGCCGGGCTCGTCGGTGCCTCGGAGCCCGCGCTGCACCGTGCGCTGACCGGGCTCAGACGCAGCGGCGCGGTCGACACCGGCTATCGCCGCATCATGATCGTGGACAGTACGGAACTGGAACGTGCCATGCGGGACTGAACCCGGGGAGGCGGCGTCGTCCGGCCGCTCCGGCCGCCGGACAGGAGTGACGATGGCGCTGGTGTCTCCCGGTATCACCCGGGTCGTGTTCGCCGTGGACATCGAGGGGTACAGCAAGCGGCTGAACCTGGAGCAGATGCGTGAGCAGGAGCGGCTGGACCGGATAGTCCGGCACGCCTTCACCAACGCGGGGACCGAGTACTTCGCGCGGCAGGACAGCGGGGACGGGGTCCTGCTGATCCTGGAGGCCGGTATCGACCAGGCGTGGGTGCTGCCCCGGTTGCTGACCGGTCTGCGCGACGGTCTGGAGGTGGACAACCGGGACCGCGGTCCCACGGGCCGGATCCGGCTCCGGGCCTCGCTCGGTGAGGGGACGGTGCATGTGGCGCGGACCGGTTTCGCCAGCGGGGCGGTGATCGAGGTCTGCCGGTTCCTCAACTCGGGTCCGCTGAAGGCCGCTCTGAGTGAGGCGAAGGACCGCGATCTGGTCACCGCTGTCACGGACCACACGTACAAGCAGGTCGTACAGCAGCGGTATCCGGGCCTGGACCCGTCCGCGTTCCGCGAGGTACTGATCACCATGGAGGACAAGGGGTTCAGCGAGCGGGCGTGGATCGACGCCCCCGTCCCCGACCGGGCTCCCGCCGTCCCGGAGCCGCGGACGGTCGAGGGCTACGGGGGGCCTTCGGGCGTCGAGGGCACGGGCAAACAGCCCGCCGCCGGAGCCGAGCGCCCGCGCAAGGCGCCGGGCTCACGGCTGAACTCGGCGGTACGGACGGTCGAAGCCGGCTATCTCATCCATGAGCTGAAGCAGGGGCACCCCGGCGACCGCCCCGACACCCCGGGCGACCATGTCTCCGGTCCCACGGGGACGGGGACGGACGCCGGTCCTTCGGCGGAGACGGAGGAGTACGGGGAGGAGGACGAGGACGACTTCGACGACGAGTCGCCGGACGAGACCTGACGCTCGCGGGAACCCCTGAGGCCGGAGGGCCGGGGGGGCGCAGGTCCAGAGGTCCAGAGGTCCCGGGGGGGGCGGGAGCCGGGGGGGCGGGAGCCGGGGGTCTCCCGAGGGGGGAGGGGGTGGGTACCGTCCCGGCCAGGGACGGTACCCGCTCTCACCGCACGGTCGGGACCGGCCGGAGCAGATTCCGGCGCGCCTTCCCGACCTCCAGCCGTACCCGGGCGGCCGGTTCGTCCATGGTGTCCGCGATCTCGTCGTAGGAGAGCCCGGCGAAGTCGCTCAGCGCCAGCATGGCCCGCTGTCCCGGCGAAAGCCGGCGTAAGGCCGACTCGAAGGCACCGTTGTCCGCTTCCTCTTCCTGATCCGGGGTACGTGGGGCGAGCGCCAGCGAGTGGATCACGGCACAGCGGTCGAACAGGGCGCTCGCCGAGGAAGGAGCCGTTCCGCCCGTCCCCCCGTCGGCGAACCCCTTCCAGGCGTCACGCAGCGCGGCCGTGGCGGCGGCGCGGGCGGCCTCCTCGTCGCAGGTGATGAGCCGGCACAGGCCCAGCAGCCGAGCCCGGTGACGGCCGGCCAGTTCGGTGAAGGCCGTACCGTCGTCGCCCCGCGCACCGGGGGTGAGCGGTTCGGTGGTGTCGGCGGTTCCGGCCATGTTCTCCGGTCCGTACATGTCCGTGCTCCTCAGTCTCAGTTCCGAGGAGTGGACCGTAGGCACCGGCGGCCGGCATCACCACATCAGAAGATGCCATCGGGGGACGGATTTCTCACCGGACGAGCCGGTCCAGCAGAACGGCCCCGCCGCAGCAGGCGAGAGCGGCGACGAGCAGCCACAGCGAGCCCGCCACAGCCCGGTACTTCACGGACACGATCAGACTGACCTGACGGAGCTGACTGACCGTCAGCTCCAGTCGGGCGGCGGCCGACCGGTCTATCGCGGCGCCCAGTTCGGCGTCGGTGCCGAAGCCGGCGGCATCGCCGAAGTACTCCACCGTCGAGCCGCCGGTGGCACCGCGCCGCGATCTGCGGGGATAGACCACACTGCCGAGCAGAGCGATCCCGCCCGTGCCCGCGGCCAGCCCCGCCCACCACAGCCACTGCACGGACACGACCAGCTCCAGCGGCGACCAGGACCTGGCCAGCAGCCCGCCGGCCAGCGCCCCGCCCCCGATCCCGGCGCCGGCCAGCAGGATCTGTGCCTTGTTGTCGGCCCGGTCGACCTCGGACCGGGCTTCGGCGAGCAGGACGGAGGCGTACTCCAGGGCGGCGTCCTCCGGAGGAGGCGGCACCGGAGCGGGAAGGCCCGCGGGCCGGCGTACGGCGGCGAGCACCCTGAAAAACCATGAGTCGGCCATAGGACAATTCTGCCTTTCCGGCGGCGACTTCGGCCTTGAACAGTTCTTGTCGCCCGGCGCCCCCCTCATTACCTTCTGTCCCCTCGGATCGCGGCCTCGTGCTCACGAGGTCCATGAGGGGGGACAGATGAAGAGGAAGAAAGCGATTCGCCGTTCCATCGCCGTGCTGGGGGCACTCGCCCTACGTCAGAAGGAGTTCGGGTCTATCGTCCCGGTGACCAGGCTGGTGAGGAACTGGCGCAGCGTGGTGGCCTGGGCGGGCTGCCGCTCCTCGCCCGCCGCCCGCCGGTCGGGGACCGGGGCGGCGGGTATCTCGAAGCCCGCGTTGAGCCGGTATCTGATGGGCAGGGCGAGCAGACCCCGTACGAAGGGCGAGGAACGCCAGGGGAGCCGGTCCACCGGTACCGCCAGTTCGAGATGCTCGAAGTGCTCGAACAGACACTCAAGGGCCAAGGTGGTGATGGTGGTGGCGAGTTCACGGGCCGGGCACTGCCGTGGACCCGCGCCCCAGGAGAGATGGGCCCGTGTGCTGGTCGCCCGGTGCGCCGACGTACCGGTCGCGAAGCGTACGTCCGTGTGCGTGGCCGCCGTGGCGATCCACACCGGTTCGCCCGCCCTGATGATGTACTGGCCCAGCCGCTGATCGGTCACCGGGAATCGCGGTACGAAGTTGGACAACGGCGGTTTCCGCAGGGCGACATGGTTCACGGCTTCACGGATCATGCCCGCCGAGAGACTGGCGCGTGCGCGGCCGTCGCCGGTGATGATCTCGACGACGGCGTTCGCGATGAGGATGCCTCCGTGGTCCGCGATCATCCCCATGAGCATGATGAGTTCATGGGCCAGTTCCGAGGCCGTCAGACTCGGCCGTGCGGCCAGCATGTAGGAGGGGAAGTCCTCGCCCGGCCGGCGCCGTTTCTCCTCGCCGAGCCTGCCCATGGCGGTGAGGACCCGCTCGGAGGCCTGGGCCGAGGCCGGTCCGGCGTCGAGGATCCGCCAGATGTCCATGAGGGCTTCGTCATCGAGGGAGCCGGGGGCGCCCAGCAGCTCGCCGGCGACCATCAGGGGCAGCGGCCGGGAGAACTGCGCGGCCAGATCCGCCGTACCCGACCTGCCGCCCTGCGCGAGCAGGGTGACGAGGTCCTTCGCGGTCCGGCGGATGTTGTCCTTGAGCCTGCGGGTCCGCGGATGGCCCGGGTCCTGGAAGGGCTTCAGCGCCGCGTCCCAGGCGGCCCTGTATTCGGCGTGGTCGGGGCCGCCGCGCGCCATCATGTTCTCGGCCACCAGCGCGGGAGCGACCGGCCAGTCGTCCGGGACGCGGCCTTCGTTGCGGGCCCGCCAGTGCTGCATGCCCTTGGGCCACATCGCGTCGTTCTGGAGTACGTGCAGGGCTTCCGGATATCCCAGCACCAACCACACGGGCACACCCAGCAGATCCACCGGAGCGACCGCACCGTACCGGCTGCGCAGACGCTCGTGCACGACCTCCGGGCGGTCCTGGTACTCACGCCCGAGCAGCGGCTCGGTCGTCAGCGACTCCAAAGTGACGTCCGGGGTGTATCCCCCGCTGACTCGTTCCACGTCGGTCTCTTCCCACAGCGCGGCTCACCGCACCACAAGTCGACCGGCGGCACGGCTAACTGAGCGGCCGTCAGCGAGCGGAACACCGAGCTGACGTGGTGTGATCGCCCTGGGCCGCCCAGTCGCGTTACACACTGCTAGGGAGCGGACACATTTCCAAGCCCGGCAACGTCAAGGCTTGGACAACAAATCCCGGGCGGGGCGTCGTTCACGCGAAGCGCATCGGGATCTCGGCGGGGGCCGCGAGCAGATCGGAGATCTCGTCGTCGAGACGGACCAGGGTGACGGAGGCTCCGGCCATGTCGAGCGAGGTGCAGTACTCGCCCACGTAACTGCGGCGGATCTCGATGCCGCGCTCCGTGAGCTGCCGGTGCGCCAGCCCGTACACCAGATAGAGCTCGCCGATGGGGGTGCCGCCCAGACCGTTGACCATCAGGGCGACAGCGTCACCGGAGGTGTAGGGGAGATCGTCGACGACAGCGGTGACGAGTTCACGCACCATGGCGTCGGCGGGCTGGAGCTTCTCGCGGCGCCGCCCCGGCTCGCCATGGATCCCCACGCCCATCTCGACCTCGTCCTCGGGCAGATCGAACAGCGGGGACCCCTTGGCCGGCGGGGTGCACGCGGTCAGCGCCATACCCATGGTGCGGGTGACGGAGTTGACCTTCACGCCGATCCGGTGCACCTCGTCGAGGTCCGCTCCGCGTTCCGCCGCCGCGCCGACCGCCTTCATCACGAAGAAGTTGCCCGCCACCCCACGCCGGCCGACCGTGTAGGTGGAGTCCCGCACGGACACGTCGTCGTCGATGTACAGGGTACGGACGGTGACACCGTCGGCCTCGGCGAGCTCTTCGGCCATCTCGAAGGCCATACGGTCGCCCGTGTAGTTGTTGACCAGCAGCAGCACGCCCCTCGGGGACGCGACCAGCTTGACCGTCTCGTACACATAGTCGGCGGGCGGCGCGGAGAAGACGTCCCCGGGACACGCGGCGTCGAGCATTCCCCTGCCCACGGTCATGACATGGGCCGGCTCATGACCGGATCCCGATCCCTGGACGATGGAGACCTTGTCCGCGTGCGGCGCGTCGGCGCGCATGATCAGGTTGTATTCGGGGACGTAACGGAGGGTGTCGGGGTTGGCCAGGGCCAGCCCCTGGAGCATCTCGGGCACATAGTTCTTCGGGTCGTTGACGAACTTCTTCATGAGGGTCGCTCCTGGGACTCGACGCTGAGGCAGGGACACGGACAGGGAGTGGGGAGTGGGAAGCAGGGAGTGGCGAGCAGGGATACGTGGGGACGGGGATCGGCGCCGGCCGGTGCGGCCGGACCGGAGGTCAGACGCGCCGGGCCCATTCGTCGGCGACGCGCTCCGCGATGACGGCGATGGCCACGGCTCCCGCGTCGGGCGAACCGATGCTGCGCTCCCCCGTGTAGCTCGGCCGGCCGCGTCTCGCCAGCATCGGAGTGGTCGCGTCGGCGGCGACACGGGCCGCCGTCGCCGCGACCCGCGCCAGCTCGGCGGGGCCGGCGGCCGGGCCCCGGGCGGTCCGCGTCTCCTTCTCCAGCGCGTCGGTCATCGGGATCAGCGCGTCCAGCAGCGTCTTGTCGCCGAGATCGGATCTGCCCCGTACCTTGATGCCCTCGGCGGCGGCGCGCAGCATGGCGACCGCGTCCGCGCCGCCCAGCTCGGACCAGGACCGGTCGTTGACGGCCCCGGCGGCCCGGAGGAACGCCGTACCCCACAGCGGTCCCGACGTGCCGCCCACCCGTTTGGAGATCACCAGGGCGACCTTCTTCAGAAACGCCGACGGAGCGCCGCGGTCGAAGGTGTCCCAGTCCGCGAGCACGATCTCGAAGCCCCGCGCGAGCGAGTAACCGAAGTCGCCGTCGCCCACGACGGCGTCGAGTTCGCCGAATTCGCGTTCGTTGTCCACCGCGGTCCGCGCGATGACCCCGACGACGAACTCCAGATCGCTGTCGCCGTCACCGCTCCCCCGGACACCGCCACGGCCGAGGTCAGGACGGCGCCCACCGCCACGGTCACTGCCGTTGTCTGTTGTCGATGACATGTCTCTCCTGACTCCTCACTGGCCTGCGTCACTTCGCGCCGGGGGCAGCGGAGAGCAGGAATTCGAGATCGGCGAGCCGGACGAAGGGGCGCGGATCCGCACCGAGAGGGTCGCTCAGCACCTCGGTGGTGCTCCCGGCGTTACCGGTGCTCCCGGTGCTCTCCTCCGGCGCGGGGTCGCCCAGGGACGACACGACCAGCAGAGCGCCGGTGAAATCCTCCTCGCCGGTGTAGGCGCTGGGGGTGACCACACACCCGAGGCCCGCGTCCAGCGCCGACAGCAGCCCGTTGTGGCTGTCCTCGATCACCACGGTGCCCGTGGGGCCGAGCCCGAGCCGGTCCACCGCGTACCGGTAGATGTCCGGGGCCGGCTTCTTGCGCGGGACGATGTCCCCGGCGAACACGGCGAAGCGCGAGGCGAGTCCGGGCCCGGCGGCGAGTTCCAGCACGCTCCGTACGGCCGGCTCCGCCGAGGTGGAGGCGACGGCCAGGGTCCATCCGGCGGCGTCGGCCTCGGCGGCGATCCGCCGTACACCGGGCCGGGGCGGAATGGCGCCGCTGCCGATGATCCCGGTGTACACCTCGGTCTTGCGCCGGTGCCATCTCGCGATCCGCTCGTCGAGCGCGTCGGGGTCGCCGGGCAGCCCGGCCGCCGCGATGAACTCGGGGGTGAGGAGCGTCCTCATACGCTCCTTGCCCCCGCCGACCTTCACCTTCTCCGCGTACTCGCGATCGCTCCAGCGCACGGGCAGGCCGAACTCCTCGAAGGTCCGGTTGAACGCCGGCAGGTGCCCGTAGCGCTCGGTGTCGGCGAGGACTCCGTCGCAGTCGAAGACAAGGGCGGGCACGGCGTCACCCGGCCCGTCCGGCGCTGCCGAAGAGCGTCATGAGCGAGCCGGCCATCCCGATGACGTCCTGGCGGACGGAACGGAACAGGGAGGGCGGATCCCATTTCTGTTTCTCCGCCGCCGATTCGAGAAAGGCGAGACTCGACTTCATGAATGTTTCCTTGAGCGCGGTCGAGATATTGACCTTCGCGCATCCCCGGGAGATCAGATCACGGAATTGCTCTTCGGAGAGGCCGCTGCCGCCGTGGAGCGCGATCGGCAGAGGATGCGCGGCGACGATGTCGGAGACCCGCTGGAAATCGAGTACCGGTGCGCGTTTGTATGTACCGTGAGCGTTTCCGATGGCGGGCGCGAAAACATCCACATGGGTTGTCGCAAGGAATTTCAGCGCCACGTCCAGATCCTGCTGGGCGGCCGCCCTGTCGGTGCCCACCCCGTCCTCGACCCCCGTGATGGACTCGATCTCGCCCTCCACATGAGCACCGTGCGCACGGGCCTCGGCGACGACCTCGACCGTCTGCCGCATGTTCTCCTCCACCGGCAGCCGGGAGGCGTCGAACAGTACGGAATTCCAGCCCTGCCGCAGACACTCGGTGATGACCGCTCGTTCCGGACAGTGATCCAGATGCAGACTGACGGGCACCTCGATACCCGCCGTCATGGACGTCCACATGGCGTAGAGCACATCGCTGCCGATCGATTTGACCGTCTTGACGGACGTCTGCACGATCAGGGGCGAGGATTTCTCCACGGCCGCCGCGAGAACCGCCTCCATCGTGAGGTCGTTGAAGACATTGATGGCCGGCACCCCGTAACGCTCTTCGAAGGCGTCGGACAGGATGTCGGTCAGCGGCACGACAGACACATGGACTCCTGGGATCGGGCTCGCCCAATGGAGGCCCGGCCCTTCTGGCGCGACCGGACGCTCCAGATACATTCCACGCCAGTCGGCCGAGCGCCGCCAGTCGGCCGGGACCGCCGCCGCACCAGGTCCGGACACCCGCCTGTAATGACTGTATGGACTACGATTGTTTCCATCAGATCGCCGCTTCGTCGATGAGGGGAGTTCCGCGATGACGGTCTCCGGTCTTGCCGGTGAAGCCGTGTTTCCCGCGAGCGGCCGGTTCAGTACGTCACTGGCACCCGAAGAGCTGCGGCTGAGTCAGGAGCTGGCCAATACGGTCGGCCGGACCGTGAAGCCGGCGGTCGATCTGCTGCACGACCGGGAGCGGGCACAGGCATGGCTGGACGTGCTGATTCCCGACTGGTGCCGCCGGCACGAGCTCGCGGATCCACGGATCGTGCTCACCGGAACGGATCTGTCACGGCTGCGTGCCCTGCGGGACGACCTGCGCCATGTCCTCGATTCCCGGGCCGGGGGTGCGGAGGGGCTCGCGGGGACCGCCATCACCTCGGGTGCGACGGTCTCGGTGTCCGCCACCCGTGCCGTTCTCGTGCCCACCGGGACGGGTGTCACCTGGCTGACGGCCGCCGTCGCGATCGAGTGTCTTCTCGCGACGGGCCGCGACGATCTCCGCCGGCTCAAACTGTGCCGCCACCCGGAGTGCCGTCTCGCCTTCTACGACCGTTCCAAGAACAACAGCGGGGTCTGGCACAACACCGCCAAGTGCGGCAACCCCGCCAATGTACGGGCTTTCCGCGCCCGTCAGCGGAAGACCACGCTCTAGCCACCGGCCGCCCTGGCCGCTGGCCCCACTGGCCAGGTCCTCAGGGGACGAGTTCCTTCGGCACTGAGGCGCCCATGAGGGACAGCAGGTCCGCGAGGAGCTGGTCGAGCTCCTCCCCCACCTCCGCGATCGCGGGGTTGCCGTAGCTGTCGAACAGGGTGCTCGGCTGGTCCACCGCGAAGCGGGTGGTGCCCTCCGCGTCCGCGTAGATGACCGTGCGCAGGGGCGCGTGGAGCACCGCCGAGGGATCGTGACGGAACATACGCTCGGCGATGACGTGGTTACCCATCAGATACTCGGTGCACTTCCAGCCCGAGGGCGAGCCGGCCATGATCGCCGTGATGTCGATGTTCCCGTAGATCATGAACCCGTGCGGGGCGTTGATCTCCGCGAAGGCGCGCACGGCATCCCAGTCGGCGAGCTGGCCGAACCGGGCGGTGTCCACGGGCGGAACGAGCTCCTCGTAGCGCTGGACGGCCCTTTCGTAGGGCAGGGGCAGAACGACATCGAGCCTGCGTGTCAGATGCTCGACGGAGTGGTTGTCGAAGGTTGTCATGATGAGCCACCTCGGTTGATGGTGATGTCATCGATGTCGATGGTGATCGAGGGCATGTTGAGATTGGACGTTCCGTCCTGGTTGCGGCGGAAGACGCGTCGCCAGGTGGGAAAAACGAACCCGCCGTAGGTCTTCGGACGGCCGGAGTAGTGCGCGACGAGGGTGCCGCCGAGAATCTCGGTGACGTAGTCCATGCGTCGCTGCATGAAGTCGGTGTCGTAGTAGAACACCTGCTCAGGGTTGTGCGTGGTGACGGCATCGGGGAAGCGGACGCGCAGCCGCCGCCATTCCTGGCCCGCCTCGTGCCAGGGCCCGATCTCGTGGGCCTCGACGCCGGGGCGGGTGAACAGGAAGGGGCTGGTGAGATAGTTCCAGAGCGCGTAGCCGATGAAATAGCCCAGGTGGAGCCGGTCCCAGGGGGTGGCGCGGAGAAAGCCGGTGAAGGCTTTCCTGGCGTCGGTCCGCTCCTCGACGGTCCCACCGTCGCCGCTCCGCACGGTGACCCGCTCGGGCCCGGTCTCGAAGACCAGGCGCAGATCCGGTGCGGTGAACGGGGTGAGCACACTGCGTTCGCGCCGTGTGTCCACCGTGACGGTCTCGTCGGCGAGCACACCGTCCCAGCCTTTGACGGCCCAGACAGGCCCGCCGATCGAGAGACGCGTGGTGACGGTGGCGACGTCGTTCCAGCGGTCGAGGCCGCCATGGGCGTCAAGCACCTTTGACAGCAGGCCGTCCATGAGGGAATTCCTTCCCGTGGTCGGAGCACGCCTCTTCGAGCCGACGGTTCGGGCCCTCCGTGGAGGGCCTGCGTGCCGGACCACTGCCACGTCGTCTCACCGCATGGTCTCAAGCGTCGGCACCAGATGGAAACAAGCGTAGCACCTTTACCCATTACCCACCCGGCGGCGCCCTCCGCGCTCAGGATCCCCGCACCCGCCCCCTGTCCGGGCTCGCGACCGGGTCGCGCGGGGTGTCAGGTGGCGCGGGCCACGACCTCGATGTTGTGGCCGTCCGGGTCGCGGACGTAGCAGGCGTAGTAGCCGGGTTCGTACTGCGGGAGGAGGGCCGGTTCACCGAGTACGGCGACGCCCATCTCGACCGCGGTCCGGTGCACCTGGTCCACATGCTCGCGGCTGTCGGCGCCGAAGGCGACATGGAGTTCCCGGTCGGTACGGCCCTCGGCGGGGATGATCCAGATGTCCGCCTTGTCGCCGCGGCCGAGTCCTACGGTGTCGCCGTCCTCCGCGACGACCTGGGTGCCGCACGGCGCCAGCAGGCGTTCGTAGAAGGCGCGGCTGGCACGGACATCGCTCACCTGGAGGGTGATGTGGTCGATCATGTTCTCCAGTGTCATCACAACCGCCTCCGGGGTAGGGCAGGGACCTCGCGGCGAACGAGTGAAGCGACGGGTGCGGCCGGGTGGGCCGCCGACGGCGCCCCTGCCCGTATCCGCCCGGATCCGTGGTCCCTCACACCGGGACGCCTACCCGCGTGCCGTCCCCGTATCTCCGGTGAAGCGGGGCGGCTGTCCGCTCGTCCCGGTCCAACGGGCCGCGATCGCCTCCAGCCGCTCCCGATAACCTCCCTGATCCTCCGTCAGATCCCGCTCGGCCCGCGACCGGCAGCCGCAGCGGTCCCAGCGGGCCGCCTCGCCGAGGGAGTCGGCGGACGGTGTCAGGGCGAACGCCTTCAGGGTGTCGATCAGCATGGGGCGGCATACCGGGCAGCTGTCCGGCCGGGCGGTCACGACCTCGCCGATCTGCGGGTTGTACCAGGACAGACTGAGATCGCCGGCCTCGTCGGGCGCGTACGCCTCGGCGGTGGCCGTCCGCAGCGCCCGGATCAGCAGCCACAGGGACGGCGGTTCCCACAGGCCCTGTTCGTGTGCCCAGCCCAGCAGACTGCCCTGCTTCGCGCTCAGCGGGAAGAGCATCTGGATGGCGAAGCGCGCCGCGCGGGTGCCGCGGATCGTGGCGAGTGTGTCCTCGTACGCCTCGGCCGGGGACAGGCCGAGCCCGCCGAGGGTGATGTTGGCGATGGGGGCGATACGGCGGGCCCGCAGCTCGCGGGCGGCCGTCTCGTAACACGCGGTGGGGGTGCGCTTGAGATGACAGTGGCGGCGCTTGTCGGGATCCCAGGACTCCACACCGAGATGACAGGCGACGGCGGCACCGGGCAGAAAACCCTGTAACTCGTCGAGCAGGCGCGGGGAACAGAACTCCGGGCGGGTCTCGAAGGTGAAGCCGACCGGTCTGCGGCGCGCGACGCTCCGCAGCAGGTTCCGGCGGAGGCCGGCCGGCACCTCGCGCTCGTCGAACAGGCTGCCCGAGGGCGAGAGATAGATCAGTGAGCCCTCCGGCACGGACGCGATCCGGGCGGCGACGGAACGGTGAACCGCGTCGGGGTCGATCTCCGGGCCCACACCGTAGTTGCACATACTGCACTGTCCGCCCCGGTCGAAGGTGCAGCCTCGGGTGCGGAACCAGAACTGGTAGAAGTCCACGACCGCCGAGGGGCGTCGCAGCCACACGGTGCCCTTGCGCACGGTCCAGTCGGTGTCCGGGGGATGGGGCGTCCGCCCTGCCCGGATCTGCCGGTTGGCCCGGAGGAGCGTGCGTTCGACCTCGGAAGCGGCGAGGGTCGGCATGGCGTGCCTCCAAAGGCGGCGAAGGTGCGCGGGGAGGACCGGGCGGGGAGAACCGAGCGGGGAGGACCGAAGCGGTGAAGTGGGGAAAGCCAGGTGAACTCGGGAGAGATGAGGAGAGGTGGGGCATACCCATCAGACAATCGGATCAAACAACAGCGAAACTCCCCTCGCTGACGACCGATCGGCGTAGGCTGCCGGGGTGTTGGGGTACTGGGGGTACTCACCGGTACTGGGGGGTACCCACCGGTCCCCCACGCGGGAAGAGGGTCTCGGGGTGGGGAGACGCACGGTGCCGCACGCTTCACAGAGCGACGAGGACGACCGGGCGCGTCGGTCACATCACGGCGACGGCGTCGACGACAGCGACGGCGACGGACCGGCCCCGTCGGTTCCCGGCCGCCTTGTCCCCGTGACCGGGCACGGTGTCGGGGAGGCCGAACTCGCGGCCGTCGCGCGCGTACTCGGCTCGGGCGGCCTCACCACCGGCCCGGAGACCGCGCTCTTCGAGGAGGAACTGGCCGGACACTTCGGTACCGGGCCGGTCCTCGCGGTGAACTCGTGCACCGCCGCTCTGCATCTGGCCCTGCTGTGTCTGGGCGTCGGCGCGGGTGATGAGGTGATCACCTCCGTGCTGACCTTCCCGGCCACCGTCAACGCCGTACTGGCCGTCGGCGCGGTCCCGGTGCTCGTCGACGTCGACCCGCGGACCCTGAACATCAGCCCCGCCGCCGTGGCGGCGGCGGTGACCCCCCGCACCCGGGCCGTCGTCCCCGTCCATATGGGCGGCGCCGCCTGCGACATGACGGCCCTGCGGGACATCGCCGACCGCCATTCCCTGCGGCTGGTGGCGGACGCCGCGCACGCCGTCGACACCCGGACCGGCGGCCGGCACATCGCCGGTGAGGCGGATGTGTCCTGTTTCAGTTTCTACGCCACGAAGAACCTCACCTCCGTCGAGGGCGGCGCCCTGACCGGACCCGCGGAGATCGTCGACCACGCGCGGCTGCTGGCGCGGCACGGGCTGCGCTTCTCCTGGGACCCCGCGCTCCCGGCCACGGCGGCCTCCTACGAAGCGGTCGCCGCGGGCTGGAAGTACAACCTCAGCGATGTGCACGCCGCCGTGGGCCGCGCGCAGTTGGCCCGGCTGCCGGAGCTGCAACGGGCCCGCCGGGAGGTCGTACGGATCTACGACGACGCCCTCGCCGGGCTGCCCGGCGTCGAACTGCCCCACCGGACTTCCACGGAGGAGCACAGTTGGTATCTCTACCAGATCCAGTTGACGGCGGGCCCGGACAGCCACGGTCCGGACGGCCACGGTCCGCGCGACCGGGTGGCGGAGCGGCTGCGCCGCGCCGGGATCGTGACCGGTTCCTACTACGCGCCGCTGTCGCGGCACACCTTCCTGGCGTCGGTGTGCAGGGTGCCGGAGCGGCCCGTACACGCCGAGGCGGTCTGGCACCGGCTGCTGGCGCTGCCGGTGCACCCAGGCGTGTCGGCGGCGGACGCGAGATGGATCGCCGCCCGGCTGACGGCCGCCCTCGCGGAGGAGGACCAGGACTGACCCCTGACGCGCCCGTCCCGCGCGGTGGGCCCGTCCGCCGCGTCGCCGGGGCGCGGCCGTGACCGCCGCGGACGGGGGCGCGAGACCGGTCGCTCCCATCGTCCCCGTCGCTCCCCTCGTTCCCGCCGTTCCGATCGCCACGGCCGGGTCCACGGGGTCGCCGCTCACGGGCCGTGCCGCGCTCGTGGACCGCGCGGACTTCCCGTTGGTGCACCGGCGTACCTATCTCGACTCGGCGAGCAAGGGCGCGCTGGGCGGGCCGGTCCGGACCGCCGTCGCCCGCTTCCTGGACGAGTGGGACGAGGGAGGCGCGCGCTGGGACCTGTGGCTGGAGGAGATGGAGGCGGCGCGCGGCGCCTTCGCCCGGCTCGTCGGCTGCGCACCCGAGCAGGTGTTCGTCGGCAGCTCTGTCTCGTCGGCCGTCGCCGCGCTGACGACGGCACTGGACTACCGGGAACGGCCCGAACTCGTGCTGTTCGAGGACGACTTCCCCACCCTGGGCGATATCGCGCTGAGCACCCGCCGGCTGGGTGCCCGGGTACGGCTGCTGTCCGCGCCGGACGGGGGCCGGGGCGGTACGGACGCCGCGCTCGCCGCCCTCTCCGAGGCGCTGACCGAGCGGGTGGCGGCCGTCGTCGTCAGCGGGGTCCATCACAACGGCCGGTACGAACTCCCGCTGGCGGAAGTGGCGGACATGTGCCACGCGGTGGGGAGCCTGTGCGTGGTCGACGGCTACCACCAGGCAGGTGTGATCGGTGTGGACGTCACGGCGAGCGGGGTCGACGCGTGGACCTCGGGCTGTATGAAGTATCTGCTGGGCTCGGCGGGCGGTTTCACCCTGACGTACTGCGGCGACCTGCTGCTGGAGCGGGCCCGGCCGCTGGCGGTCGGCTGGCTCGGCGCGGCGGAGCGGTTCACCACCGCCCGGTCGGCGGTACGGCGCCGGCCGGACGCGGCCCGCTTCGACTCGGGGCTGCCGTCGCTGCTGTGCGCGTCGGCCGCCCGAGCCGGTCTGGAACAGGTGCTGTCCTGGGACGGGGCCGCGGTGGAGCGCCATGTCCGGGCCCTGGTGGCCGACGCCGCCGAGGCGCTGGCGCGGGCGTCCGGACGGCGCACGCCCCCGCCGCTGCGGAGCGCGGGCGCGATGCTGTGCGTCCCGGTCGACGACATCGTCGCCGTACGGCGGTCGCTGGCCGAGGAGGACGTGCTGACCGGTTCCTGGCTGGACTGGCTGCGGGTGTCCTTCCACGCCTACAGCGACGAGGAGGATGTCCGCCGGTTCGTGGAGGTGATGGAACGCCGGGACCTGCTCCGGCACATCATTCCGCGCCTGGGGACGGGGAGTTGAGGGGGACACCACTCGGGGAGCCGAGGGGGACGCCAACCGTCGCGGTGGGTACCGGCGGCTCCTGGAGCGCGGGCAGCCGCCGGACCGTCCAGTCGTCGCCGGAGCGCCGCAGCCGGCGGGCGACCTCGGCGGCGGTGTGCGGCTCGGCGGCGAGCAGTTCGCCGGTGAGCGCCGTGACACAGGCGCGCGACAGCCAGCGGTCGTCCGCCGCGGACCATTCGCGGAGCGCGGGTGCGAGGACGTGCGGGTGGGTGCGGGCGAGATAGCGCAGACAGAAGGGCACGTTCTTGCGTACATAGGGCCCGTCGTCGGCGAGCGGCACACGCAGCAGCCGGATCAGTTCCTCGACCGCGGACGGCTTCTGCCGCTTCGGCTGGCGGGCCACGACGAGGAACGCGCGGTGCTCGCGATCGCCGCGGTCCTCGGCCGCCCAGCGGCGCACCAGCGGCAGAACGCGTCCGGCGTCCGCGACGAGCGCCTCCCGCACCCCGAAGGTGGCGGCCTCACGCACCGTCCAGTCGCCGTCGCCCACCAGCGGATCGACCAGCGACCGGGCGTCGTCGTCCTGGTGACGGAGTACGAACCAGGCGGCGGCGTATCCGGCGACACAGCGCGCCTCCGGGACGGCGGACGCGGCCAGCCGGCCGAGGATCGCGGTGTGTTCGGCGGCGGGCGCCGTACGCAGCGCCTTGGCGGTCACCCGCAAGTCGGCGACCGGCCGCCCGGCGAGATCTCGTGGCGACGGGACGGGTGCGGCGGGTGTGGCGGGTGTGTTCATACGGTCGTCCTCCCCCGGCCGATGGGCGCACCAGCATGGCACACACCGGTCCGGACCAGGCCGGGGCAGGCCGGGCCGGAGAACCTGGGCGGTGTGGGCCGAGCCGGGCCGAGCCGGGCCGCCTCGCACCGGGTCGCGCTCCGCCGCGCAGCCCGTCGTCGGGCAGGAGGTCAGCCGACCAGGGCGTGGTGGATGTCGTGCGCGGAGCGGCCGTCCGCCGTCGGCCGAGCCCGCCCGGCCGGGCCGGGGCCGGGGCCGGTGGAGTCCATCCACTCCAGGACCGCCGCGACGTCCGCCACGCTGGGCAGTCCGCCGATGCGGTACGGCGGCGGCGACCACCGGTCGTCCGTCGCTATGCCGGCGGCGGTCAGCACCTCATGGGCGAGACCGGGAGAGGCCGCCACAGCGGCGGCTCCGTCACGGCACGCGGCGAGAAAGGCCGCGGCCGTCCCGGCTCCCGGCGCCCGCTCCCCGGCGGCGGTGCACAGGGTCGGTCCGGGCGGGGTGAGCGTACGGTCGGTGGCCAGCACCGTACAGCCGCGGCTCACACACCACGAGCCCGCGGGCTCCGGCAGGACGGCCCAGTCCACGGCGCCTCCCACGAGGGCCCGGCCACGGGCGGTGATGTCCTGGATGTCCACGACGGTGACCTCCTCCCAGCCGCGGTCGAGCAGGCCCAGCAGGAAGAAGGCGCTGAAGTCGGCGATCGTTCCGCGCGAGACGGCGAGAACCGGCCGCGCCCGTGGCTCGGCCGGGGCCGCGAGCAGCCGGAACATCCCGCCCTCCCCCGGCCGGTCCAGCAGATTGGTCATGATCCGCATGGCGGTGGCGGTCAGATGGATACGCAGCACACTGACGAGGTTCATCAGGGCGACGTCGAACTCCCCGGCCAGGAAGGCCGCGTCGCGCTCCGCCGCGCCGGTGACCAGGGTGAGACGCACCGCGACCCCGCGGCGGGCGAAGGCTCCGGTGTGCTCGGCGGCCAGCAGCGGCACCGCCTTCTCCCCGGTCATCAGGCCGACCCGCAGTTCACGGGCCTCGCTCACCGCGCGCCGCCCGCCTCGGCCGGAGCCTCTGCTGGGGCCTCTGCGGGGGCCTCTGCGGGGGCCGGAAATGCGTCGCGGCGGTCGACGAGCCGGCGCGGCTTGCCCGGACCGTCGTCGGCCACGAGGTCGTCGTACGCGCACCACTCCAGCTCGATCTCGACGGAGCCGACCGCCGCCGACATGTCCAGGGACATCTCGCGCAGCCCCGCGATCAGCCGCCGCACCGCCTCGGGGGCGAGCGGCCGGTCGTGCTGGGTGGCGACCCGTACCGACAGCCGGTCGCCGGTGGTGAACCACTGCCTCTCCATGGGGACTTCGTCGACATACGCCCGGAAGTCGGTGATCCCCTCGGCGCCGACCACCGCCTCTTCCACCTGCCACGCCCACAGCTTCTCGCCGGACTCCAGTACGGCGGACTCCGCGATCCGGCCCAGGACCCGTACCTCCAGCGGAATCACCGGGCCCTCCTGTCCGACCCGGGTCAGCCGTACCAGATCGCCCGTGCGGTAGCGCACCAGTGGCATGCCTTCCTGGAACAGCGTGGTGACGACCAGTTCACCGGTGGCGCCCTCCCGCAACCCGGCGGGCCCGTGCGCGGTCAGCACCTCGTACGCCAGGTCCGAGGTGAGGGCGATCGAGCCGTCGGCGGCCGGATCGCAGCCGAGATGGCCGAGCTCGGCCGATCCGTAGAAGCTGTGGACCGCGTCGAGCCCCCAGGACCGCCGCATCGAGGCGCGCAGCCGGCCGGAGACCGTCTCGCCCGACAGCAGCAGCATCCGGGTGCCCAGCGCCGCGGCCGCGTCCCCGGGGCCGACGAGGGCGGCGAGCCGCTGGGCGTAACCGGGAGAGGTCGCGATGACATCCGCGCCCAGCTCACGCAGGAGCGCGAGCGTGTGCGCGATACCCGGCCCCTTGCCGACCGGCACCACCCGTAGCCCCAGTTCCTCGCCGGCCGAGGTGAAGTCGGGTCCGATCAGCCAGATGCCGAAGCCGTGTGCGACGACCAGTGTGTCGCCCGGGTCGACACCGCAGGCGACCAGACCGGCCGCGGTCCTGCGGACCGTCGCCGCGCGGTCGCGAGCCGTGAAGAAGGCCGGCTTGGCGGATCCGCCGGTGCCACTGCTCGCGTACGCGGTGACGCCCGTCCGCGCGGCCATCCGCGGACCGCCGCGCAGCAGGTCGGCCGCGCTGGTGAACGGGGTGTCCGCCCACTTCGCGCGGGCGTCCGCGCCGCCATCGCCGTTGCCATCGCTGTCGTTGCCGCTGCCGCTGCCGCTGCCTCCGGCCGGCAGATCGCGGTAGTGCGGGGACACCTGTGCCGCGCGGTGTGCGGCGGCGCGCAGTGTGTGCTCCGGTCTGCTGGCGAGCGGCGCGCCGTCCCCGGTGCTCATGCCGGGCTGCCGTGGAGGTCGACGGACATCATCTGCAACTCCGGCTTGTAGGGCTGGGGGAAGCGGTGGTTGTCCGCGTTGAAGAACGCCTTGGAGATCGTGTCCATGTAGTGCACACCCCGCGGTGTGATCCGCAATGCCTCCCCGCTCTCCTCGGTGAGACCGCCCGCCGCCAGCAGATCCAGTGTGTCCGGGAACGCCTCGCGCAGCGTACGGCCGAACCGCTCGCGGAAGGGTGCCAGGGGCAGTTCGAGGTGTTTGACGCCGAGCACGGCGTAGCGCGAGCGGCGGTCGGAGTCGGTCAGGGTACGTCCGGCGAGTACGGGCGGGGCGCCGCCGGCGACCGTACGGGCGTACTCGCCGAGGGTGTGGATGTTCCAGTACACCGAGCCGTTGAGGAATCCGACCGCGCCCGGACCGATCGCCGCGTACTCGCACTGGGGCGCCGCCCGGTGCCTCAGCTCGTACACCGACTCACGGCCCGGCAGACAGAGGTCGAAGCCCGCGCTGCTGCACGAGCCGTAGTGCCGGTATCCGGCGCCGGCGAGGGTGTCCAGCGCCGTCTGCGCCATCCGGACCTCGGTCTCCTCTCCGGCCTGGGGGACGGTGCGCCCGAGCCGGATGCCCCGGCCGAGCGGCCCCATCGGGTCCAGCAGCATCCGGTAGGTGCTGATGTGGTCGGCGCCGGTACGCGCGGCCCGGTCCAGATCCGCCGACCAGGACTCCATGTCCTGGCCGGGGAGCAGGAACATCAGATCGATGGCGACGTTGTCGAAACCGGCCCGTCGGGCGGCGGGCACACAGGCCGCCGAGTCGTCCGCGGTGTGATGGGAGCCGATGGCCGTGAGCATACGGGCGTCGAAGCTCTGTACGCCGAAGCTGATCCGGTTCACCCCCGCCTCGCGCAGCGCGGTCAGATACTCGGCCGTGGCGTGTGCGGGATGGCATTCCAGACAGACTTCGGCGGCTTCGAGATCGAATCTCTCCCCGAGCCGGGCGAGCAGCGAGCCGACACGGGCGGCGGACAGCACCGACGGGGTGCCGCCCCCGAAGTAGACGAAGTCCGCCCGGTCCACGTGCGGTGCGACCACGTTCCCGTACAGCGCGATCTCCTGTTCCAGCAGGCCGCCCAGCCGGTCCGGGTGTGTGCCGCTGAGGAACTTGTTGTAGTTGCAGAACGGGCAGATCTGATCGCACAACGGGACATGCAGATAGATCCCGAAGCCTGCCGAGCCGTCGGTCGGCCGGGCCGTCAGATCCGCCGGGGTGAAGGGGCGGATGTTCACGGGAAAGTAGGTGATGTACTCGCATTCCCTCGCGAGCGGGCCGGTCAGGGCAGGTCCGACCGGATCCAGGCCGGTCGGGCCCAGGCCAGTCGGATCCAGGCCGACCGGATCCAGGCCGGTCGGATCCACGTCGGTCGGATCCGCGTCGCTCAGGTCCTGGTCTGTGCTCATGCTTCGTCCTCCTCGGCGAATCCGCTCATCAGATGCACGACCTGCCGCATCGCCGTGTCCACCTCGGGCACCGACGCGCCGGCCAGGGCGAACCCCGCGTACGGGACCTTCTCCGCGGACGCCGTCACGAGGGTCGGGACGAAGGCGATGCCCCGGCCGGCGAGGACACGCGCCACGGTCTCGAACCGCGCGTGCAGACGTTCCTCCGGGATCGCCCTCGGCAGGGGCAGGGTGTCCTCGGTCCGGACGACCACCGGCCGGCCGGCCGACGCTCCGAGGTTCGCGGCGATGGCCATGGCGACGCAGGGGCCGGTGCGGCGGGCGTTGATCTCGGTCGGCGCGAGCCGCCCGTCCCGCGCCCGTACGAAGTCGACGTCGAACCAGCCCCGGTAGCCCTCGGCCGCCAGCATCGCGCCGACCGCGCGGCCGAAGTCCGTCACCGCCCGGCGCAGCGGCTCGGGCAGCGCGCCGGGCCCGGTGGTGGCCCCGCGGTAGTGGGTGCCCGTCACATGCATCAGCGCGGTCCCCCGGTCGGCGACGCCGTCACCGGTGATCTCGCCGTCGTAGGTGAGCTGGCAGTGGAGCGGGTGCGGTTCGACATACTCCTCGACGAGCAGGGGCACGACGCCGAAGATCGCGTCGTCGTCGGTCAGCGCGCGCAGCAGGGCCCACATGCCGTCCTGGGTGGGGATCTCGTCGGACCGGACCAGCCGGGTCCCGAAGCCGCCGACGCCGAAGTCCGACTTGAGCATCACCGGACCCGTGCCCGCCCCGGCCCGTGCGGCGAGCGCCGCCGCCGCGGTCTCCGCGTCGTCGTAGACCTCCTGACGGGGGATCAGGATCTCCGGCCGGCCCCGCGCGCACTCGGAGAAACGGCGGTGTGCCTCGCGCTTGGACTCGAAGGACGCCTGTCCGTGCCGCCGGACCGGTCCGCCGTCCGGATCCTCGGGACCGGACACGGCGGCGCGCAGCCGCTCCGTCCCGGCCGTCTCGCCCCACGCCAGCAGACGGCCGCCGCCGGGCGCGTCCAGCGCGGTGTGCAGGGCCGCCACCATCGCCGGATCGGCGGCGAGCACATCGGACACCGCGGGCTCACCGGCGGTCCAGTGGACCGATATCCGGGGCCAGTGCAGATATCTGCGCTGCATGTCGAGCCAGGAACGGTCGAAACGCAACGGCAGAAAGACCGGGCCGGGATCGGCCGAATAGAACAACGCGAGCCCGGCGTAGTGATGACCTTCCATGTCCCACGACCGCAAATGATCGCTGCGGAATTGCGCCGGAAAGAATTGACGGTTGTACTCGGCCACATTGCCGATATGGGCGTTACCGCCAGCCATGAATCAGTCCGGCCATGATGACTTCCCCCCTGGGCCGCCGTCCGGCCGCTCAGCGTAACGGGCTTCCCGGCCGGGCACCAGGCATGGGGCGGAGGGTTTTGAATTCGCGACGGCCGTGGCCGGTGTTTCGGGACATCGGCGGCGATCACCACTTCTCCGCGTCCGGCCATATCCCCGGCATGCGGATCCGTATCCGAAATGGCCTGATGGAGGGTATGAGGGAAGGAGTGGACCGATGGGTTCGACCATGGGTTATGACTATGTCGTCGTCGGCGCGGGGACGGCCGGATGTGTGCTCGCCGCCCGGCTGACGGAGAACGAGAACGTCCGGGTGCTCCTGCTGGAGGCGGGTGCCCGGGATCCTCTGGAGCTGATGGCGGTGCCGGGTGCCTGGCCGGCGCTGATGGGGAGTACGGCCGACTGGGGCGGCATGACGGTCGTACAGACGTCGACGGGGACGGCGATCCCGACGCCCCGGGGGCGGGGGCTCGGTGGTTCCTCCAGCATCAACGGGCTGAACTTCATCCGCGGGCATCGCTCCAGCTATGACGTATGGCCGGAGCGGGGCGCCACGGGGTGGGGATTCGACGATCTCCTGCCGTACATGCGGCGGAGCGAAACGGCGGAGGGACGCGATCCCGCGCTGCGCGGCCAGGACGGGCCGCTGACGGTAGGGCCTCCGGTCGAGCCCCATCCCCTGGTGGCCGCGTGTGTCGACGCGGCGGTGGAGACCGGGCACGCGCGCGCGGACGACATCAGTGGAGGCGTGGAGACGGGTTTCGGCTGGTGCGACAACAACATCGCGGACGGCGCGCGCCAGAGCGCGGCCGACGCCTATCTCAGGCCGGTGATGAGCCGGGCGAACCTCGATGTGGTGACCGACGCGCTCGTCCTGCGCCTGGTGGTGGCCGACGGCCGCTGCCGTGGGGTCGAGTACGCGAAGGACGGTGGGACCCGCTCCGTGGAGTGCGCCGAGGAGGTCGTGGTGACGGCGGGCACGATCGGTTCCGCACAGCTCCTGCTGCTGTCGGGGATCGGACCGGCGGACCATCTGCGCGCGGTGGGGGTGGATGTGGTGCTCGACCTGCCGGGTGTGGGGGCCGATCTGCACGACCACCCCATGTCGACCGTCACCTACACCGCCAGGCGGGCGGTCCCGCGGAACATGAGCAATCCCCCGGGGGAAGCCATGGGAATGGTACGGACCGGTACCGGCACCGGTACCGGCCTGGCCGTACCTGATCTGCAGATCCTCTTCGCGAGCCTGCCCTACCGTGCCCCGTCACTGCCAGGGCCCGACAACGGCTACACGATCGCCTTCTCGGCGGTGAATCCCCGGAGCCGCGGATCGGTACGTCTCGCGAGCGCGGAGGCCGGAACGGCGCCTCTGGTGGACCCGGACTACCTCGGGGACAGTCGCGACATCGAGACGATGAGGACCGGTCTGCGCGTAGCCCGTCGGATCGGCGAGGCGGACGCGCTGGCCGCGTGGCGGGACGAGGAGGTGCTGCCGGGCCCGGGGACGACCGACGACGAGGACGCCGTCCGTGACTATCTCGGCAGGAGCCTGCTGGTCTACTACCACTATGTGGGTACCTGCCGGATCGGACCGGACGGGACCACCGCCGTCGTGGATCCCGAGCTCCGGGTGCGAGGTGTCACCGGGCTCCGCGTCGCGGACGCTTCCGTCATGCCCTCCATCGTGAATTCCAACACGAACGCGGGCGTCTACGCGATCGCCGAACGCGCGGCGGCTCTCATCAAGGGACAGACCGAGGTCATTTCCTGACGGGTTCGTCCGCGGCCTGCTCTTCCTCTTCGTCGTCTTCTTCGTCCTCTGCGTCTTCTTCCTCGCCGACGTACTCGGACCCGGCCTCCGCGCCTTCTTCCTCGTCGTCCGCTTCACCGGCTTCGTCGAGTTCCGTGTCGTCCTCCGCGGCTTCCTCCTCCTCCATCGCCTCTTCATGCGTGCGGAGGACTTCGCCGTCCCTGATCTCACCGCGCCAGCCCTCGGGCTCTTCGTCGGTGAGGGTCACGTGCCGCTGGAAGTGCTTGACGTCGAGGCGGAGTCGACGGCCCTGAGCACGCCAGATATTGCCCGTCTTCTCGAAGAACCCTGAGGGGTAGTACTCGACGACGAGGGCGATCCGGGTCAGATTGGGAGCCAGTTCATGAAAACTGACGGCACCGTGGGTCGACCCCTTGGCACCTTCCGAGTTCCACACGATACGGTCGTCGGGTATCTGCTCCTGAATGGTGGCCTTGAAGCTCCGTGTCGAAGGACCGACCTTGACCCGCCAATCGCTCGCCACATCATCGCTCTTCGAGACACTTCTGACGCCCTTGGTGAAATCGCTGAACTTCTCGTACTGCGTCCAGTGGTCGTAGGCGGTGCGGACCGGTACTCCCACATCGACGAATTCAACGATGTTCGTGACCTTCGTGTCACCGGCCTTCCCGCCGCCGCCACCCCCGCCGAAGATACCCTTCACCCGTCCGACGACGTTGTCCTTCACACTCTTCGCCTTCTCGCTCAGGAATGCCTTCAGCGGCGATTCACCATGCAGAACACGGGAGCCGATGGCAGGCAACTGTCCCCCGTTCTCGGCGACTTGTGTGAGCTTGTCCGTGGCTCCTGATACCTTCTCGCTGAGCTTCTCCGCCGCCTTCCCCACGGCGTGCTCCAATTGCGCGGCGACGTAATGTGTGATCGCGCCACGCGCCCGGCCGGCGACCGAACTCCCGGCGTCGCGGACCTTCTCCGCTGTCTTCACCATGGCTGTCTACCTCCGACGGCTGTCACGCGTGGGGGACGGATCGGTCGCTTTCCTCCTCGGCGCGGCCGTCTTCCTGACCGCGCTCCCGCCCGGAACACCCCTGCCCGCCGCCGGCTTCTTCGCCGCCCGAGCGGCGGAGGCAGCGGACTTGCCCGGCGCCCTGGCCGTCCGACGCCCGCGCCGGGGCGCGTCGGACTCCCCGGTACGGCGGCGGCCCGACGGCGGGGGTGGCTCGTCTTCCGTCTCCTCCTCCTCGGACTCCTCACCCTCGCCCTCGTCCTCGAACTCGCCCTCGTACTCCCCCTCCGGTTCCTCCGCTCCTTCTTCCTCTTCCTCCGGCTCGTCCTCGTCCGGCTCCTTCTGCTTCCCGCCGAGATTGACGGCGCGGCTGCTGATCGAGTCGCTCAGCGAGCCGACGCCCCGGCCGACCACGGCCGAGAGCGCGCCGCGCGCCGCGTCGACCCCTTCCTCGCGCACCTGCTCCTGCAACTCCGCGACCTGCGGAATCTCGCCCAGGCGCCGTACTCCCTCGGTGACCAGTTGCTTCGGATCGAGGCCGAGGCCCTTGCCCGCCACACAGGTCGCGACGGTCAGGGCGAGTCGGCCTTTCTTCGTACGGCCGAGCACATAGCCGCCCAGTACCGCGAAAGCCACGGCCACTTTGGTTCTCCGATCCATGACTGTGCCACCTTTGATCACATTGTTCGGAAAAGGCCGGTACCCGCCTCGCCGGGCGGCGCCCGCCTCACTGCACGCGTGACGATTCGCCCTCGGACTCGTCGTCGGCTCCGGGCACATGTACGTCGAGAACGCCGATGTTCACCTCGACCACATCCAGTCCGGTCATGCTCTCCACGGCTTCGGAGACATTCGACCGGATGCTGCCGGCGGTCTCGGTGATCGGTGTGCCGTATTCGACGACGATGCCCAGATCGATCGCCGTCTGCTTCTCCCCGACCTCCACCTGCACGCCGCGCGCGGCGGAGTCGTCCGTGCCGGGCATCTTGCCGCGTACGGCTCCCAGGGTGCGGGACACCCCTCCGCCCATGGCATAGACACCGGATGACTCACGGGCCGCGATGCCCGCGATGGACGCGACGACCGAGTCGGCGACCGTGGTCTTTCCCTTGACCGTGCTTTCCCTGCTACCCGCCATAGTGGCTTCGTTGGTTGCCATCAGGGGACGCCCCTTCCCGCAATGAGGATCCGCACACCAGTACCTTGATGAGGTAAGCGAAAATGGAGTGCGCGACCGGAGAGTCACCCCTCACGGCGCTGCCTCTTCCTCTCCACTCTGCCCGGCATGTCGTAGCGACGCCATTCGAGTGACGCCATGAGAAATGATCATGACCGTATGTCTTTTTCCGACTGTCTTTCCCGACCGCCGGACATCGATTGCGCCGGGCCCTGGAGGAGCCGACAATTGCTTACGGGGCCGAATCGTTGAGGATGTGCGGACACCATGGACGACGCCGAAAACGCCGATGCCGAGTACGGCGGCCTCGAAGCCGAGGAGGACCCGGGGGACGAGGTCGCGCTGCCTGACGCCGACGGGACGGCGGGGGACGAAGCGCCGGGGGACGAAGTGGTCGACCAGCGCAACCCGGACGTGTACCTCGATGTCCCGGTGCTGAACATCGAGGAGATCAATCTTGAGGTCGAGGACCTCTCCGCACGGGTGTCGCTGCGGGCCGAGGTCCTTGATCTGCTCAAGCTTCAGGTGGGCGCGGATGTGCAACTCGGCAGGGTGCAACTCGGCATCAAGGGCGTGGAGGCGCAGGCCCGTCTGGAGGTCCGCCTCGGCAATGTGGCCGCCATCGTCAATCGCGTACTGACGACGATCGACCGGCACCCCGAGATCCTGGGGGAGTTGACGCGTGGTGTGGGAGCGGCCGTCGAGGAGGTCGGAACGGGTGCCCGTCATGCCGTCGGCGAACTGGGCCATGGCGCGGGCCGGGCCGTCGAGGACGTGGGACGCGGAGCCGGTGGAGCGGTCGAGCAGGTGGGCCGAGGCGCCGGCGAAGCGGTCGAAGAGGTGGGGCACGGGGCCGGCGGAGCGGTCGACAAGGTGGCACGCGGGGCGGGCGAAGCCGTCGGGGACGTGGGCCGGGGTGTCCGGGAGACCGTCGAGGACGTGGGACAAGGGGCCGGTGGGACGGTCGAGGACGTGGGACGCGCGGCCGGTGAGACGGTCGGACGCGTGGGACGCGGGGCGGGCGAAGCCGTCGACGACATGGGACGCGGCGTCCGGGAGACCGTCGAGGATGTCGGCGACACGGCCGGTGAAGTCGTCGGGGACACGGTGAGGAAGCGTGGCCGCAGAGAGGTCAGGGCACCGGAAGTGAGCAACCCCGAACGGAAGGACAGTGAGACACGGTCGTCCAGGACGGCCCGGCGCCGTACGGCGCATCGGCGCCAGGTGGGCTGACAGCGCCGAGCGGGCCGACAGGCGGTGGGGGCGAACCGGATCGACAGACCACCGGTCTCTTATTAAGGGACCCGTGGTCTTTTATGCTGGGCACCGGTCCCGATACCGGTCCCGCGTGCAACCGTCTCGCAACGTTCCGTGGGGTTGGCTCGGGCTCCGTCCGGTCCGATCGCGCTGGAGGAACCATGACCGAGCAGGCTCCCCCTCAAGAGCCACGCGTGCAGCTGACCCCCGCCGCCGCCGGGCTGATCCGGCGGCTGCGGACGGATCACGGGCCGCTGATGTTCCACCAGTCGGGCGGCTGCTGCGACGGCAGCGCGCCGATGTGCTACCCGGACGGCGAGTTCCGTACGGGTGCTTCGGATGTGCTGCTCCAGTCCCTGGAGATCGAGGGCGTCGCCGAACCGGTGCCCTTCTGGATGTCGGTGAGCCAGTACGAGGTGTGGAGCCACACCCGGCTCATCGTCGATGTGGTGAAGGGACGCGGCAGCGGCTTCTCCCTGGAGGCGCCCGAGGGGGTGCGCTTCCTGATCCGTTCAAGGCTGTTGGGAACGTAGACCGCCCCCGCCCGACGGAACACCTCCGCCCACCGGAGCACCCCCCATCGCCGTCACGGTCTGAGGTTGCTGACCACCCCGGCCGTGGCGGAGATCCCGTTCGCGATGGTCGGCGCCATGCTCGTGCCCGAGAGGAAGAACCCGAGCAGGACGCAGACCGCGGCGTGCGAGAACTTCAGTCCGCCGTTGCGTACGAAGATCACCGCGAGGATCACCAGGAGCAGCACCACTGAGATCGAAATGGCCATCGACAAACCTCCTCCGCCGCACCGGAATCGCGGCATTCGGCCGCCAGTGTGGCGGAGGAGGAGGCCCGTACCCCCGACTGGCGTGTCCGCCGTACGGGTGGTTGACCTCGGGTGATCCCGGACAACCCTCAGGGACGGCGCGTGCGCAGGAAGCGTTCGAGACCCGCAAGGTCGTCCGTATTGAGATGGTCGACCCCGGCGGCGAGCAGTTCGGCCCAGACGGCGTCCCGTTCGGGACCCGCGAGATCCGGAGTCGCCCAGAACCGCACCCGCTGGCCGCGTCCATGGGCGGTCGCGACGATACGGCGCAGTTCGGCGCGTTCCGCCGCGGGGAAGGGGCCCACACCCTGCCAGCTGAAGCTCTGGGTCCAGTTGCTGCTGATCAGCGGTACGAAGGAGGCGGGGGCGGTCGTTCCGAGGTCCTCCAGCCGTCCGTCGTAGAACGCGTACCGCACCCGCTGCGCCTCCATCGGCACCCGGGCCGCCCGGTCGCCCGATATCACCGGGGTGACCGCGCCGAGGCGCACGGAGCCGTGCGCGTAGGTGCTCAGTATGGAGCGGTACGAGGTCAGTTGGCGGTGGAGTTCGTCGTAGGCGGCGACCCCGTCCGTCTTGATGTCGATGAGCAGTTGCACCGGACGGTGGCAACCCCGGTACACGGAGCCGTGGTTGGCCCGTACGCGCGCGAGCAGCGGATCGAGGTAGAGCCCCGCGAGGGTACGGGACGGGTCGAGAGCGGCGGGCTCATGGGCGACGAGGAGTTCACCGTCCACCAGGAAGACATCCGCCTCCACACTCGTGAAGCCGTGTGACAGGGCGTCAAGGAGCGGGCGGGGGTGCAGATAGTCGTTGTGGGCGTGTGCCTGACGCAGCGGCAGGGGTTCCCGGCGGCCGGGTGTACGCGTGGCGGCCCGCGCGTACGCGGGAGCCGCGAGGGCTCCCGCGAGCGCGGCGGCGAGCGTGCTGACGGCTCTGCGGCGGGTGGTGAGGGCCATGATGCTGATGCCTCCGGTGGACGCGGTGGGGCGCGGACCAGGCGAGTATCCGCCCCGGCGGGTCCCGACCGGGGCCGTCCGCCGCAGAGTTCGTCACCGCGCCACCTGTGGTTCAGCCGGCCCCGGGCCGGTCCACCGGTCCCGGTGCCGGTGCCGGTCCACCGGTCCCCGGCCGCGCCGGGCGGGATGTGCCGGACGGGCCCTATCGGGGTCCCGGCAGATCCACGAGCGCGGCCAGTGTCTCCTTGTGGCGGCCCGGTGAACCCAGCGCGAGCTCATCGGACTTGGCGCGCTTGAGGGCGAGATGCGCGGGGTGCTCCCAGGTCATCCCGATCCCGCCGTGGAGCTGGACGCACTCCTCGGCCGCGTGGACGGCGACCCGGGCGCAGTACGCCTGGGCGAGGGCCACCGCGAGCGGTGCCTCGGAGCTGCCGGTGGCCAGCGCGTCGGCCGCGTTGCGGGCGGCGGCGCGGGCGGAGACGACCTCCAGCCAGAGCTGTGCCATCCGGTGCTTGAGCGCCTGGAAGGATCCGACGGGACGGTTGAACTGGTGCCTCTCGCGGGTGTGCGCGACGGTCTCCTCCAGACACCATTCGGCGATTCCGAGCTGCTCGGAGGCGAGCAGCCCGGCCCCGGCCAGCAGCCCGCGGCGTACGGCGGCCTCCGCCACGGGCGGCGCGGCGATCCGCAGACCCGCGGTGGCGTCGACGGTGACCGCGGCGAGCGGACGGGTCAGATCGAGCGGGGTCAGCGGCTCGACGACGACGCCGGGTGAGGCCGTCTCGACCGCGTACAGTCCGTCTTCCTCCAGCACCAGCAGGACATCGGCCCGCCGCGCGTCGGCGACACCGGTGATGGTCCCCGCGCCGACGGGCAGCGGCCCGTCCGGGGCGGTGGTGAGCGGTACGGCGAGCACCGCGACCCGGTGGCCGTGGGCGAGCGCGGTGAGCAGCCCCGCGACATCCGTGCTCTGCGTGCTCTCCCCGTCGCAGGCGAGCAGCGTCTCGGTCGCGATCACCGAACTGGTCAGATACGGCGCCGCCGTGACGCTCCGGCCCAGCTCCTCCAGTACGACGGCGGCTTCGCGCGGGCCCGCGCCCTGGCCGCCGAGCTTCTCGGGGACGAGCAGCCCCGACACACCGATCCCGGCGGTGAGCGAGGTCCACAGCCCGGGGTCGTAGGGATCTCCGGACTCGGCGCGCAGGAGCGCCGCCGGTACATCGCGGCGGTCGGTGAGCAGGGACCGTACGGCCGCGCGCAGATCGTCCTCGATGTCGGAGTAGAGCAGATCGGGGGCGGTCTCGGGTCCGCTGGGCGGCGGTGTCATCGTGTCAGGTCCTTCCAGGGGACGTCCTTGTCGTCGCGCGGTTCGGCGGGAAGACCGAGAACCCGCTCCGCGACGATGTTCAGCAGCACCTCGCTCGTACCGCCCTCGATCGAATTGCCCTTGGAACGCAGATAGCGGTAGCCGGCGTCGCGTCCGGTGAAGTCGACCAGCTCGGGCCTGCGCATGGTCCAGTCGGAGTACAGCAGGCCTTCCTCGCCGAGGAGTTCGACCTCAAGTCCGCTGATCTCCTGGTTGAGCCTGGCGAACGCGAGCTTCAGTCCGCTGCCTTCGGGACCCGGCTGTCCCGCGACGAGCGACTGGCGCAGCCGCTCCCCGGTGAGCCGGGCCACCTCGGCCTCCACCCAGAGTGTGAGCAGCCGCTGGCGCAGCTCGTGGGTGCGCAGTCCCGGCCGCTCGCGCCAGGTCCTGGCGACCGGACCGATCATGCCGCCCTCGCGCGGGAGCCGGGCACCGCCGATGGAGACCCGCTCGTTCATGAGTGTGGTCCTGGCGACCTTCCAGCCCTCGCCCACCTCGCCGAGCCGGTGGGCGTCGGGGATCCGCACATCGGTGAGGAAGACCTCGTTGAACTCGGCCTCACCGGTGATCTGGCGCAGGGGCCGCACCTCGACACCCGGGTCGGTCATATCGCAGAGGAAGTAGGTGATGCCCCGGTGTTTGGGCAGATCGGGATCGGTACGGGCGATGAGGATGGCCCAGCGGGCGAGATGCGCGCTGGACGTCCACACCTTCTGGCCGTTGACGATCCAGTCGCCGGAGGCGGAGCCGCCCTCGCGTACGGCACGGGTGGCGAGCGCGGCGAGGTCCGAGCCCGCGCCCGGCTCGCTGAAGAGCTGGCACCACACCTCCTCGCCGGTCCACAGGGGCCGCAGGAAGCGCTCCTTCTGTTCCCGGGTGCCGTAACGCAGGATCGTCGGCGCGGCCATGCCGAGACCGATACCGATCCGCCGCGGATCGTTGCCGGGCGCGCCCGCCGCGGCCAACTCGGCGTCCACGACGCCCTGGAGGGAGCGCGGCGCGTCGAGTCCGCCGAGCCCCACCGGGCAGTGGACCCAGGCGAGTCCGGCGTCGAAGCGTGCCGTGAGGAAGTCGGTGCGGTCGGTGCCGGCCGGCGGGTGGTCGGCGAGCAGCTTCCTGGTGAGGGAGCGCAGTTGGGCGGCGTCGCTCATCGGGGCGCGCCTTCCGGAAGGACGACGACCCGGCCGGTGGTAGCGCCGTCGGCGACCCGCTGGACGGCGTCGGCCGCGCCCTTCATCGGCACCCGCTCACTGATGAGCGGCCTGATCGAGCCCCGGGCCACGAGCGCGGTCAGCTCCTCGTGGCAGGCGGCCACCGCCGCCGGGTCCTTGCCGGTGTACAGCCCCCAGTGCAGGCCCATGATCGAGTAGTTCTTCACCAGCGCGTGGCCGAGGGCGGGGGTGGGGATGGTGCCGCTCGCGAAGCCCACGACCACGATACGGCCCTCGAAGGCGACACACCTGGTGGACCTGGTGAAGGCCTCGCCGCCCACCGGGTCGTACACCACATCCGCGCCCCGGCCGCCGGTGGCCTCCTTGACGGCCGCGACAAGGTCGTCCGTACGACGGTCGATCACCAGGTCACAGCCCTGTTCCAGGGCCACCCCGGCCTTGTCCGGGCCTCCGGCGACCCCGATGACGGTGGCTCCCGCGGCCTTTCCGAGCTGTACGGCGGCGCTGCCGACCCCGCCGGCCGCCGCGTGGACGAGCAGGGTCTCCCCCGCCCTCAGACGCGCCCGTCGGTGCAGTCCGAACCAGCCCGTCTGATAGCCGACATGCAGGGCCGCCGCCTCGGCGTCGTCCAGCGCCTCGGGCGCGGCGAAAACCGCGGACTCGTCGGCGACGGCGTACTCGGACAGTCCGCCGTACGGCAGGGCGGGGGTGGCGATGACCCGCCGTCCGTCCTCGGTCTCCCCGCAGATCTCCACGCCGGGTGTGAAGGGCAGCGGCGGCCGTACCTGGTACTCGCCGCGGCACAGCAGCGCGTCCGGGAAGTTGATGTTCGCGGCCCGGACCCGCAGTGCCACCTGGCCGTCGGCGGGCTCGGGGCGCTCCGCCTCTTCGAGCCGCATCACCTCGCCCGGCTCTCCGTTCCGGTGTACTCGCCATGCTTGCATTCAGGGCCTCCACACGATGAGCGGTACCGCACTTGACCGCATACTAAGCGGTCGCTTGCCACCGTGGGAACAGGATGCCCGACGGGTCTCTCCCGGTGCCGGAACCGACCGCCGGACCGGGTCGCCGGCCTGGCGCACCCGGCCGGCGGGTCCATGGACCTCACACGGCCGTCGCGGTCCCGGTCGGTCCGTGCCTGATCGGTCCGTGCCCGGTCACTCCGCGCTGATCTCGTGAACTCCCCGGCGGACGGGCTCCGTTCGGTCCGGGAAGATCGGAACGGGCCGGGTCCTGCGCAGATACGCCTCGGCGTGCCAGATCGCCTCACGCGCGGTGCGCTGCCCCATGAGCACACAGAGGGTGTACGCGACGTCCTCGAACCGCCCCCGGGTGGTCTCGTCGAGCGGGTCGGCGAGGACGAGCCTTTCCCAGGCCCGGTAACGGGCCAGCAGATCAGCGACCAGATGTCTGTCCGGCAGCAGCATGTCCACCACCTCCCGTCATCGCGCGCAGCGCGAGACCAGTCCCCTGGAGGCCATTCTCCCCCCGCCGCCCCGCATCCGCTCGGCGAGGTCCGGCGGCCCTGACGGAAGCGAGGCCACCGGTGCGCCGGGAGCGGTCCGGGCGGAAGGGTCCGGAACCGTACCCGGACCGCCGCAGCCCGGACCGCCGCCGGGGGGGGCGGGGGTCAGTCCTCGCCGCGCGCGAGCGCCAGCAGCCGGTCCAGCACCCGCGGGGCGCCCGCGCGCAGTCCGTCGTGCTCGTACTCGTCCGTCACCCAGGTCCGCAGCCCGCGGATCGCCCGCGCGGTGCGCAGGGAGTGTTCCGTGTCGACATACATGTCGTCGTGGTAGACGGCGGCGGCCACCGGCACCTCGTTGGCGGCGAGCCGGCCGGTGTCGTACAGCGCGGGCCAGCCGGTACGGGCGGCGAGGAGTCCGGCGGCCTCCCGCAGGGGGCGCAGCGCGGGATCGGACTCGAAGTGCCAGGGGTGGATGCTCTCGCCCGTGAAGTACAACGGGCCTTCCCCCGCGAGGGTCTTGGCCGCGTCGAAGCGGGCGAACTCGGCGCGCACCCGCTCGGCCGCCCAGTCGGTGGGCCGGCCGCCCTGGGCGTAGATCACCTCGTGGAGCACGGCGTACAGCGGGTGTCCGGCGTACGAGAGGGCCGACGCCACGCCCTCCTGGAACGCGTCGGAGAGCGTCTGGCCCGCGTGGGTACGGACGAAGGCGTTCTCCAGCAGATAGTGGAGCTGGTGGCTGCCGTCGCCGCCGCCGAGCAGGATGCCGAGGGACTGGAACGCCTCGGGGGTCAGAACGTATCCGGTGGGGAGCACGGGCCGGTGCTCGGCGACATGCTCCGCGATCGCGCGGGCCCTGCCGATGTCCTGCGGATAGCGGGCGTAGTGCGCCTCCACCTTGCGCGCGATCCGCGGATAGGCGGCGCGGTAGACCTCGTCGGCCGTGGCGTCCAGGGAGGGCAGTCCGCCGGTGATCAGCACGGTCCGCAGCCCCTCGGGGGCGGTGGAGAGATAGTGGACGGCGCAGAAGCCGCCGAAGCTCTGGCCCAGCACGGTCCAGGGGGCGCCGCCGGTCAGCCCCGGCCGGATGGTCTCGCAGTCGCGCACGATCGAGTCGGCGCGGAAATGGGCGAGATACTCCGCCTGCTCGCGCGGACCGCCGCGCAGGGGCAGGGTCTGCCGGTTGGCCGGGGTGGAGAGGCCCGTGCCCCGCTGGTCGAGGAGGAGCACCCGGAACTCCTGGAGGGCGCGCCCGAGCCAGGCCTGCCGCCCGGTGAAGCGGCGCGCGCCGAAGCCGGGACCGCCCTCCAGATACACCAGCCAGGGCAGGTCCGCGTCGGCGTTGGCGCTCGCGACGACCTCACGCGCGAAGAGTTCGATCCGCTCGCCCGACGGATCACCGTGGTCCAGTGGGACCGAGAAGCGGTGGTCGGTGAGGACGACGCCGGGCTGGCGGTAGCTGGTCACGGGTGCTCCTGTTCTCGCGCGCCCCCGCCGGGGGCGGTCACGGCGGACAGTTCAGCACACGGGTCACCAGCGGTCGCGCGGGGCCCCGCCCGCTTCTAGCGTGGGGACATGATCCGGTTCGAGCAGGTCACCAAGGTCTACCCGGACGGAACGGCCGCTGTACGGGATCTCTCCTTCGAGGTGGCCGAGGGCGAGCTGGTGACTCTGGTGGGGCCCTCGGGGTGCGGCAAGACGACCACGATGATGATGGTGAACCGGCTGATCGAGCCGACCTCGGGCCGTGTCCTGGTCGAGGACCGGGACATCTCGGGTGTCGACCCGGTCGCCCTGCGCCGCCGTATCGGCTATGTCATCCAGCAGGTCGGGCTGTTCCCGCACCGCACGGTCCTCGACAACACCGCGACCGTGCCCGCCCTGATCGGCTGGAAGCGGGCGAAGGCCCGCCGCCGGGCGGCCGAGCTGCTCGAACTGGTGGGCCTCGACCCCGCGGTCCACGGTCCGCGCTATCCGGCGCAGCTGTCGGGCGGGCAGCGCCAGCGGGTGGGGGTGGCACGGGCCCTGGCGGCCGATCCGCCGGTGCTGCTGATGGACGAGCCGTTCGGCGCGGTCGACCCGGTGGTGCGTGAGCGGCTCCAGAACGAGTTCCTGCGGCTCCAGGCGGCGATGCGCAAGACCGTGCTGCTGGTGACGCACGACATCGAGGAGGCGGTGCGGATGAGCGACCGTATCGCGGTGTACGGGGAGGGGCACATCGAGCAGTACGACACCCCGGCCGCGGTGCTCGGCGCCCCCGCCACCGCGTATGTGGCCCGGTTCGTCGGCGCGGACCGGGGGCTGAAGCGGCTGTCGGTCACCGCCGTCGAACCGGCCGATCTGGAGGAGCCCCCCGTCGCCAGGACCGATGAGCCGGCCCGGGACGCGGCGGCCCGTATGCGCGGACAGGGCGCGCGCTGGGCCGTGGTCCTGGGCGCCGACGGCGAACTCCACGGCTGGGTCTCCGCGGACGCGCTGGCCGAGGCCGGTGAGCGGGGCTCCGTCGGCGATCTGGCCCGCCGTATGGAGGCCTGGGTACCGCTCGGCTCCCCGCTGAAGCAGGCGTTCAGCGAGATGCTCCAGCATGACGCGGGGTGGGTGGCGGTCCTCGACGGGGCGCGCTTCCTCGGCGTCCTGACCCCGGCGAAGCTCCATGAGGCCCTGCGCCGCTCCGTGGACGCGGACGCCCAGGGCATCGGGCGGAGCGAGGTGGACTTCGACTCGGTGTCGGACGCGTAGGCCCTGTCCGGCCGGAACGGGGGCCGAGCCCGTACGTCCGGTCCGTCAGCGCGACGGGATCAGGGCTTTCGACCTCAGATACGTTCCGGCGACGTCCTCGGGAAGTCTGCGCCAGCTGTCCACCTGCTCGTTCATCGACGCCAGGTCCTTGGTCGTCAGTACGGTGTTCAGTTTGTCCAGTGCGCCGGTCACCCCGGCGGCTCCGGCCCGCGAGCGGTTGACGACCGGGACGATGTAGTCGGCGTTCTGGAGATGCTTGTCGTCGGCGAGGAGCACCAGGCCGAACTGGCCGAGCGTGGCGTCGGTGGTCGTGGTCAGCACCATCTGGTCCTGGCCGTCCTGGACGGCCTTCTTGGCCGGGGTCGTGCCCACCCCCTTGGGGTCGATACCGGTGATGTCGATGCCGTACGTCTTCCTCAGCCCCGGCTCGCAGTAGGGCCGCTCCACGCATTCGTCTCCCGCGGCCAGCCTGACGGGCAGCCCGGACGCGCCCAGATCGCTCAGTGTGCGCAGCCGGTGCTTCGCGGCGAAGGAGGCGGCGACGGCGAAGGCGTTCTGGTCGACGGCCCGGCCCGGGTCGAGCACGGTGAGTCCGCGCGGTGCGGCCAGCGCGCGCAGCGCCCGCATCGTCGCGGCCAGATCGGGCGAGCCGACGGGCCTGGCGCCGGGGCCGTGGGTCCTGGCGTTGAGCCAGTCCGCGAAGGTCGCCGCGTACTCCGGTACGACATCGATCTGGCCGCTCTCCAGGGCGGGTTCATAGATCTCCCGGTTGGTGACGGAGAGGATCCGGGTGTGGTAGCCCGCGTGGTTCAGCAGGAGGGCGTACATCTGGGCGAGCAGATCGCTCTCGGTGAAGCCGGCGGAGCCGATGGTCAGATGCCTGCTGTCGCCGGGCGGCCCGGTGATCTCGCCCCGGTGCTCCAGGGACGGACCCGTGACGCAGCCGGTGACGGCCAGCAGCAGGGCGGCGCCGGCGGCGATGCGGATACGGATACGGATACGGATACGGATACGGAACGCTCTCATCCGGCACCGTCCCTGACCCACCGCGGGCCCAGCCGCCGCACCGCCTCGAACACCGCCTCCACCAGCAGCGCGAACACGGCCACGAGCACCGCTCCCGCGACCACCTGCGCCGTGTCGGCGAGATTGAACCCCGCGGTGATGATCCGGCCGAGCCCGCCGCCGCCCACCAGCGCCGCGAGCGTGGCGGTCGCGACGAGCTGTACGGCGGCGATCCGTACACCGGTGAGGATCAGCGGCAGCGCGAGCGGCACCTCGACCCGTCGAACGAGCTGACCGCCGGTCATCCCCATGCCACGGGCGGCCTGTACGACATCCCGGTCGACGCCCCGCATACCGACATAGGCGTTGGTGAGCAGCGGCGGGATCGCGAACAGGACCAGCGCGATGATCGTCGGCCAGTCTCCGTACGTACCGATCGGGGTGAGCAGCAGCAGGACGAGGACGGCGAAGGTGGGGACGGCCCGGCCGGCGTTGGAGATATTGACCGCCAGCGCGCCGCCCCGGCCGAGATGGCCCAGCACCAGGGCGACGGGGAGCGCGATGGCGGAGCTGAGCGCGAGGCAGACGACGGTGAGGAAGAGATGTTCGCCGAGCCGGTGCCAGACGCCGTCGGGGCCCGACCAGTGCGCGGCGCTGGTGAGCCAGGACCAGGCGGCGGCGGGTGTGTTCACGCGCGCGCCGCCCTCGTCCAGGGGGTGAGCAGCCGCTGGAGTCCGAGCAGCAGCAGATCGGCGAGGACGGCGATGAGCACACAGAGGACGGAGGCGGTGAGGACCTGCGCCTTGAAGAAGGTGTTCATCCCGGCGTAGATGAGATTGCCGAGCCCGCCGTGGCCCACGATCGCTCCGATGGTGACGAGCGAGACGGCCGAGACGGTGGCGATCCGCAGCCCCGCCATGGCGGCGGGCAGGGCGAGCGGCACCTCGACGGCGAGCAGCAGCCGCAGCGGTCCGTACCCCAGACCCCGGGCGGCCTGCCGGGTCTCCTCGGGGACGGCGCGCAGTCCGGCGAGGATGTTCCGTACGAGCAGGGTCAGTGAGTACAGCACCAGCCCGGCGACGACGAGCGAGGCCGACAGTCCGTAGAGCGGGAGCAGCAGGGAGAACATCGCGAGCGAGGGGATGGTGTAGAGGACGGTGGTGATCCCGAGCACGGGTCCGCCGAGCCAGCTCCAGCGGCGGGCCGCCAAGGCGAGGGGAACGGCGATCAGAAGTCCGAGGAGCACGGCGGAGAAGGTCAGTTCGAGATGTTCGAGCACCGCGTTCCAGAGGATCTGGCGACGGCTGGTGAGATAGGCGCCGCAGATCCATTCATTGCGCGCGAGGCAGTCGTCCGGAGGCGCGGTCACGCGTCCATTGCAGCCTCGCGGGACGGTTGGCCGCGCGTCGTGATGGACCGTACGGGGCGGCCGTGACCGCTCGTACGGCGTGTACCGCTCCTGCCGCTCGCGGCGCGCGGACCGCTCACACCGTGACCGGCAGTGCCGCCAGTCCGCGGATGACGAAGCCGGGCTTGCGCGGCGGCTCGCCCGCCGGGCTCAGTCCGGGGGCCAGATCGAGCAGCGCGGCCATGGACGCGGCCAGTTCGATACGGGCCAGCGGGGCGCCGACGCAGTAGTGGATGCCCGCGCCGAAGGAGATATGGGGGTTGTCCCGGCGGGACAGGTCCAGGCCGTCGGGGGTGGTGAAGACCGCCGGGTCGTGGTTGGCGGAGCCGAAGAGGAGGGCGACCTCGGCGCCGCGCGGGATGGTGGTGCCGCCGATCTCCACCGGGTCGAGCACCCAGCGTTCGAAGAGCTGGAGAGGCGTGTCGTAGCGCATCAGCTCCTCGACGGCGGTGGGCAGAAGCGCGCGGTCCGCGCGCAGGGCGGCGAGCTGCGCGGGATTCCGGAACAGCGCGTGCCAGCCGTTGACGGTGGCGTTGACCGTCGCCTCGTGTCCGGCGTTCAGCAGCAGCGCGCAGGTGGCGACCATCTCGGCCTCGGTCAGTTTCCCGCCGTCGTCATGGGCGGCGATGAGCCCCGAGATCAGGTCCTCACCGGGCTTCTCGCGCCGTACGGCGATCAACTCGCGCAGATACGCGGAGAACTCCAGCGAGGCGGTGACGGCGCGGCGGGCCGTCTCCTCCGGCGGGTTCAGCTCGTACATCGCGCAGATCGCGGCCGACCAGGGCCGCAGCAGCGGGCGGTCCGCCGCGGGGACACCGAGCATCTCGGCTATGACGGCGACGGGCAGGGGCTCGGCGACGGACGCCAGCAGATCGCCCCCGCCCTCCGCCACGAGCCGTCCGACCAGTTCGGCGGCGAGCCCGCGTACGTACGGGGTGAGCCGGTCCACCGTACGCGGGGTGAACGCCTGTGACACCAGGCGCCGGATACGGGTGTGGTCCGGCGGTTCCAGTTCGAGCATCCCGTGGTCGTTCAGCTCGTGGAAGGGTTCATGGCCGGAGGGCGGCGGGGTTCTGCCGAACTCCTCGTGGGTGAAGCGGTGCCCGTAGGAACGGCCGAGCCGCCGGTCCCGCAGCAGCGCCGACACATCCGCGTGGTGCGGTACGAGCCACTGGTCGCTCGGCTCGTAGTAGTGCGCCCGGCCACGGGCCCGCAGTTCGGCGTAGGCGGGGTAGGGGTCCGCGAGGAACGCGGGCGACGAGGGGGCGAAGTCAGACATCCCAGGACGGTAACCGGCCCGTGGACGAGGAACCAGAGCGGGCCGCCACGGGCCGCCGGCGGTCGGCGGCGGCTGGCGGCGGCCGGGGTGTCTGTCCCCGGGCACCCCCGGCGCCGGAGGCGTTCACGCGGCTCGTGCCATGTGGTGCGCCAGCTTCCGGTGCGGGTCGTCCTCGGCATCGGACGTGGTGGCCGGATCGGTGTGGACCAGCGCGGCGGTGAGTCCGCGCACCGAGTGCAGCAGGGCGTGTTCGACCTCGACGGCGACCGCGTGCGCCTGCCGGACGGTCAGGGCGCCGTCGACCACGACCGTGACCTCGGCCCGCAGCCGGTGGCCGATCCAGCGCATCCGCAGATCCGTCACCGACAGAACGCCGGGGACCTCGCGCGCGGCGGCTTCGCCCGTATCGATCAGCAGGGGGTCCACGGAGTCCATCACCCGCCGGAAGACCTCCCGGCAGGCGTCCTTGAGCACGAACAGGATGGCGGCGGTGATCAGCAGGCCGACGACCGGGTCGGCCCACCGCAGCCCGAGGGCGGCGCCGCCCGCGCCCAGCAGAACGGCCAGGGAGGTGAAGCCGTCGGTCCTGGCGTGCAGGCCGTCCGCGACCAGCGCGGCCGAGCCGATCCGTTTCCCGACGCGGATGCGGTAGCGGGCCACCCACTCGTTGCCGAGGAACCCGGCGACCGCCGCGACGGCGACGACACCGAGATGGGAGACGTCCCGGGGGTCGAGCAGCCGGCCGATCGCCTGGTACGCCGCGAGCGCCGCCGACGCGGCGATGGTGAGCACGATGGCGAGGCCCGCCAGATCCTCGGCGCGGCCGTAGCCATAGGTGTAACGGCGGGTCGCCGCGCGCCTGCCGAGTACGAACGCCACGCCGAGGGGCAGCGCGGTCAGCGCGTCGGCGAAGTTGTGGATGGTGTCACCGAGCAGGGCCACGGAGCCGGATATGAGGACGACGACGGTCTGGAGGAGCGCGGTGCCCCCCAGGACGGCCAGGGAGACCCAGAGGGCTCGCATTCCCTCGGCCGACGACTCCATGGCGGAGTCCACCTTGTCCGACGCCTCGTGGGAGTGCGGTTTGACGAGATGTGCCGCCTGATGACTCAGCCGCGTCGGCCGGTCCGCGCCATGAGCGTGGTCATGGTCCTGGTCCTGGTCGTGGGACCGGGCATGGTCGTGGTCGTGGGACTGGTCACGGTCACGGTCATGGCCGTGGTCGTGGTCATGAGGGTGCGCGTGGGGAGCGTTCATAGGGGGCTCTCCTGTCGGGAAGATCGCGGGGAGGGACAGGCACCGCGGGTGGGTCGCTTCCTATATGTATTTAAGCGCGCACCAATGCACCTGTCGAGCGGACGGTCTCCACCCGGGGTCCTACGATGGGGAGATGCCAGCGAGCAATCCGCCCTCAGTTGCGCCCGAGTCGCAACGGCACACTCCAGGCGCCCCGCAGTTCGACGCGGCGGCCGGCGTCTTCGCCCTGCTCGCCGATCCCACCCGGCTCCACCTGGTGTGGTCCCTGACCCAGGGCGAGGCCGATGTGAACACGCTCACGGACATCTGCGGCGCGGCCCGTCCGGCGGTCAGCCAGCATCTCGCGAAGCTGCGGCTCGCGGGACTGGTCCAGGTGCGCAAGGACGGCCGGCGTTCGATATACACACTGCGGGACGGGCATCTGCGGAGGCTGGCGATCGAGGCACTCAACCACGCCGACCATCTGGTGACGGGGACCCCGCCCCACGACTGACGGCGGCAGCGCGACCGGCAGCAGCGGCCTTCCCGCCGAACGGCGCGGTGCGCGGTCCCGGGGGTTCCGGAACCGCGCACCTGGGGGTGGCAGCCGTGGCGGTGGACCGCCCGGCGGCCGGCCGTCAGCAGTAGAGGTTGTTGCCCGGACCGACGCCCAGGATCTGCACGAAGCGCTGGTAGTTGTTGATCCGGCTCTGGACCTGCGCCGGGTTGCGTCCGTCGCACTCCAGCGAGCCGTTGATGGAACGGATCGTCTGGCCGAAACCGGCCTGGTTGACCATCGCGTTGTGCGGGGTCATCGTGCCGGGACCGTTCTGGGTGTTCCAGTACCAGAGACCGGTCTTCCACGCGACGGCCGATTCGCGCTCGACACGCCACGGGTCGGCCAGCAGGTTGATACCGAGCGCGTCACCCGCGGCCTTGTAGTTGAAGTTCCAGCTCAGCTGGATCGGTCCACGCCCGTAGTACGCGGCCTGACCGGCCGGGCAGCCGTACGACTGGTTGGGGTCGCAGTAGTGCGGGTAGTTCGCGGTGTTCTGCTCCACCACATGCACGAGACCGCCGGTCTCATGGCTGACATTGGCGAGGAAGGCCGCGGCCTCCTGCCGCTTCACCGTGTCACTGCCGGAGTTGGCGAACCCGGGGTACGCGCTCAGCGCCGCGGTCAGCCCGCTGTAGGTGTAGAAGGAATTCCGGCCCGGGAACATCTGGTTGAACTGGGACTCGCTGACGACGAAGCCACCGGCCGGCGGCGGGTTGCCGCCACCGCTGGTGCCCGCCGCCGTCCACTTCTGGTTCGACTGTCCGGTGCAGGTCCAGATCTGGAGCCGGGTGCCGTTGGCGGTGCTGCGGTTCTGCACATCCAGACACTTGTTCGCCTGCGGATTGACGATGTCACGGGCGGAGTTGACGACCCACTGCTGGTTCGCGCCGCCGCCGCAGTCCCAGAGCTGGACGAGCGAGCCGTCGGCGGTGCCGCGTTCGACGACGTCCAGGCACTTGCCCAGCGCGCGCAGCGTGCCGTCACCGGCGACGGTCCAGTTCTGGGCGCCGCTGCCGTTGCAGTCGTAGAGCTGAACGGGAGTGCCGTTCGCGTTGCTCGCGCCGGCGACATCCACGCACTTGCCGCCCAGACCGGTGATCCGGCCGACCGGATCGGCGGCGGAGGCGGGTACGGCGAACAGGGTGGCGAGAAGCGCGCCGACAGCGAGGACCACTGCGGAGCGCGCGAGCGAGAGACCCCGGAAGGTTTTTCTTGGCATCTGCGGTTGCTTTCCCCTCTTCGCGCCGACGGCGCCTCTGACGGTTTCGCTTGGATTGAAGGGGAAGGTCTAGACCTTGTCAAGTACCCCACAAGCGGGCCCAGTTGCCGCCATGGGCGGCTGTCGGGGGATGTGAGCCGACATGGCGGACATACGCGGGGCACCGGCGAACTCACGCTCCGGTCGGCATCGGCGGCCTCACGCCACGGCCGGCACCGACACCGGCACCGGCGACCTTGTGCTGTGGTTGGCCTGTCCATGACCATGGAGCGCCAGTGCCGTGCCGTCGACGCAGCCAGGGAAGGGACCTGTCATGCCCCAGCACCCCTCAGGGATGCCCCGGAGGGCCGTCCTGTCCGCCACCGTCGCGACCGCCGTGGCCGGCGCGCCGGCGGTGGCCCAGGCCGCCCCCGCGGCGACCTCGTCCGGGCGGGGGAAGGAAGAGCGTGCCGCCACCGCCCAGGCCCCCGGCCGGGAGTTGCGGGAACTGCTCAAAGAGGTCGACCGCGACCGGATCGAGGCGACCGTACGCCGGCTCGCCGCGTTCGGAACGCGCCATACGCTCTCCACCCAGGACGATCCCGAGCGCGGTATCGGCGCCGCCAGGGACTGGATATACGAGGAGCTGAAGCGGTACGCGGCGGCCTCCGGCGGCCGGATGACCGTCGAACTCCAGTCGTACGTACAGCAGCCCGCCTCGCGGATCCCGGTGGCGACCCGTATCACCAATGTCGTCGCGACCCTCCGCGGTTCGGTCGACCCCGACCGCACCTACGTCGTCTCCGGCCACTACGACTCGCGCGCCAGCGATGTCATGGACGCGGTGAGCGACGCGCCGGGCGCCGACGACGACGCCTCCGGTGTCGCGGTGGCCATGGAGCTGGCCCGTGTCATGGCGCGCCGCCGTCCGGCCGCGACCATCGTCTTCGCCGCCGTCGCGGGCGAGGAGCAGGGACTGTACGGGGCCGCCCATATGGCGGAGCGGTTCAAGGCGGCGGGGACGAATGTCCTCGCCATGTTCACCAACGACATCGTCGGCAGCCCCAAGGCCGACGACGGCACCCGCGACCCGTACTCGGTGCGGCTCTTCGCCGAGGGTGTGCCCACCGCGGAGACACCCCAGCAGGCGGACGTCCGCCGCTCGGTCGGCGGCGAGAACGACTCGCCGACCCGCCAGCTCGCCCGGTTCGTCCGTGACGTCGCGGACAACGACGCCACGGGGATGAATGTCCGGGTGGTCTACCGCCGTGACCGGTATCTGCGCGGCGGCGACCACATCCCCTTCCTCGAACGCGGTTACGCGGCCGCCCGCTTCACCGAGCCGGCCGAGGACTACGCCCATCAGCACCAGGACGTACGGGTGGAGGACGGCCGGCAGTACGGCGACCTGCCCGAGTTCTGCGACTTCGGCTATATCGCCCGGGTGGCCCGGGTCAACGGCGCGGCCCTGTGGACCCTCGCCCAGGCACCGGCCACTCCGCGCGGGGTGAACATCGTCACCAGCTCGCTGACCAACGCCACGGAGCTGGTGTGGAACGCGGGCACGGAGACCGATCTGACCGGCTACGAAGTGGTGTGGCGCGAGACGACGGCGCCGGAGTGGACCCATGTGACCGAGGCCGACGGCGCGACGAGCCACACCGTGGATCTCTCCAAGGACAATCTCTTCTTCGGTGTGCGTGCCGTGAACCGGGCCGGTCACCGCAGCCCGGTGGCCTTCCCCGTCCCCGGGCGCTGACCGGCCGTTCCCCACGGCGAGTGCCGCGCTCGGCCCCTCACCGGACCGAGCGCGGCTTTGTCATGCCGTCATGCCGAGGCCAGGACCGCAGGGAGATCCGATCAATCAGCGGACTTCCTGACGGCTTCCGCGGTCCCCCTCGGAACCGGGGCAACTGCCTCTCCTCCGCGAACAGGCCGTGAGACTGGCCGTGAAAAGCAATCTTTGTCATGGCGGGAACAATCTTTGACCAGTTCAGTATCTTCCCTTGACCCCTAAAAACCTCCGATGTTCACTACGTCTGACGCGGCCACCGTGCTGCCTTGTTCTGCCACGTACTCGTACCTCAGCCGGCGTCTCCTGGCGCCCCGAGAGAGGACCGGATCGTGCGCCTTGTGTCCCGCACCATGATCGCGCTCGTCCTGTCGGCCCTGTCGCTGCTCGCCCTGCCGCACACGCCGCAGGCCGCACCGGCGTCCGCCGCCAGCCCCCTTTCCACCGTCCCCCTGTCCGCCGCCGCGCCCGTCTCCGCCGCGGCGCCGCTCTCCAAGGTCCTGGTGTTCTCCAGAACCGCCGGATTCCGGCACTCGTCGATTCCCGCCGGGATCGCGGCGGTTCAGCGCCTCGGCACGGCCAACGGCTTCACCGTCACCGCCACGGAGGACGCGGGCGCGTTCACCGCCGCCAATCTGGCCCAGTACCAGGCGGTGGTCTGGCTCTCGACCACCGGTGATGTGCTGAACGCCACGCAGCAGACCGCCTTCGAGTCGTACATCGCGGCGGGCGGCGGCTATGTCGGCGTGCACGCCGCCGCCGACACCGAGTACGACTGGCCCTGGTACGGCGGGCTCGTCGGCGCGTACTTCGCCTCGCATCCGGCCACCCAGCAGGCCACCGTCAAGGTCGAGGACCGGTCCTCCGTCTCCACCGCGCACCTTCCGCAGCGCTGGACCAGGACCGACGAGTGGTACAACTACCGCGCCAATCCCCGCTCGGCGGTGAAGGTGCTCGCGAGCCTGGACGAGTCCTCGTACTCCGGCGGCAGCATGGGCGATCATCCGATCACCTGGTGCCAGAACTACGGCGGCGGACGGGCCTGGTACACGGGTCTCGGCCACACCGAGGAGTCCTACGCCGATCCCAACTTCACCACCATGCTGCTCGGCGGTATCCAGACCGCCTCGGGCGCACGGCCCGCGGACTGCCGTCCGGAGAATGGTTACACCCCGCTGTTCGACGGTACGCAGGCCAGTCTCGACCGCTGGCGGCAGGCGGGTCCTGGCGGGTTCACGCTCGCCAACGGCACCCTCACCTCGGTCGGCGGCATGGGGCTGCTCTGGTACCCGGTGACGCCCTTCAGCGACTACTCGCTGAAGGTGGACTGGATGATGCCGGGCGACGACAACGGCGGGGTGTTCATCGGCTTCCCCGATCCGCAGGGTGACCCGTGGAAGCCCGTCGACACGGGCCATGAGATCCAGATCGACGCGACGGACGGCGATCCGTCCCGGACGACCGGCAGCGTCTACAGCTTCCAGGCGCCGGACACGGCGGCACGGGCCGCCGCGCTCAATCCGCCGGGAACATGGAACACCTACGAGATCGCGGTGCACGGCCGCCGTGTCGAGATCCATCTCAACGGTGTGAAGATCAACGACTACACCAGCACCCGTGATATCGCCCTCGGGCACATCGGCGTCCAGAACGACGGCGCCGGCATGGACATCAACTACCGCAACATCAGGATCAAGCAGGACGGGACGACGCCGGCCACCGATCTGGCGCGGGGCCGTCCGGTCACGGTCTCCAGCGTGGAGCCCGGCAGCGCCCATGTGGGCGCCAACGCCGTCGACGGCGACCCGGCCACGCGGTGGAGCAGCGCCTACTCGGATCCCCAGTCGATCACCGTCGACCTCGGCTCGGTCCGTACCCTCCAGCGGGTCCGGCTGACCTGGGAGACCGCCTACGGCAGGGCGTACACCGTCCAGGCCTCGGCGGACAACCAGACCTGGCGCACCGTCAACACCACCACGGCGGGTGACGGAGGCGTCGACGACATCGCGGTGAGCGGAACCGCCCGCTATGTACGGGTCCAGGGCACGGCGCGAGCCACCCAGTGGGGCTACTCCCTGTGGGATCTCGCCGTACTCGGCAGCTAGGGCGCCGACCCCCGTCCGGCCGGGCAGGGCCCAGGTCCTGTCCGGCCGGGCGTCACCCGGCCCGCCGTCCGTCCGGCCGGACGCATTCCACACGTTCCCGTTCCCGCAGGACACCTCTCACCCGCGATCGGCCCCTGGAGGTAGATACCGTGCTCTCTCGCGCCGTTTCCTTACTCGCCGCGCTGTTCACCCTGTCCGCCCTGCTACTCGCACCCGGCGCCACCGCGGCTCCGCGGGCCGCGGCCGCGGAACCCGCCGTATCGCGGGCCGCCGCCGCTCCCCCGCCGACGGCCGGGTTCGAGAAGGTCAAGCTCGACGGCGGACTCCAGATGGGCGAGCCCATCGAACTCGCCGTGCTGCCGGACCAGAAGGTCCTCTACATCAACCGGGGCACCAGCGCCTCGGGCGGTCAGGTACGGCTCTACAACCCCGCGACCTCGTCGACGACGGTGGCGCTCACCCTGCCGCTGGACGCCCGGTTCGAGGACGGGCTGATCGGCATCACCCTGCATCCGCGCTTCGCCACCACCGGCTGGGTCATGCTGTTCTACTCGCCGAAGGTCACCCCGCTGGTCAACCGGATCTCCCGGTTCACCTTCAGCAACACCACCAACACGCTCTCCGCGGCCAGCGAGGACGTGATCATCGAGTGGCCGACCGAGCGTGAGCTGTGCTGCCACTCCGCGGGCTCGATGTCCTGGGACACTGCGGGAAACCTCTACTTCGCGGTGGGTGACAACACCAACTCCGGCGGCGACTCGGCGGGTATGGCCCCCATCGACGAACGGACCTCCCGCAACCCGCAGTACGACGCCCAGCGCACCTCGGGCAATGCCAACGATCTGCGCGGGAAGATCAACCGGATCCATCCGGAGGACAACGGGACGTACACCGTTCCGAGCGGCAATCTCTTCGCTCCGGGGACCTCGGGCACGCGCCCCGAGGTCTATGTCATGGGCGTGCGCAATCCGTACCGCGTCTGGGTCGACAAGAAGGCCGGCAACACCCTGTACTGGGGTGAGGTCGGCCCCGACGCCGGTGCGACCGTCGCCAACCGGGGGCCCGCGGCGTACGACGAGTTCAACCGCGCCACCGGTCCCGGCAATTACGGCTGGCCGTACTGCGGCGGGCCCAATGTGGCCTACAACGACTGGGACTTCGCCGCCAACGCCCCGCGCGGCTGGTTCCCCTGCGGCGGTACGTCCGGGCCGGTCAACAACTCCCCGCGCAACACGGGTATCCAGCAGCTCCCGCCCACCAAGCCCGCGCTCGTGTGGGAGCAGCACGGCGGCAGCAAGGAGTGGCCGCAGCTCGACAATCCGGGCGGCTGCGGTTCGCCCAACCACACCGAGGTCTACCACTACGACGCGAATCTCGCCTCCGACGTCAAGTGGCCCCAGTACTACGACAACAAGCTGCTGATCTCCGAGTACTGCCGCAACTGGATCAAGGAGGTGCAGTTCGGCAACGGCAATCCGGCCACCGGCACGCCGACCGCGATCGAGCCGGTGCTGGACGGGATGCGCTTCGTCCACCCGATCGACTCGGAGTTCGGGCCGGACGGATCGCTGTATCTGCTCGAATACGGCAGCGGCTACTTCTCGGGCGCCGAGGACGCCGGACTCTACAAGATCAATTACGTACAGGGCGGCCGGTCACCGCTCGCCAAGGCATCGGTGAACAGGGACAACGGACTGGCGCCGCTGGCCGTGACGTTCTCCAGCGCAGGCAGCAGCGATCCGGACGGCAATCCGCTCACCTACGCCTGGGACTTCACGGACAACGGCAGCACCGACTCCACCGCGGCCAATCCGACGTTCACCTACACCGGCAACGGCAGCTTCCAGGCCAGACTGACCGTCAGTGACGGCACCGGGCGGACCGGCACCACCACCGTCCCGGTCGTGGTCGGCAACAACCGCCCCACGCTGAGCATCGCCTCGCCACCGGACGGCGGGGTGTACGAGTGGAACGAGAACGTCACCGTCACCGCGTCCGCGACGGATCCGCAGGACGGTGCCATTGACTGCTCCAGGGTCATCGTGCGGATCGCCCTGGGCCACCAGGAACACGCGCATGAGGTCGCCGAGGGCACCGGCTGCGGTACGACGTTCAACACCGGTCCGATCCACTCCGGACTCGACGCCACCCAGTTCTATGTGGTGCGCGCCACCTATACCGACCGGGGGGCCACCGGGACCGTCCCGCTCACCGGGGAACAGCAGCGGACGCTGTGGCCCAAGCGGTGGCAGGCCGAGCACTTCGCTCAGTTGTCGGGACCGCAGATCATCACGGCCGCCGGAGCGGAGGGCGGCAAGCGCCTCGGGGACGTACAGAACAACGAGTGGGTCCGCTACCACCCGGTGAGTCTCAAGGGCGTGACCGGGGTCAGGGCCCGGGTGTCCTCGGACAAGGCGGGCAATGTGGCCACCTTCCGCTACGACTCCGTGACCGGGCCGGTCCTCGCCCGGGTGACCGTGCCGAACACCGGCGGCTGGGAGACGTACACCGAGGTCAGCGCTCCGGTCTCCGGTGCCGAGGAACGGACGCGTGACCTCTACGTGGTCTTCACCGGTGGCTCGGGGGCCATTCTCGATCTGGACAGCTACACCTTCACCGGCCCCGGCGTCAGCACTCCCGCCGGCTGAAAGCACGGGAGAACCCTGACGGACAGGCCATGAGGACGGCCGCGGCGCGGGCCCGGAGCCCGCGTCGCGGCCGTCGTCCGTCCGTCGGCGGCCCTGTCCGTCGGTCCTGGCTGTCCGTCAGCGGACGCGGGCGATTCCGGCGTAGAGGAGTTCGGTGCTCGTGTCGTTCTCCGGCGCGGGGGTGTCCTTGTACCAACGGGTCACCAGACCGGGCTCGACCAGATCCAGTCCCTCGAAGAACCGCTCGACCTCCGCGCGGCTGCGGGGACGCAGATTGATCCCGCTCGAACGGTACGCGTCGATCTTGTTCTGTTCCTCGGTGAGGAAGTCCCCCGTCAGATGGGAGAGCACCAGCAGGCTTCCGGGGGCCAGGGCGTCGATGAGGGTGCGGGTGATGCCGTACGGGTCGTCCTCGTCGGGGATGAAGTGCATGAGGGCGATGAGGGACAGCGCGATCGGCCGGTCGAAGTCCAGCAGGGTACGGGCGTGGTCGAGGATCACCTCCGGCTCGCGGACATCGGCCTCTATGTAGTTGGTGACCCCCTCCGGCGTGCTGATCAGCAGGGCCTCCGCGTGGCGCAGCACGATCGGGTCGTTGTCCGTGTAGACGATCCGGGCCTTGGGGTCGATCCCCTGGACGATCTGGTGGAGGTTCGGCGCGGTCGGGATACCGGTGCCGATGTCGAGGAACTGGTCGATACCGCTGCGGGCCACCCAGCCGACCGCGCGCTGCATGAAGGCCCGGTTCTGCCGGGCCCCCTCGCGGGCCTCGTCCGTCAGCCGTGAGGCCAGCGCCTGGTCGACGGGGTAGTTGTCCTTGCCGCCGAGGAGGTAGTCGTAGATACGGGCCGGGTGCGGCTTGCTGGTGTCGACCTGGGACTTGGGCGTTCCTGCCGTCATAAAGGGCTCCAAGAAAGTCTGATCGTCATACAGGAAAGAGAGACGCGAACCAGCGCACACTCCCCCTGCGGATCATCGCCACCCCGACGAATATTGCCACAGCAACGCGCGTGTCAGCACGCCGCGTTGACGGCCTCCGACCACCAGGGCCGAAGGTCAGGCCACGCCGCCCAGTACCTTCCAGACCCTGGTCGCCACATGCAGATTGAGACGGGTCTCGACATCGCCCAGGTCGTGGCCGCCGATCTCGCGCAGCCGCTGGAGCCGGTAGCGCAGGGTGCTGCGGTGGATACCGAGGACGGCGGCCGTGTTGTCGTAGTTCCCGCCCGCCTCGAAGTACTGGGAGAGGGTGGGCACCAGGTCGGTGCGGTGGGCCGTGTCGTAGTCGAGGAGCGGGCCGAGCCACTCCTGGACGTACCCCTCGATCTCCCGGTGGTCGTCGCCCGTCCCGATGATCCGGTACAGCCCCAGATCGTCGAACGAGGTCGCGCCGTGGGGCACCCGGGAGCGCCGGCGTACCTCCAGCGCGCGCAGTGCCTCCTGGTACGAGCGCGGGATCTCGGACGGGGAGTCGCAGCGGCCGCCGAGGCCGACGGCTCCCGCGCGCGAGCCCAGCTCCCTGGCGACCGCCCGGTACAGCTCGTCCCCCCTGGGGCGGCCCTGGACCACCAGCACGGCGCGGCCCGAGCGCCGGGCCACCAGCGACCGCAGCCCCAGGCCCGTCGCCGCGGCGGCCACCGCCTGGACGAAGGTGTCGTCGGCGGCCGTCCCCGTCCATCCCACCGTGACCAGATGCTGGGGGCCGTGCAGGTCGTGGCCGACGGCCGCCGAGCGGGCGAAGGCGCTCTCGTCGTCCGTGCCGGTGATCAGGTCGTCGACCAGTTCACGGCGCAGCCGCAGCTCCATCTCGGCCAGGCTGCGCAGATGCGCCATCTCCAGGGCCAGCGCCTCACACGCGCGGGCGAGCGCGAACTCCTCGTGCTCGCCCGCGCGCGCCTCGGGGTCGACCAGGGACACCGTGCCGAGGATCTCGCCGCGACGGCGGGCGACGGCGACGAGCCGGTGTCCCAGATACACCGGGTGCGCGTTTCTGGCGGCGTCGAGGATCAGCTCCTCCTGGCGGGCCGGGTCGGGCCTCGGGTACGGATCGGGGCGGCCGGGCCCGGCCCAGGCGCGGAGATTGCCGAATCTGTCCTCCACCACGGCGGGAAAACCGGTCAGCCGGTGCACCGTCCTGGCGATGCCGGCCTCCGTGTCCCCGGTGGCCGTGGCACCGCTCAGCGCGTCGTGCACCGACCGCTGGTATCTCAGCTCGGACTCCACGGCGACGAGGCGGGCGCGGGCGGCGGCGCCTTCCTGGCGGGCCCGGTCCAGCTCCACGGCGTACTCACGCTCCCGGCGACGGGCCGAGGCGCCCGTCAGGGCCGCCCCGGTCTGCCGTGCCAGCAGGCCGAGGAGCGTGATCTCGTCATGGCTCGGCTGCCGCTGGGAGCTCACGACCAGATATCCGGCCCGCCGGGACCCGGCCCGTCCGCCGGGCTCGCGCAGGGCGAAGGCCCATGACCACACCCGGTCGGGGAGCCGGACCGCGCCGTCCCGGTCGCCGAGTTCGGCGATCTGGGTGTCCAGCGACCGGCTGGTGGCGGAGCAGCCCATCGGCAGGTGGACCAGCCGTCCGCCGGCCGGCAGATATCCGGCCTCGGTACGGCAGGGGCCCAGCCGCGCGACACAGGCGGCGGCGAGCCGCATCACCTCGTACTCGTCGCGGCCGTCGAACACCGCGCTCGACAGTGCCATCAGACGGGGCAGCCGGGAGGACCGGTGGCCCGCGGGCCCCGGGGGTCCGGTTCTTCCGGCGGCCGTGCCCATCGCCCTGATCCGGCACCTTCCTGGAGAGCGCGCCCCCTCACAACTCTACCGAGGCGGCGCGCTCGTGCATCCGGTCCGGATGTCCGGACCGGCCGGCCGGCGGGCCTGTGCCGGCAGGACCAGCGACGGTACGGATTTCGACCTCCCAGGAGCAGGAAGCGGCCCGGCGCGCCCGCCACGCTCGGAGAGACGGGGGAACCGGACGAAGGCAGCACCGGACGAAGGCGGCCGTGCGCGTAAGGAGCACCTCATGGCGAAGGCAGTCGGTATCGACCTGGGCACCACCAATTCGGTGATCGCCGCGTGGGAGGGCGGTGAAGCGACGGTCCTCCCCAACGCCGAGGGCGCCCGCACCACCCCCTCCGTCGTCGCCTTCACCGACTCCGGCGAACGGCTCGTCGGACAGCTGGCCCGCCGCCAGGCGATCCTCAACCCCAAGGGCACCATCTACTCGGCCAAGCGCTTCATCGGCCGGCACTACGACGAGGTCCCGGCCGAGACCAGGGCGGTGACGTACGACGTCGTGGCGGGCGAGAACGGCGAGGCGCGGTTCGACATCCGGGGCAAGCTGTACGCGCCGGAGGAGATCAGCGCGCTGGTGCTGCGCAAGCTCGCCGACGACGCCGGGAAGTCGATGGGGGAGCGGGTCACGGAGGCCGTGATCACCGTACCCGCGTACTTCAACGACGCCCAGCGCACGGCGACCAAGGACGCCGGCCGGATCGCCGGTCTCGAAGTGCTGCGCATCATCAACGAGCCCACCGCGGCGGCCCTGGCGTACGGCCTGGACAAGAAGGAGCACGAGACGGTGCTCGTCTTCGACCTCGGCGGCGGCACCTTCGACGTGAGCATCCTGGATGTCGGCGACGGTGTGGTGGAGGTGCGCTCCACGGCCGGCGACACCCATCTCGGCGGGGACGACTTCGACCGCCGGCTGGTGGACCATCTCGCGGACACGTTCCAGCGGGAGAACGGTATCGACCTGCGGGGTGACACCCAGGCGCTGCAACGGCTCTTCGAGGCGGCGGAGAAGGCCAAGACCGAGCTGAGCTCGGTGACCCGGACCCAGGTCAGCCTGCCGTTCGTCACCGCCGACGCCACCGGGCCCAAGCATCTGACCGAGCCCGTCATGCGTTCCACCTTCGAGCAGATCACCGCCGACCTGGTGGACCGCTGCCTGGGGCCGGTCAAGCAGGCGATGTCCGACGCGAAGGTCACCGACAGCGACATCGACGAGGTCATCCTGGTCGGCGGCTCGACCCGGATCCCGGCCGTGCAGGCGCTGGTCCGGCGGATGACCGGCGGCAAGGACCCCAATATGAGCGTCAATCCGGACGAGGTGGTGGCGCTGGGCGCCGCCGTCCAGGCCGGGGTGCTCAAGGGCGATGTCAAGGATGTGCTCCTGCTGGACGTCACCCCGCTGTCGCTGGGGGTGGAGACACGCGGCGGTGTGATGACGAAGATCGTCGAACGGAACACCACGATTCCGGTCCGCCGTACGGAGACCTTCTCGACGGCCGAGGACAGCCAGCCCGCCGTCGATGTCGTCGTCCTCCAGGGCGAGCGCGAGCGCGCGGCCGACAACCGGGTGCTGGGCCGCTTCCAGCTCACCGACATCCGCCGGGCCCCGCGGGGCGAACCGCAGATCGAGGTCACCTTCGACATCGACGCCAACGGCATCCTCAATGTCACCGCGCGTGACAAGGACACCGGCAAGGAGCAGGGCATCACCCTCAGCGAGGGCTCCAACCTCGAATCCTCCGAGGTGGAGCGCATGATCGCCGAGGCGGAGCGCAACCGCGGCGAGGACCAGGCGCTGCGCCGGTCCGTGGACGCGCGCAATGAGCTGGACGCGATCGCCTACCAGGTGGAACGCCGGCTGGGCGAGCTGGGCGAGAGCGCCCCCGAGCACGAGCGGGCCCGTGCCCAGCTGCTGATCGGCGACGCGCGCCAGGCGGTGAAGGGCGAGGCGCCGCTGGACCGGGTCAGGTCGCTGACCTCCGAGCTCCAGCAGGTCCACCAGGGTCTCGCCGCGCGGCAGGCCGGTCCCGCCGGACCCTCGGAGCCCGGGGCGGCGGGTCCGGGGCCGGGGCGAACCGGGGGAACCGGCGGTGGTGACGACGATGTCGTGGACGCCGACTTCGACCGGAGCTGAGGTCACGCCATGGCCGCACAGCCGGAACCGGAAGCGGTACCGCCGCCGGACGATCCGCGGCAGGACGGTCCGCCGCAGGAGCTCGCCGAGGTCCAGGACGCCTGGCGCCGCGCGCTCGCCGATCTCGACAATCTGCGCAAGCGCTACGCCAGGGAGCTGGAGGACGTACGGCGGGCCGAGCGGGCCCGTACCGCCGCCGAATGGCTCCCCGTACTCGACCATCTCGAACTGGCCCTCGCGCACGCCCGCGCCGACCCCGCCTCCATCGTCCAGGGTGTCGAGGCGGTACGGGACCAGGCCGTCGACGCGATGGAACGGCTCGGCTATCCCCGCCAGGAGGAGAAGGGAGTGCCGTTCGACCCGGGCCGGCACGAGGTGGTCGGTGTCGTCGACGACCCGGACGCCGAGCCCGGCACGGTCGTGAAGGTCCTGCGTCCCGGATACGGACTCGACGACCGCCAGCTGCGGCCGATGGCCGTGACGGTCAGTCAGCGGCGGGAGTGACGGTCCATGGCACAGGACTACTACGAGGTGCTCGGGGTCCCCCGTACGGCGGGCGACGAGGAGATCCAGCGGGCCTACCGGAAGCTGGCCCGGCGCCACCACCCCGACATCAACAAGGACCCGCGGGCCGAGGAGCGGTTCAAGGAGGTCAACGAGGCCTACGGCGTGCTGTCCGACCCGGACACCCGGGCGCGTTACGACCGGTTCGGCCCGGACTTCCGCGCGTTCCCCGGGTCTCCCGGGGACTACGACGAGCGGGTGGCCGCCGCGGCCGGGCGCGGCCCCGGGGGCCGGGCCTCGACGGGCGGCGGCCGGACCACGCCGGGCGGCGGGGTGCGCTTCGCGCAGGGCGCGCGCGGCGCCTACCAGGACGTGGACTTCGAGGATCTCTTCGGCGATCTGTTCGGCGGCGCGGGGCGGGGCGGGGGACGCGGGAACGTGCCCGGGGCCGACCAGGAGGCCGAGCTGGAGCTGACCGTGGAGGAGGCCTACCGGGGCGGCCGGCGCGCTGTGGGCCTCGCCGGACCGGACGGCCGCCGTGACTACCAGGTCACCGTGCCCCGGGGTGTGACGGACGGACAGCGGATCAGGCTGGCCGGCGAGGGCGGGCGGGGCGGCCGTGCCGCACCCGCCGGTGACCTGTATCTGCGGGTGCGTATCAGGCCCCACGACCGGTACCGGCTGGAGGGCCATGACATCCATGTCCAGCTTCCCGTGGCGCCCTGGGAGGCGGCGCTCGGCGCCACCGTACCGCTGCCCACCCCGGGCGGCACCGCCAAGGTCACCGTACCGCCGGGCTCCTCCAGCGGGCGCCGGCTGCGGCTGCGCGGCGAGGGCATGCCCCGTGCGCGCGGTACCGACGGCGATCTCTACGCCGAACTCCGGGTGGTGGTCCCGCCCCGTCCCACCGACCGTGAACGCGAGCTGTTCGAGGAACTGGCCGCCGCGTCCGAATTCGACCCGAGGAGGCCGGGATGACGGCCGATCAACGGCACCAGCGGCCGGAGGCGGGGCGGATCCGGGTCTACGAGCTCGTGCCCGTCCGCCGGCTCGGCCTGGAGGAGGTGGCCCGCCGCTCGGGACTCCATCCCGATCTGGTCCGGCGTCTGGTGACGCTCGGTCTGGTGGACGCGACCCGCGACCGCGCCGGCCGGCTCTCGTTCGACCTCTCCGCCCCGCGCACACTGGCCCGTGTCCAGCGGCTGCGGGCCGGACTCCCCCTCAACTACGCCTCCATCGGCCTGGTACTCGATCTGCTGGACCGGATCAGTCTGCTGGAGGCGGCGCTGCGCCGTACCGGCGCGAGGAGTGACGACTCGCCATGGACATGAACCGTCTCACCCAGAAGTCCCAGGAAGCCCTGCAACAGGCCCAGAGCGCGGCCGTGCGCCTCGGGCAGACCGAGGTCGACGGGGAGCATCTGCTGCTGGCGCTGCTCGACCAGCCCGACGGGCTCGTCCCCCGGCTGCTCGGCCAGGCGGGTGTCGATCCGCCCTCCCTGCGCGCGGCCGTGGAGGGCGAGGTGTCGCGCAGGCCCCGGGCGACCGGGCCGGGCGCCGCCCCCGGTCAGGTGTTCGTCACCCAGCGGCTGTCGCGGCTGCTGGAGACCGCCGGGCAGGAGGCCGGGCGGCTCAAGGACGAGTACGTCTCCGTCGAGCATCTGATGATGGCCCTGGCCGACGAGGGCTCCGCCTCCGCCTCGGGACGTCTGCTCAAGGAGCACGGGCTCACCAAGGAGACCCTCCTCGCCGCGCTCACCCGGATCCGGGGCAACCAGCGGGTCACCTCCGCGACTCCGGAGTCCGCGTACGAGGCGCTGGAGAAGTACGGCCGCGACCTCGTCGCCGAGGCGCGCGCCGGCACGCTGGACCCGGTGATCGGCCGGGACGCCGAGATACGGCGGGTGACCCAGATCCTCAGCCGCAAGACCAAGAACAACCCGGTCCTGATCGGCGATCCGGGGGTCGGGAAGACCGCGATCGTGGAGGGGCTCGCCCAGCGGATCGTGCGCGGCGACATACCCGAGGGGCTGCGGGACCGTACCGTCTTCGCGCTCGACATGGCGGCGCTGGTGGCCGGGGCCAAGTACCGCGGTGAGTTCGAGGAGCGGCTCAAGGCGGTGCTCGGGGAGGTCAAGGCGGCCGGCGGCCGGATCCTGCTCTTCCTCGACGAGTTGCACACGGTGGTCGGCGCGGGCGGCGCCGAAGGGGCCGTGGACGCGGGGAACATGCTCAAGCCGATGCTCGCCCGGGGCGAGCTGCACATGATCGGCGCGACCACCCTGGACGAGTACCGCAAGCGCGTCGAGAGCGACGCCGCGCTGGAGCGCCGCTTCCAGCAGGTCCTGGTGGACGAGCCGGGCGTGGAGGACACCATCTCCATCCTGCGCGGACTGCGCGAGCGTCTGGAGGTCTTCCACGGGGTGAAGATCCAGGACACGGCGCTGGTCGCGGCGGCGACCCTCAGCCACCGCTACATCTCCGACCGCTTCCTGCCCGACAAGGCGATCGACCTGGTGGACGAGGCGTGCGCGCGGATGCGTACCGAGATCGACTCGATGCCCGCGGAACTGGACGAGCTGACCCGGCGGGTCACCCGGCTGGAGATCGAGGAGGCGGCGCTCGCCAAGGAGACCGACCCGGCCAGTGTGAACAGGCTGGAGGAGCTGCGCGGGGAACTGTCCGGTCTGCGGGCCGAGGCCGATGCCGAGCACGCCCAGTGGGAGTCCGAGCGCCAGGCCATCCGCAGGGTCCAGGAGCTGCGCCAGGAGATGGAACGGGTCCGGCAGGAGGCGGACGAGGCCGAGCGCGCCTACGACCTCAACCGCGCCGCCGAACTGCGCTACGGGACGCTCACCGAGCTGGAACGCCGCTTCGCCGCCGAGGAGGAGCAGCTGCGGGCCAAGCAGGGCGAGACCCGGCTGCTGCGTGAGGTGGTCACCGAGGACGAGATCGCCGAGATCGTCGCCGCGTGGACCGGTATCCCGGTGAGCCGTCTCCAGGAGGGCGAGCGCGAGAAGCTGCTGCGGCTGGACGAGATCCTCCAGGAGCGGGTGATCGGGCAGGACGAGGCCGTACGGCTGGTCGCCGACGCGATCATCCGGGCCCGGTCCGGGATCCGTGATCCGCGCAGGCCGATCGGGTCGTTCATCTTCCTCGGCCCGACCGGTGTGGGCAAGACGGAGCTGGCGAAGACCCTCGCGGCGGCGCTCTTCGACACGGAGGAGAGCATGGTCCGCCTCGACATGAGCGAGTACCAGGAACGGCACACGGTGAGCCGGCTGGTCGGCGCGCCTCCCGGGTACGTCGGGTACGAGGAGGGCGGCCAGCTCACCGAGGCCGTGCGCCGCAGGCCCTACTCGGTGGTGCTGTTCGACGAGGTGGAGAAGGCCCACGCCGATGTCTTCAACACCCTGCTCCAGATCCTCGACGACGGCCGGATCACCGATGCGCAGGGCCGCACGGTCGACTTCCGCAACACCGTCGTCATCATGACCTCCAACATCGGCTCCACCTATCTGCTGGACGCGAGCGTGGACGGCGAGATCAAGCCCGACGCCCGTGCCCAGGTGATGGCCGAACTGCGCGCGCACTTCCGGCCGGAGTTCCTCAACCGCGTCGACGACATCGTGCTCTTCAAACCGCTGGGCCTGGCCCAGATCGAGCGGATCGTCGACCTCCAGTTCGAGGAGCTGCGCCGGCGTCTCGCCGAGCGCAGGATCACCGTCGAGCTCACGGAGCAGGCCCGTGAACTCATCGCCCACCAGGGCTTCGACCCGGTGTACGGGGCCCGGCCGCTGCGCCGCTACATCTCGCACGAGGTGGAGACCCTGATCGGACGCGCGCTGCTGCGCGGGGACGCGCGGGACGGTTCGGTCATCCGGGTGGACGCCCAGAACGGCGAGCTGGTCGTGACGTATCAGGACCCGCCCGAGCCCGAGTCGGGGAAGGCGGCATGAGATGGGCGCGGCGGCCGGCTGCCGACAGGTCCGCCGGTTTCCCCGTGGGCGGCAGGGACGTTGACTGTACGGACAGCCAGTGTATTTTTGACGTGTACATAGTTCGAGTGCGCGCGAGGCCGTGACACCGGACGCGGGGCCCGCCGCCGGCCCGGCGGGCCTTGGAGTGAAGAGCTGGGGGGACCGTGTCGCCGCGATCGGCGCATACGAACGAGGAAATGCGTGAGCAGTCGCGGGAGAGGATCCTCGCCGCCGCGCTGACGGAGTTCGCCGAGAAGGGCTACCACGAGGCGAGTATCTCCGACATCACCGCCCGCGCGGGTGTCTCGCGCGGTCTGATCAGCTACTACTTCCCCGGCAAGCAGTCGCTCGTGGACGAACTCCTCGACCGCTATCTCGACGGTGTCGTCGAGATAGCCGAGGTGACCGGCAGCCCCGACGAGCGGCTGGCCGCGATCCTGGACGGTGTCCTGCTCGCCGCCGTACGGACGGTCCCCGTCCAGCGCATGGCGCTCAGCCTGGTCGTCGGTCCCGCCACGCACGATCTGTTCGCGCGGGTCGAGGCCCGCAAGGAGGAGCGGATCGTGAAGCTGGAGGACCGGCTGCGCGAGATGTTCGCGGCCCGTGGCGCGGCCGACCCGGCGCTGGAAGAGGTCTTCTTCCGCAGTGTGCTCGAAGGCGTGATCTTCAAGACCGCCGTCTACGCGGACCAGTACCCCATGGAGCGGGTGCGGGGCCGGCTGTACGAGCTGTACGGTCTGCCCGCCCCCAAAACTCCGCTGATCCTGCCCGACCCGCCGCCCGTGGGCCGGATGCGCGCCGCCCCCGCCGACTGACCCGCGGCACGCCCGTCCCCGGTCATCCGCTTCGCCCGCTACGCAAGGAGATGAGCCGAATGGACACCCATGCAGCTTCGGCCGCCCGTGGGACGCGGCCGTCCTCCGGGGACCGGCAGGACGCCGACGACGGCGCCGAGGGGCCTGCGAGAGGTACGACAGGACAGCACAGCCGATTACCGGCAGGGGGGTGCGTGACCGCCCCCCGGTCCGAAAGCGCGCGGCACGCGGCAGGCGCGGGGCCCGCTCGTCCGGTGCACGCCCGTCCAGTGCACGCCCCCCACCAGCGGATACAGCGCGCGGCTTCCGGGCCCGCGGGTGCCGAGAGGGGGCACGCGTGAACCGGAGCCGCGCCGAACGGCGCATGTGGCAGCGGACCCGCCGGATCGCCGCGTCACTCACGCTGCCACGGCCGTTCACCCCCGAGGCGTTCATCGCCGCCCTCGCGGAACAGCGCGGACGGCCCATCGAGATCCTGTCCGTCGCCATGGGGCATTCGCTGCCCTGCGGGCTGCTCGTGACCACCGACCGCGCCGACTACATCCTCTGCGCCGAGGGCACCACGGCCTTCCACCGGCGGCACATCCTGCTGCACGAGGCCGCTCATCTGCTGTGCGGTCACGACCAGGCGCCGGCCGCCGAGTCGTCGGCGGCGCGTCTGCTGATGCCGGGCCTCTCCCCCGCGCTGGTCCGCCGGGTCCTCGGCCGGACCGTGTACAGCGAACCGCAGGAGTGCGAGGCCGAGTTGCTCGCCTCGCTGATCCTGCACCGGGTGGCCCGGAATGGGGCCAGGCCCGCCCGGACACCCCAGGGGCACGGCGAAGCGGGCTGGCTCGTGGGCGCCGTGGACGACGAGGAGCCCGGCCGTGGGTGAGGTGCTGGCGTACTGTCCGGCCGCGGTCGCCATCGCCGTCGGCTGGTACGAACTGCGGCTGGCGCGGCGCGGGGGATCCTCCTCCGCGGTACGGCTGCTGTGCTGGTTCGGGCTGACCATGGGCGCGGCGATGGTGCTGCTCGCCCCCACCACGGTGACCGTGGCTCAGCTCTTCGTACCGGGGGCCGCCGCGGGATTCCATCTCGCGGGGCGTGAGCTGGAGATGGCCGCGATGGCCTTTCTGCCCCAGGCCGCGCTACGGCTGACGCCACGGCCACCGGTGCGGATGGCCGGGCTCTGGCATCTCGGCACGACCGCCGTCGTCCTCGCGGGATGCCCCGTGCTCTTCCTCGTCGCACGGCCCGACGTCGTCGGGAGTACGGTCACCACGGACGCGGCCGGGTCGCTCTGGTTCGCCGCGTTCGACTCCGTCTTCACGGTGTACACGCTGTTCTGCCTCGTCCTGTTCACCGTGCCGGTGGGCCTGCACGCGCGGGGTCTGCCGCCGGGGCCGCTGCGGACCGGGCTCCGGCTGATCTGCGCCGGCGCCGTGGTCGGTCTGCTCTGGGGGCTCTGGGGCCTGACGTCCGTGGTGAGCATGGTCAGAACACATCGTCAGGGAGCGGGCCTGGAACCGGTGGCGCTGGCGCTGGGGACCGGCTGTCTCGTTCTCGCGGCCCTAGGGGTGACCGCCGCCCGCTGGGGTCCCGCGCTCGCCGCTCCGGCCGACTGGCTCCGCCCCTACCGCGATCTGCGGGCCCTGGAGCCGTTGTGGTCGGCGCTGCACGCCGTGGTTCCCGGCACGGCCCTGGGCGTCTCCTGGCGCTGGGCGGGCCGTGTCGATCCGCGTGCGGCCGAATTCGCCCTCTACCGGCGGGTGGTGGAGATCAGGGACGGCTATCTCGCCCTGCGCCCCTATCTCGATCCCCGGATCGAGCTGTGGGTGGAGGGTGCCCTGATCCGCTTCCCGGTCCCGCCCGCCGGTCTGGCCGCCACGGTCGAGGCGGCCACCATAGCGGCGGCGCTCGAATCCGCCCGAGCGGGGCGGAGATACGGTGACGGCGCCGCCGCGGGGCTCACCTCCCCGCCGGCCGAGGACACCGTCGACGCCGAGGCCGCCTGGCTGATCAGGGTGGCCGAGGCCTTCACCTTCTCCGGCGCGGTGGAGTACACCCGCCGGCGGGCCCGCGAGGAACTGGCGCGTCCCTGACGGTACTTCGGCCATACACACCGCCGGGAGGACGGCGCCACCGGCCGGATCCGCCCCCCTCCGCCGCAGGGGGCCCATGAACTAGGATGAATGCGCAGTCGGAAACGATCCGGCAGTGCCGGGAATCCACCGGGCCCAGGAGGTGACGGACGCGATGGCCGACGAGGAGCCCGCTCCGTCGACACTGGCCGGGAGGATCGACGCCCTGTTCCGTGTGGTGCGCCGTCCCAACCGTGAGCCCTACAGCCACGAAGAGGTCGCCAGGGCCTGCCGTGAGGCCACGGGGGACAGCTTCTCCGCGACGTATCTGTGGCAGCTGCGCACCGGCCGCCGGGACAATCCGACCAAGCGCCATCTCGAAGCCCTGGCCCAGTTCTTCCACGTACCGGTCGCCTACTTCTTCGACGACGACCAGGGCGCGGCGGTCGCCAAGGAGCTCGAACTGCTGGGCGCGCTGCGGGACGCGCAGGTGCGCAGCATGGCCCTGCGCGCGGTCGGCCTCTCCCCCGAGGCGGTGGGCACGATCAGCGACATGATCGATGTGATCGCGCGACGGGAGAGGGAGCACGGAGCGGCGGACGGCACCGCGTGAGCGATACCGTCCGCCGCTGACACTCCCCGATCGCCCCTCCCCGCAGCTCCCCCGGGCGCCCCTCCCGGGTCCCCTCCCTCGTCGGCCGTCGCGTCGCCGGCCCTCACACAGCCCGTCGTCACGTAGCCCGTCGTGCCGGCCGCTCCGCGTCCAGGGGCGCGTCCCGGGCGGCCGCTGTCTCCCGCTCCGCGGCCTCGCGCAGGCGCCGGGCGGTGCGCAGTGCCCGTGGCAGGGTCACCAGAACACCGGCCAGTCCGAGCAGGGTCATGGCCCACAGCGCCTCGCGGATCCCCCACCGGCTGCCGAGCGCGCCCCCCACGAGCGCGCCGAGTATCCCGGCCGCCGCCGTGCACACCTGAAGTGCCGCCATGGACCGGCCCAGTACGGCTTCCGGTACATCGGCGACGAGCACGGAGGTCACGGCCACATTGGCGATGGCCCCGAAGAACACCGGAAGTCCGATGCCCAGAGCGGCGCTCGGCGCGGCGAGCGCGAGAGGTCCGGTGGAGAGAGGCAGCAGCAGCGTGCACGCGGCGGCCAGTGTGAACGTGAACAGCGCCACCCTGCGCGCGTCGCTGCCCGGCCGCAGCAGCCGCGAGGCCACGGCCGACCCGCCGAGACCCATGATCCCGGAGAGCGCGAAGACGGCTCCGAACGCCTCCGTGGGCAGTTCCAGGGTCCGCAGCAGGAAGGGGCCGGTGAGCGCGGTGACCGCCGCCGCCGTACAGGTCGGTACGACGATGAAGACCCCGAGCGCCCGGTGGAAGGGGTCCTTGGTGAAGAACCGCAGTCCGTCGGCCGCCCCGCGGAGCGTGGCGGCCAGCGGCTGCCCGGCCCGGGGCGGCAGCCCGTCCGGCTGACGCATGCTCAGCAGGGCCACGGCGCTGAGCAGATAGCTCACGGCGTCGAGCGCCAGGGCCGACGCCCCGCCGAGCACGGCGACGGCCGGGCCCGACAGCAGCCGGCCGAGCAGCGAGGCGCCGTACTGGCCCGCCTGGAGCTTGGCCCGCGCGGGGCCGACCCTGTCCGCACCCGCCAACTGCTTGAGATGCAGGAAGTACACGGCGGTCGAGAGCGTGGACATGGCGCCCAGCGCGGCGCTGAGGCAGGCCAGCCAGACCACCGTGACGATGTCCTGGGCCAGCCCCAGCGCGACCACCGCGACCGTCGCCGCCGACACACAGTCCAGCGCCATCAGGGCCCGCCGGGGGCGGGTGATCCGGTCGGCCAGCGCGCCCGCGGGCAGCCCGAAGAGCAGGACGGGCAGGGTGGCGGCGGCGCTGAGCAGACCGACTTCCATCGCCGAGGCGCCGAGCTGGACCACCGCCACGATGGGCAGGGCGATCGCGGTGAACACGGAACCGAAGGCGGAGGCGGTCTGCCCCCACCAGTACAGGGTCAGGTCGCGGTGTCGTGTCGCGGTTTCCGCGCCGGGCACGGGTGCTTCCTCGCCGGGCACTGGGGCCTTCGCGCCATGCACGGGTGCTTCCTCGCCGGGTACGGGTCGCTTCGCGCCGGGCGCGGGTCGCTTCGCGCCGGACCGGCGCGGCGGCCGGGGGGTGCTCTCCGGTTCATCCATGGAAGTGCCTCACCGGGGGGCCAGGGCGGATTCGGGTGTGGTCACGGCGGCCGGCAGGCCCGCCGTGAGAAGGGCGCCGGGGCGCGGGTCGAGAAGCTCCGACAGGAAGAGCAGGACACCCGCGGAGCCGCTCCACAGGTCGGCGCTGAACCGCAGCAGCCGGTCGCCCAGGAAGCGCACTCCGGTGGGGTGCGGAACCGCGAACTTGTAGAGTCCGCGCGCGATCCGGATCGCCTCCTGGCGGCTCGGCTCGTCCCCGGTGAGCACGGCGTGGTCGGCGAGCGCGAAGCCGAGACCGGCGAGTCCCTGCTGGAGTCCGGACATCGCGGGGGCCCCGGAGCGCAGGGCGGCCAGCAGCCGGGGCAGCGCCTCGGCCAGCCGCTGGTCGTCGACGGCGCGCAGATAGCGGGTGACCGTGTGGGCCATTCCCGCCGAGCCGCAGTACAGATAGGGCAGGCTGCGGCTGTCGGCCGCGGAGATCGGGAAGTACATCCGGGGCGTCCCGGGGGCGGGGTCCCGGTCGAGTTCGGCGTGCAACAGCCGTACCCCGCGCCGGAGATGGTCCCGCTCTCCGGTGACGGCGGCCAGTTGACGCAGCATCAGGGCGACGCCACAGCGTCCGTGCATCAGACCGGTGGCGTCGTCGGGCCCGAGCGAGGGGGTGATCGTCTCGTCGGAGGGCAGGGCGGCGGCGAGTGCCTGGGCCCGGTCGACGTGGTGTTCGTCGCCGGTACGGCCGTACAGGGCGAGATGCGCCAGGGCGAGTCCGGCGGAGCCGCCGTACAGCGTCACCGACGCGGCGCCGGTGGTGAGCGGATGGCCGTCGGCCACGGTGAGCAGCTCGCGTGCCTCGTCCAGCAGACCGTGTTCGGCGAGTATCCAGGCGATACCGGAGAGACCGACGTACAGGCCCGGGGCGAGATCGGTCCTGGCGGCGAGGGCGTCGCGGCGCAGCCGTTCCAGCAGCCCGTCGGGGAGGGTACGGCCGGCCCTGCCCAGGGCATGCACGACACCCGCCGTGCCATAGGCCACGCAGAGGGTGTTGGTGCGGTATCCGTCCGGGACCGTCGGGAACACCCGGGCGGGGTGGTCGAGATCGGCCATCGCGAGGAGCGCGTCCCCGGTCCGGTCCCTCAGCTCCGCGAGATGACGCAGTGGTTCCGCCGCCACCGACTCGGGCGTGGGCAGCCGCTCCGGCCGGCCGGGCGCCGCCGCCCCGGCGGTCGGTCCGGCGGTCGGTCCGGCGCTGGTCCCGGGGGTAGGTCCGGCGGTCGGTCCGTCCGGCCGGTGGAACTTGGTGGCGCGGCGCCACAGGACCTCGGAGACGGGGGCGTAGGCGCTCAGCTCATGGCGCAGATGCGACAGCGTGTCCGGGTTGTGGCGAATCGAATGGTGGTAGGGGCCGACGAGCAGCTGGGCCAGCGCCGAGACCCCGTAGTCGTCGTAGAGGAACGGATCGCCGCCCGCCCCGGCGACGAGTTCGGGCGGCGGGGAGTAGCCGAGGGTGCCCAGCGGGGTGAACGGGGTGCCGGGGCGCCGCGTCGCCTCGAAGTCGACCAGTCTCACCCCGTCGTCCTCGGTCACCAGGACATTGCCGGGGCTGACGTCCACGAAGAGATAGCCGGCCGTGTGCAGCCGCTCCAGCGCCTCCTCGATCCCGGCGAGGACCCTCTCGCACCGCCGGTAGTACGCGGCGAAGGCCTCCGGAGTCCGCTCCCCGCTCAGCATGGGCTGGTTGTCCGCCATCCAGCTGTTCAGCGACTTGCCCTCGATCAGCTCCATGGCCAGGAACTCGTGCTCCCCCTGGCGGAAGTAGGCGACGGGCTCGGGGGCCAGTCCGGGATCGGTCGTCCGCAGCTCCTGGAGGACCCGCCACTCGCCCCGCAGATAGTCCGGCGCGGCGGCGCCGTCCTGGTCGACACCGGAGTGCGCCCGCGCCTCCTTGAGGAACACCGGGCGGCCGGAGGCCTCCTCGTGCCCCCGGTAGACACCGCCGCCGTTGCTGAACCGCACGGCCTCGTCGAAGACATATCCCTGGAAGGAGAGCTTCTTGGCGGCGGGGCCGGAGGCGGAGGCGGAACGGGCCGCGGGACGGCGGGCCGCGGCCACCCGCTCGGTGAAGGGATCCGACACACCCTCGGGAAGGACGAAGGACATCCCCCGCCGGTCCTCCGTCTCCTGGCCGTTCCCGTCGCGCACCAGCAGCAGATCCGTACCGTCGGGCCGGATACGGCTGCGGCGCGTGAAGGCCCCGTAGCGGTAGTGCACCGTACGGGAGTCCTTGTAGCGCCGGTCGGTGAGGATGTGCGGCCCCTCCTCGTCGGCGAGGGCCTCGCGCAGCCGTTCCATCAGCGCGCCGGCGGCCTCCGCGCTCCTGGGATAGACGGCGATGAACTTGCCGTTCGCCTGGCGCGCGGCCTGTTTGTGATGGGTCCACAGATAGAACAGCCGGCAGGAGAGGTGCTTGAACGTCACCTCCTGCTCGAAGCAGATCTCCGCGACCGTGTCGAGAACGGGTGCCAGCCGGTCGCTCCGGGCGGAGACATGGACCTTCCAGCCGTCCTCGACGCCGGGCTTCCTGTCCTCCCGGTACCAGGTGGTCCAGACTCCGAAGTCGATGTCGAGCCAGCCCTCCGGCGGGCTCGCGGGCCGGAAGATCTCGCCCCGGTCCCGGCTGCTCTCCAGCGGCGCGTAGAACTCTCTGTCCGCTACGGCGAAAGCGACGGGCATGTCCATGAACCTCTCTCCGGCGGGACTTCGGGCGGCTTCAGGTGACTTCGGACGGCCTCGGACGGCTTCGGACGGTCTTCGGGTGGGGAGGGACAGCGGCGCGTCCGGCCGCGCGGTGACAGCGGCCGGACGCACCGTCGATCGTGGGGAGCGTGTCAGCAGAGGGCGACGCTGATGTTGCTGGTGCCCGGCTGGTCCAGGTCCTTGCCGGGAACGGCGCCGTCCAGCTCCTGGAGCTCCAGCGGCGACTCGGCGTGCGCCTCGACCTCGGCCTCGGCCTCGGCCGGCTCGGTGGACTCGTTCGTGGGCTCGGTGTTCTCGGCCATGGCTTCTCCTCAGATAGCGAACCGTGTCCGACGACGGGGGTACGCCGGCAGCACCAGAAGCTAGAACAGGCCGATTCACAGATGCCCAAAGGTCGGTATGCGTCCGGTATCCCCGCATACCAGAGGGGTGGTCCGGGTCGGACGGCGCCGTGAACCGGCCGCCACCAGGTACCTCTTGCGTCCACCCGAACGGAGATTAATGATGTATCCACACTTATTCATTTCAGCTTATGGCCGCCGGGCAGGCACGGTCGCCCTGTGCTCCCGCGCCGCCGGCCGCCGACACGCCGCCTCGACACCCAGGGGGTACGAACGTGATGAACGGCATCGCCGAACCGCGGACCGGCGGCATACGGTTCTCCGTCCTCGGCCCGCTCTCGGTTCATCTCGGCGGACGCGCCCTCCCTCTCGGTCCGTTGAAGCAGCGTCTGCTCCTGGCGATGCTGCTCTGCCGGCCGAACAAGCCGGTCTCCGTCGACACGCTGACGGACGCGCTGTGGGCCGACATGCCACCGCGTACGGCCCGTAAGAACCTCCAGGTGTATGTCTCGGCCCTGCGCAAGCTGCTGGACGACGCCGGGGTCCGGGGCCGGCTCGAACACCAGGCCGGTGGCTATGTGCTGCGCGTCGGCGAGGACGAGCTGGACTCGCTGCGCTTCCACCGCCTCGTCCAGTCGGGCAGGGACGCGCTGCGCCACGGGGCATCGGTCCCGGCCGCCCGGCTGCTGCGGGAGGCACTCGACCTCTGGCGCGGTCCCGCCCTCCCCGAACTCCTCTGCTCCCGGGCGGTCCTGGACGAGAGCGAGCGTCTGAACAGCCGTTACCTCCAGCTGTACGAGGACTGGGCCGAGGCGGAGCTGAGCCTCGGCAACGCCCCGCGCATCGCCGAGACCGTCGCCGATCTCGTGGAACAGCATCCGCTGCGGGAGCGGCTGCGGGCGGTCCAGATGAATGTGCTGTGCCGGCTGGGCCGGCAGACCGAGGCGTTCGCCGCGTACGAGGGACTGCGCCAGCTCCTCGCCTCCGAACTCGGCCTTCAGCCGAGTCCCTCGCTCCAGGCGCTCTACCGGTCGATGCTCGACGGCTGTCAGGACGGCACCGGCGCCCCGCCGGGTCCGAGCTCCTCCGTCGCCTTACCCGCGCGTGGCGGTCTGCGCTCTCTGCTGCCCCGGGATCCCGGGGACTTCACCGGCCGCCACGACCAGGTGCGCGAACTGATGACGCTGCTCGGTCGGGACAGCCACGCCGAACGGCGGGTCGCGGTCCTCACCGGCCCGGTCGGCATGGGAAAGACCGAGACGGCCGTCCATGTCGCGCACCGGCTCGCCGACGCGTTCCCCGACGGCCGGCTGCTGGTACGGATGCGCGACGCCGCCGGTGCCCCCCGGCCGTGGCCCGCCGTGCTCACCGAACTCGCCCGGCTCGTCGGCCTCGCCCGTCCGGTGTCCGGCGGCGCGGTGCCGGACGGCCCGAATGGCCCCGACGACCCGGACGAGACGGCCTCCGTGTGGCGGGCCTGGCTGGCGCACCGAAGACTTCTGCTCCTGCTGGACGACGCCGCCGCCGAGGCCGATGTCCGGCCGCTCCTGCCGGAGGCCGGAGCCAGCGCCGTGATGATCACCGCCCGCTCCCAGCTGGGCGGACTCGCCCCGGCCCACCGGGTCGCCCTGGCGCCGTTCTCCATGTCCGAGGCCCTCGACCTCCTGGCGGGCATCATCGGACCCGACCGGCTCAGGGGCGACCGGGGCGCCGCCGAACGCATCGTCGCGGCCACGGGCATGCTGCCCCTCGCCGTCCGGGTGAGCGGACTGAAACTGGCCGTACTGCGCCATCTCCCGCTCGGTGAGTACGCGGCGCGACTGGCCGACGACAGCACCCTGCTCGACGAACTCACGGCGGGCGACATGGACGTACGCCCCCGGCTGTCGAAGTGCTGGAGTGATCTGCCCGAGGCCAGCAGAACGGTGCTGCGCCGCCTCGGGACCCTTCCGGAGCCCGTCTTCACGCTCCACGAGGCGGCGGCCGTGCTCGCCCGTGGGCAGGACCAGGCCCGCAGGGAGCTGGAATCCCTGATGGACGCCGGAATGATCGCCCTGCCGGACAGCGAGGTCACCGCGCACGCGGTGCTCTACGAACTCCCGCGTCTGCTGCATGTCTACGCGCGGCAACAGTCCCTCGCCGACGCGGCGGGACCCCGTCACGCGATGGCCTGACCAGGTCATGGCAAAGACCTTCGGACCCCCCTCCCGCCTGCGGATTTACCGATTACCAGGCGGCTGTGACCGGGGTTCCGAACCCGCCGCCCGGAGACTTTCCCTGCACCGCGACCCGCCCCGCACCGCGATCCGGCCCGCACCACCGGGAGAGCCCGCACCACCGGGAGAGGAGGAAGCACCGTGGAACTCGCCGAGCTGATGAGCCTGCGCCCGATGCCGGGCGCCGGGCTGCTGCTGAATCTCACCCGCCGCTGTCCGCTGCACTGCGCCCACTGCTCCTCCTCGTCCACCATGGACTCCGAGGAGCCGGACGGCGGCCGACTGCTGCGCTTCGTCGGCTCGTTCCGTGCGGACGACCGCCCCGACGTGCTGATGATGTCCGGCGGCGAACCCCTGCTGCGACCGGATCTGGTGACGGAACTGGCCGCGCGTGCCCATCGGGCCGGCACCCGCTGCGCGCTGCTGACCGGGGCGTTCTTCGCGGCGGACACCGGCTCCCTGGACACCCCGATCCCGGCGAAGATCCTGCGGGCGATCACCTCGGTCGACCACTTCTCCGTGAGCGTCGACGCCTTCCACGAACGGGAGGTGCCGCGCCGGGCGGTCTTCCGTACGGTACGGCGGGTCCTGGACGCCGGAGTGCCCGCCAGCCTCCATCTCGTCGGCTCGGGACCGGACGATCCGTATCTCACCGACCTTGTCGCCGAGGTCCGAGAGACCTTCGCGGACCGGGTGCCGATGCTGGTGAACACCGTACGGGCCGTCGGCCGCGCGGCGTCCTGGGCGACCGCCCGTCCCGCGGCGCCCGATCCACGGCGCGCGCTCCCCTGCTCCATGGCCGCCTGGCCGGTCGTCGCCCACGACGGGACCGTCCTCGCCTGCTGCAACCAGCAGACGGTGGACACCCGCCCGCCGCCCGCCCATCTGACGCTGGGTCATATCGCGGTGGACACCTGGGGAGAGATCCGGGAACGGTCGTCCTCGTCACCGGCGCTGCGGATGATCAGGACGGTGGGTCCTGCCAATCTGCTGCACCGCTCCGCGCCCGGCGCCTCCGCGCGGGGCTACTGCGCGGGGTGCCGGCGGCTCGGTGAGCACCCCGAGGCGCTGGCCACGGCGGACAAGGTCGCCTCGGGAGCGGCGGGCGCGCTGCTCGACCGGCACGCGGCCCGGCTCCAGGCCGAAGCGGGCCCGGTCGCGCTCGTACGCCGCCACGGCAGCGCCCGGCACGCCGGTCTGGTGTCCCTCCGTCCGAAGCCCGCGAACCCGGCCCCGACGGCTCCGCCGACGCGGGCTCCGATGGCGCCGGGTCCGTCGGCGCCTGGGCCGCTGATGCCGGGGCCGCCGGCGTCGGGCTCCGTACCGGACTCCGTTACGCGGCACGGCGCTTCACGGCGCGGGACCTCGCAGCACGGGACCTCACAGCGGGAGACGCCGTGATGAGGGCGCCCGTACATCCGAAGACCGACCGGAACCGCGCCCCCCTGACCGACGCGGGCGCCGCCGTCCTCGCCGGACAGGCCGTCCTCACCGGACAGGCTCTGCGGGCCAGGCTGGCGCTCACCGCTCCGGCGCTCGCCGCGTCGACCGCCCGGCTGTGGCGTGCCCAGGGACTCCGGGAGCGGTACACCGCCTACGTACGGGCCATGCACGGGGTGATCCGGGCATCGGTGCCGCTGATGGAGCGCGCGGCGGCGCGCTGCGCCGAACTCGGGCCGCGCGACCGGGTCGCCGCACCGCTGGCGGGCTATCTCCGGGAGCACATCGACGAGGAGCGCGGCCACGACGAGTGGCTGCTGGCCGACTTCGCGGCCCTCGGCGGCGACCCGGAGACCCTTCTCACCACGCTTCCCCAGCCCGCCGTCGCCCGTCTCGTGGGGGCGCAGCAGTACTGGATCGAGTACCACCACCCGGTCACCCTGCTCGGTCACATCGCGGTCCTGGAGGCCAACGCGCCCGCGCCCTGGCTGGCGGACCGTATCGTCTCCGCGACCGGTCTGCCGGAGGCGGCCGTGACCACCGTCCGCGCACACGCCGGTCTGGACACCGGACACGCGGGGGCGCTCTTCGCCCTGCTCGACCGGCTGCCGCTGAGCCCCGCCCTGAGTTCCGCTGTCACCGTCAGCGGTCTGCACACGCTGGACGCGCTCGTCGAACTGTTCGGGTGCGTCGACCGTGACGCACGTTCCGCACCGCGCCCGTACGGCCCCACGCCAGGAACGGACACGTCATGAACGAGCCCCGAGGCCCCCTCCCCGGACCCCCCGCCCCCGACGCGCTGACCACCCTCGAAGAGCACGGCTTCCCGCTCTCCGAACTCAACGACGAACAGCGCCAGGTGCTCGGCGGTCTCACTCCGGACGAGGTCTTCCTGCTCCTGGACATCAAGGCACGCCTCGACGAGGTGGGCCCCGAGGTCCAGGCACACAGCGAGATCGCCGGCGGGGCCCTCTTCTGAGGTCTTCCGCCCACGGGTGACGTCCCCTCGCGGGTCCGGCCCCCCTCCCGAAGCCGGTCTCTCCCTGACCGAGCTGATGTCCCCCTCCCGAAGCCGATGTCTCCCCCAGAGCTGAAAGGACAACGATCCATGCGGTGTGCCTCGTGCGAAGGCCTGCTGCCGCGGAGCGCGCGGTTCTGCCCGCTCTGCGGGGCGACCGTCGCCGCACGCCCGGTCCCGCAGGCCGAGGAGCGGAGGACGGTGACCGTCGTCTTCTGCGATCTCGTCGGCTCCACGGCGCTGTCGGGGACGCTGGACCCGGAGGCGCTGCGTGCCGTGACCCTGCGGTACTTCGGGCTGATGCGGGCGCGGCTGGAGGAGTTCGGCGGCACCGTGGAGAAGTTCATCGGGGACGCGGTGATGGCCGTCTTCGGTATCCCCGAGATGCACGAGGACGACGCCCTGCGGGCGCTGACCGCCGCGCTCGCCATGCTGGACGCGGTGGAGGAACTGAACGACACGGAGCTCGAACCGTCCCTCGGGATCCGGCTCCGCGTCAGGATCGGTGTCAACTCGGGCCCCGTGGTGAGCGGTACGGATGTCAGCGCCCGCCAGGCCCTCGTCTCCGGCGAGACGGTCAATATCGCCGCGCGGCTGGAGCAGCACGCCTCCCCCGGTGAGATTCTGATCGGCCCGGAGACCCGGCGCGCGGCCGGGGCGGGCGCGCGGACGGAGAACGTGGGTCCGCTGACGCTGAAGGGCAAGGCGGAACCCTTCACCGCCTATCGGCTCACCGGCATCGGGGAGGACGCGCCGGAGCTGCTGCGCCGCTTCGACGTGCCCTTCGTCGGGCGTGGGCGGGAGCTGACGGAACTGAACCTGGCTCTCGCCGATGTGTCCGACGGCCATGGCTCGTATCTGGTCACCGTCTACGGCGACGCGGGGATGGGCAAGACCCGTCTGCTGCACGAGTGGCGCGAACGCACCGCGTCGTCCGTGGTCCTCGGCTCGGGACGCTGCCGCCCCTACGGGGACCACGGCAGCCTCGCGCCGCTGGCCGAGGCGATCACCGCGCTCCTCGGCCGGACCGCCGGAACGGGGACCGGCCCGGACACGGCCGGCACGGACCCGGCAGGCGCGGACACGGCAGGCCCGGACACGGTCACCGGGGAACGGCCCGGTGAGCGGGCCGGCCTGGCTGACCTCTCCGACCTCTCCGACCTCGCTCACCTCTCCGACCCGGCGGAACGAGCCGTGTGGAGCGCCGCGTCGGAGGTACTGGCGGCCGGTCTGCTCAAGGACGGCACCCCCAATCCCTCGGTCGGCGAGACATGCGCCGCCGTGGTGGCCCTGCTGACCGTCCTCTCCCGGTACCGGACCGTCGTGGTGATGATCGACGACTGCCACTGGGCGAGCGATCCGCTGCTCGACGTCCTCGGCCGTCTGATCGAGGAACTGGACCCGTCCGCGGTGCTGTTCGTCTGTCTGGCCCGTCCGGAACTGCTCGACCGGCGGCCCGGCTGGGGCAGTGGCCGGCTGCGCTCCCGCGCGCTGATGCTGCCGCGGCTGACGGCGGCCGAGTCCGAGTCGGTGGCTCTCGCGCTGACCGAGGTGAGCGCCCACTGGGCCGGCGCGGACGGCGGCGCGGTCCCCGTGCGGGTCCTGGAGGCCGCCGGTGGCAACCCGTTCTATCTGGAACAGCTTCTCGCCACCGTCTCCGAGCCGGAGTCCGCGTACGGGGCGGACGGCCGCGGCGATCTGCCGCCCACCCTCCAGGCGCTGCTCGGGGCGCGTATCGACGCGCTCGGCGGCGCCGAGCGGGCCGCACTCGACCTCGCGGCCGTCGTGGGACGGGAGTTCACCACCGACGAGGTGGCCGCGCTCGCGGCCGTCTGCCCGGAGGGCGCGCCCGGCGGCCCCCTGCACAGCGGTACGGCGGGTACGGGTGCGGGCGCTCGCGCGGGGTCGGCGGATACGGGCACCTCAGGTACGGGTACGGGTACGGGTACGGGCGCGGCGCGTACGGCTGGTGTGGACAGCTGTCCGGAGGACTCTGTCCGCTCGGCGCTGACCCGGCTCTGCCGACGCCGTCTGGTACAGCCGGTGGGGCGGACCGCCTCCGGCCGCGCTCCGCTCCGGTTCAGCAATGTCATCGTGCACGAGATCACATACGAGTCCATGGCCAAACGGGTCCGGGCCGAGCGGCACGAGCGTGCCGCCGATGTGCTGCTGGCCCGGACGGGCGGTGGGAGCGGCGGCCCGGCCGCCGAGCACCCCACTCACCAGCGCCCCACTCCCCAACGCCCCACTGCCCCGCACCCCGCTCACCAGCACCCGATCCCCCCGCACTCGATTTCCCAGCCTTCATCTCCTGAGCACTCGTCCGAGTACGCGTCGCCCGAGCGGGACGCGGCCGTGGCGGGCCATCTGGAGCGCGCCTTCCGCTACCGCGCCGAACTGGGCGTACTCGACGCGCGCACCGGACAACTGCGCCGCCGCGCCGCCCAGTTGCTGATCGGCGCCGGCTCCCGGGCACTCGCCCGGTCCGACCTCGCCTGGGCCGGCACGCTGCTCGCACGGGCGGTGGAACTCTCGACGGAGACAGGAACAGGGGCGGGTACGGGGACCGGGACCGGGACGGAGACAAGGACGGGAACGGAGCCCGAGTGGGCCGAGGCCGCGCGGCGCCTGGGTGAGGTGCGGCTCGCCACCGGCCGGACCGACGAAGGCCGCGGCCTGCTGCTCGCCGTGCTCGGCACCCGGCAGGGCGCCGGCGGGAGTACGCGTACGGGGGATGTCCCGGCCGTGGAAGCAGCCCACGCCCGGCTCGCGCTGGCCGCCGCGCCGCCCGCCGACGACCCCGGCGACATCGCGGAGACGGCCCGGCTCACCCTGCCCGTCTTCGAGCGGGCCGGTGATGAACTGGGCCAGGCCAGGGCGTGTATCCGCATGGCGCAGGAACGCCAGCTCCAGGGCCGGCACGGCCAGGCCGACTCCCTGCTCACCCGCGCTCTCGACCACGCGGTGCGCCACGGCGCCGAACCGGAGCGCGCCCTGGCACTCGGCGCCATCGGTGTCTCGCTGTGGCGGGGGCCCGAGCCGGTGCCCACGGCGCTGGCACGCGGCTGCGCGCTGCTGGCCGAGCACGGCGGCCCCCGGCCGACCGTACGGCTGACGCTCAACTGTCCGCTCGCGGTGCTCGTCGCCCTGCGGGAGCGGTGGGACGAGGCCCGTGCCCGACTCGCCGACGCGCGCCGGATCGCCGCCGAACTCGGCTATGCCGAGGGCGCCGTGGTGGTACCCATGTTCGCGGCGGCGGTGGAATCGCTGGCGGGCCGGGGCGAGCGCGCGCTCGATCTGCTGGACGAGGCGGCGGACGCCGCGGACGGGCTGGGGGCCGGCGGACTTCTCGGCACGGTGACCCGCGAGGCCGCGCGCGTACTGCTGGACGCGGGCCGTGTCGACGAGGCCGAGTCGCGCCTCGCCTCGCACTCCGCGACCTCGGCGGGCCTGTCGCCCGGCGGCGGGGCCGCCATGGCCACTACCGGCCTGCCCCGCTCCGACACCGCCGCTCTCTACGGCGTCCTCGCCCGTATCTCCGCCGCCCGGGAGCGCGCCGAGGAGGCACTCGTACTGGCCTCCGACGCCGTGAGCGCGGCCAGCGCGACCGACTCCCCGGTCGTCCAGGCGGTCGCCCTGCTCGACCGGGCCGAGGTGCTGGGGCGGCTCGGCCGCCGCCCGGAGGCACGGGAGGCCGCGGAGCTGGCGCGCGGACGGTTCGGGGCGAAGGAGCACCTGCCCGGTCTGCGCCGGGCCGCGCGAACGGCGGAGTCGGTATGAGCGACAACTACGCCGGGACCGGCGACCGGCACGGCGAGACCCCGGGGAGCCGCACGACGAGCGGTGACGGAACGGCGCACCGCCCCGGCCTGGTCTGGAGTCTGCGGGGCGAGGGCCCTCGGGATGTCCGCGTCACCGCCGACGCGCCGCCCATGCCCGCGCCGTCGGCCGGGACGCGTGCCCGGGGGCGCGGGATCAAGGTGTGTGTCGTCGACTCCGGTGTGGAGCGGGACCATCCGCTGATCGGCGCCGTCGACGGCGCCTGGGCCGTCGTCCAGGGCCCCGACGGGATCACGGTGGAGCGCACCGAGAGCGGGGACGCCTGCGGACACGGCACGGCCTGCGCGGGGATCATCCGCGCCACGGCGCCCGAGTGCGAGCTGTACAGCGTCCGGGTGCTGGGCAAGGGGTTCTCCGGCACCGGCGACATCATGCTCGCCGGTCTGCGCTGGGCGGTCCGCCAGGGCTTCGACGTGATCAATCTGAGCCTCTCCACCACCCGTACGCGGTTCGCGCCGGAGCTGCACGCCCTCGCCGACGAGGCGTACTTCCGCAGGACCGTGATCGTGGCCTCGGCCCACAACACCCCGGTGGAGAGCTTCCCGTGGCGCTTCGCGTCCGTGATCTCGGTCGGCAGCCACCGGGAGAGCGACCCGGACCTGTATCTCTACAACCCGCGGCCCCCCGTGGAGTTCTTCGCGCCCGGCCAGGACATACAGGTCGCCTGGCTCGGCGGCACCACGATGCGGACCACGGGCAACAGCTTCGCGACGCCGTATGTCGCGGGCCTGTGCGCGCGGATCCTCTCCGAGCACCGCCGGATGACCACCTTCCAGCTCAAGACCGCTCTCTACCTTTCCGCAGCAAACGTCGAAGTCGCCGCCAGGGGTGCCCAGTGAGCGAAAGCAGTGCAGGGAACGAGTCCGCCGTGTCCGCCGTCGACCCGCTCGCCGGAGAGCTCCTGCGGTCCGTGGTGGAAGTGGCGCGGGCCATCTTCGGCGCCGAGGCGAGTTCGGTGTTCCTGCTGGACGAGGCCGCGCACGAGCTGGTCTTCCAGGCGGTCTCGGGACGCGGGGAGGCGTTCCTCGTCGGGCGGCGCTTCCCGGCCGACAGCGGTATCGCGGGCTGGGTCGTCACCTCGGGCGAGCCGATGATCGTCGCCGATCTGTCGCGCAGCGCCGCGTTCGACCGCGACTTCGCGAAGTCGACGGAGTTCGTGCCCGACGCGCTGATGGCCGCGCCGCTGATCCACGGCGACCGGGTCCTCGGCGTACTGGAAGTGCTCGACCCCGCCCCGCAGGCCCGCTCCAGCCTCGGTGAACTCGATCTGCTCGCCCTGTTCGCCCGGCAGGCCGCCACGGCACTGCGCCTGGCGGACGACCGCCGCGCGACCGCGCGCCCCGTGGATCCCCGCCCTTCGCCGGATCTCGCGGAGGGCCCGAGGTCCCGGGCGCTGGATCTGCTGGAGGACCTGCGCAGCGTCCTCCAGTCGCCCGTCTGACGACGGGCGCCCCCAAGCTTCCGGCCCCGAATCCCCGGGACCGGGACCGCCGCCGACACCCAGAAGGAGGTGAACACCATGAAGAAGACCGGATCCCTCAAGAAGATCACGGTGCGTGTTGCCGGCCCCGTCCGCCTGACGGCCGCCGCCAGCGCCATCTACGGGAACACCTGCGAGCCGAACATCCCCACGCTCCCCACCTTCCCGTTCCCGCACTGATCCGCCGGGGGGTGCCGCCCCGCACCACGGGGCGGCACCTCCCGATCGCCGAAGGAACCCGTCATGAGTGGCACTGTCGAGTACGATTCCGGCGATGTCGAGCTCGACCTGCCGGTCACTGTGCATCCCCTGGTCTATCTCGACGAGGGCGAGACAACCACGCTGGGCCGCCCGGACATCGACGCGTATGTGATCCTGCCGACCGACGGGGCCGAGCTGGTACGCCGTCTGGCCGCGGGGGACACCCCGCGCGAGGCCGCCCTGTGGTACGAGACGACCTATGGCGAGGAAGCCGATGTCGCCGGGCTGATCGCCGATCTCGGCGAGGTGGGCCTGCTGCGTCCGGCCGTCCGGGGCCCGGTGTCCGCCACTGACCAGTCCGCCACGGACCCGAGCGGCAGGAACCCCGCCGGCACGGACTCCGCCGCCGGCGCGCCGGCCGGCGAAGGGCCCGTACGCTGGCAGCGGTTCGGGAAGGCCGTCTTCTCCCCGCCGGCCGCGGCCGTGTACGCCCTGCTGGTCGCCGCCGCGATCACCGCCTCCGTACTGCGCACGGATCTCGCGCCGCACTACCGGCACATCTTCTTCTCCGACTACTACACCATCGTCGAACTCGGCCTGTTCGTCGGCCAGGTGCCGCTGATGCTGCTGCACGAGGCGGCGCACGCGCTGGCCGGCCGCCGGCTCGGGCTGCGCACCCGGCTGTCGATCGGACGCCGGCTGTACTTCGTCGTGCTGGAGACCTCGATGGACGGCCTGGTCGTCGTCGAGCGCGGAAAGCGGTATCTGCCGATGCTGGCCGGTCTGGGCGCCGACGCGGTGGTCTGGTCCACGCTGACCCTGATCGCCGCGTGGACCCGGGAGCCCGACGGAAGCTTCTCCGCCCTCGGCAGGGTCGCTCTGGCGCTCGCCTTCAGCACGATCCTGCGCATGGTCTGGCAGATGTACTTCTATCTGCGCACCGATGTCTACTACCTGGTCACCACGGTCCTGGGCTGCACCGATCTGCACGGCACCTCCGTACAGGTGACGAAGAACCGCTACAACCGGCTGCGCGGCAGGAAGGAACGGCTGGTCGACGAGTCCGTCTTCGCCCCCGCCGACCGCAAGGCCGCGCAGTGGTACAGCTGGGTGATGCTCGTCGGCTACGCGGTGATGCTCACCAGTCTGGTCCTGGCCGGGCTGCCCACGGCGTACCAGTTCCTGTCGGGTGTCTTCGGCCGGCTGACCGGTGACCCCGCGACCGCGGAACTGGCCGACTCGGCCACGCTCGTGGCGCTCAACGTCCTCCAGTTCGGCATCGTGGGGGTGCTGGCCTTCCGGGCCCGGAAGGCCAGGAAGTCGGCACTCCGTCCCCTCAGTGAGTAGCCCCGCCGTTCCGGCGGGTACCCGTCACGCCAGCGAGTAGGAGAGCAGCCGTGTCAGACGTCCCCCACCAGTGGATCCGCGCCCGCCATCGGCACGACCGGCGACGGCTGCTCGCCGCCGGGGCCGAGGCGCCGGTGCTCGCCGTGCTCGACGCGCACCGGCGGCTGCGCGGCCCCTACTCGGCGGGCGGCGCCCTGATGCGCGCGGTGGTGCCCGAGGCGCTGCGGGACTGGCCCGGCCTCGTCGCCTCGCACGAGACGGAGATCCTCGCGCTCACCCCCGAACTGCGCGGTGTGGTGCCGGCCACCCGGGAGACGCTCACATCGCTGGCCGTGCCGAAGGAGCGGACGCGCTTCTACTCCCGGCTGCGCACGGCCCGGATCGCGCACGGTCTGACGGAGTTCCTGCACGGTCATCTGCGCCGTCTCGGCGGCGGTCCCCGGCTGCTCCTCGTGGACAACGCGCACGAGGCCGACCCCACCGACCAGGAACTGCTGGCGGTGCTGCTGCGCCGGGCCGACCCCGCTCTGCTGCGGCTGCGGATCGCCACGGCGGGCGACGAGCTGAACACACCGCCGGGCCCGCTCGCGGAGCCTCTCCGCCCGGCCCTGGAGCGGTACGCGCGGGTGATCACCGGCGGGGAGACCCAACTGCCGCCGCTCCCGCCGCTGTCCGCGGCGGATCTCGCCGCCCGGTGGGTCGACGGCGACTGCGTGGACGACGATCCCCGGTCACGCGCCGCCTATGAAGGTCTCGCTCCCGCCGACCGGGCCGCCCTGCACGAGGCACGCGCCGACGCGCTGATGGCCGCCGGTGAACCCTCGCTCGCGCTCGGGGCCGTGCCGTACCACCGCGAACGCGGCGGGGACCCGGCCGGCGCCGGTGCCGGCGCCCTGCGCACCGCCCTGGACATCTGTGTGGACCTGGGCTTCTACCACGCGACGGTGGACTTCGCCGAGCGCGGTCTGGCCCTGGTCGACCCGGCCACGGCACGGAGCGACTGGTGGGCGTTCACCACCAAGAAGACCACATCGCTGGCCGCGCTCGGCCGGCCCGAAGAGGCCCTGGTGCTGTACGAGGGAGCGCGCGCGTCCACCGACAGCCCGATGGTCCATATGCAGGCCGCCTACGCCACCTCGATGATCCACACCCGGTATCTCCCCCGCGACGAGCAGGACCACTCGACGGCGCGGGCCTGGGCCAACGCCGCGGTCGCCTTCGCCCAGGCGATCCCGGACCCGGCCGAACGCGCCTTCCAGACCGTCTTCAACCGCAACGGCCTGGCCCTGGTGGCCGTCCACGAAGGCAACCTGGACGAGGCGCTGGCACTGGTCAGCGAGGGCATCACCTGGCTGGACCGGAGTCTGGAGGCCGACGAGCACGCGCTGCACCGCTCGGTGCTCAAGCACAACCGCTCCCAGGTCCTCATCGCGCTGGGCCGCTACGAGGAGGCCCTCACCGACCTCGACGATGTGATCGCCATCGACTCCAATCACGCCGAATACCATTTCGACCGCGGCAATCTGCTGCGCAGGCTGAACCGGCCGGCCGAGGCCGTCGTCTGCTACGAGCGGGCGATGGCGCTGTCCCCGCCGTTCCCCGAGGTGGTGTACAACCGTGCGGACACCCTTCTGGAACTCGGTGACATACCGGGCGCGCTGGCGGACTTCGGCTATGCCATCGAGCTGGACCCCGGCCGGGTGGACGCCTATGTGAACCGGGCCAGCCTGCTGTACGCGACGGACGATCCGGCCGGCGCGGGCCGGGACATCGGCGCCGGGCTCGAACTCGACCCGGACAACGCCCCGCTGCTCTGTCTGCGGGGTCAACTGCTCGCGGCCTCGGACGCGGACGCCGCCCATACGGCACTGACCGGTCTGGTCACCGCCCGCCCCGACTACGCCCCGGCCTGGGCGGCCCGGGGGGCGGTCTCCTACGAGCGCGGCGAACTCGCGGACGCGATCGACGACTTCGGCCGCTCGCTGGACCTGGAGGACACCCCCGACGTCCGGTTCAACCGGGGCGTCGCGTATCTGGAGACGGGGAACCCCGACAAGGCGCTGGCCGACCTGTCGGCGGCGTTCGAGGCCACCGGCGACCCCGAGGCCCAACTCCACCTGGGCGTCTGCCTGCTGAAACTGGACCGCCCCGCGGAGGCCAGGTCGGCGTTCCTGCGCTGTGTCGAGGAGGACCCCGGCCTCGCGCCCCGGGTCGAGGCGGAGACCGGCCTCGTACTCGACGGCGGCGGGTACGACGCCGAGGCGGCGGTGGACGTCCACCGCGGCTGAGGCGCGGTTCGCCCCCGCCTCAGGTCCGCGGCGTCGGGAGCACGGTGCCGGCAGGAGACGACAGGGGCGGGGGACGGTACCAGTACGGGAACGGTGCTGGCAGGGGACGGCGCGGGGGTGCCCTTCCGGCACTCGCCCGCGCCCTCACCGTACGGCGCTCCCCCGCTCGCGGCTCAGGGCTGGAGACGCCGGACGGTCCACCCCTCTCCCTCGTCCGCGCGCTCGTAGCACAGCCGCTGGTGCAGCCGGTCCTCACCGTTGGCCCAGAACTCGACGGTGTCGAACCGCAGCAGATACACGGCATAGCCGTCCGGGCGCGGCAGGGCGCCGCCGATCGCGGCGAGACGCTCGACCTCGGCCCGCATGGCCCCGATGTCGGCCAGTTCCTCGCTCTGGCGGGACACCGCCGACGCCGGATGGGTGAACACCGGCCGGCTCAGCCATTTCTCGTCGGCCCGTTCGGCCCCGAGGAGTTCCACGGCCCCGCTGATCACCACCTGCTGGCTGGTCTCACGCCAGTACAGGGTGCCCGAGGCCCAGGGATTCTCGCCGATCTCCCGGCCCTTGCGGCTGCCGAGATGGGTCGCGAAGACGATCCCCTCGTCCGTGATCTCGTTCACCGCGACGATCCTGCTCGACGGTCGGCCCCGCTTGTCGGCGGTGGCCAGGGCCAGTGCCGCGGGCTCGCGCACCCCGGCCTGTACGGCGGTGTCGTACCAGTGCCGGAAGAGCCCGGACGGCCCGGGGGGCGGGTTGTCGTACTCCGGGAACGGGATCTCGACCGTCCCGGTGAGGGTTTCCGATCTGCCTCTGGTCATGATGGCCTCCTCGGGGAGTGAAGTGTCCCCATGAGTAACGGCGTTGACGTTCGAGGAGATCAGATCAGGGCGCGGGCCCCCACGAACAGGGCGCCTGTCCAACCGCTGCCGACCGGTGCGCCGACGGCCGTCAGGACCGCCCGGAACGGGTGCCACGCGGGCTCGTCATCGCATACCACGACCCGTTCCCGCCCCGTCAGCTCGGCGAGGAAGTGAAAGAGGTTATGCGTGAAAGAATCGCAATTGTCGATGATCAGTGCCCGTACGATGATTCCGCAGAGGGTGTCGGAGCCGTCTCCGCGACGAATGACGGAAACGACAGCGTCAATTCTTCATAATGACTTCGTAAAGGACGAGTTCCACCGTCTCGTCGCCCTCGGTCAAATGACGCCTTCGCACCGGACGCAGAGTCCGCCCGTATTCCTCGGCGAGCCGCCGCAGCAGACCGAGATCGCCGCGCTCGCCGAACTGGAGGAGTACGGTGCCGCCGTCGGTCAGCAGACCGGGCGCCTCGGCCAGATAGCGGCGGTGCGCACCGTAGCCCGGGTCGACATAGGCACGCTCGTGGTCGGCCTGGTACTCGTACTCGGCCGGTGCCAGCACATAGTTGGAGTGCCAGTAGACGGTGTCGAAGCGCTCCCCCTCCCCGACCGCGTCGAACAGGTCGCCGTGCAGTGACACGAGCCGGTCGGCGACCCCGTGCCGCTCGGCGTTCATGGCGGTGTTCCGTACGGCCAGGGCGTTGATGTCCGTCGCCACCACCCGCGGACAGCCGGCCAGCGCGGCCGAGACCGCGATGACGCCCGTCCCGGCCCCGATCTCCAGGAACGTACCGTCCGCGCGGAACACGGGATCCGGGTCCCGGGTCCCGGGGAGTCCCAGCAACTCCATGGCCACGCCGGTGGTGGGCGAGTGGACCGGAGCGAAGACCCCGTCCAGCAGATCCCATTCGCGACCCGCCATGGCGAACACATCCGGCCTGTTCTCGTTCGCCTGAGATGCCCTGCTTCGAGCGAGCGAACTCGTATAACTCGCGATTTCTGTCATCCCCACCCCGCTAATCCTCGGACTTCGCTCTCCGCGGTGCCCAGCCGTGATCATTTCCGAGTGCCGCGGTGGCCGGAAGGTCGCGCCGCGACAGCGGCGACCGGCCATATGGTGGTCGGAGCACCATGCCGAATCCCGTTTCGGGAAGGCGCGGCTTGACCCGTGTAAATCACCTCACTAAAGTCCGGCCAATGATCTTGGCTTCGGGGCGCGTAGGGTCTTTTGTTTGGATCTGGCCGGATCAGGGAGCGGGGCCGGGTGGCGTGGGTCGCGGGGCGCGGAAGGGAGCCATGGCGAAGCCGTGGTGACCGACGGCGGCGCGGCGGGGCGCGACACCGGGGCACGCGAGCCCGGCCCGATCCGAACGAGACGCCCCAGGGGGGAACTGATGGACTCCGAGGACACGAGCGCCGGTTCTCAGGCGCTGGCGATCCTGGAACTGCTGGCCGACGAGGCGCCCACGAGTAGCTTCGAGGACCTGTTACGGGAGGCGCGGGAGCGCTCCCCCGACGACGTCCGGCTGCCCGGCCTCGAACGCGCGGTCCGTATCGCACTGGACATCAGGACCAGGACCGAGCAGCGGCGCCGGCGCCAGTCGGCGCTGGCCGCGCTGGTCGACGTCCTCCAGGACATGACCTTCCAGGAGTCGCTGGACGGCCGGCTCAGCGTCGTCACCCGGCACGCCAGACGGCTGCTCGACTTCGACATGGCGTATGTCAGCCTCCGGCTGCCGGGAGGCGGCAGTTATGTCCACAAGTCCGACGGGGACACGACCGCGCTCAACGTGGGGCTGGAGATGGGCCCGGGGCAGGGGCTGGGAGACATGGCCCAGGAGCGGGGCGCCCCGTTCTGGACCCCCGACTATCTGATCGACGACCGGTTCCCGCACTCGGACGCCATCGACGAAGTCGTGGTCTCCGAGGGGCTGCACGCGATTCTGGCGGTGCCGATGACCTATGACGGCCGGACCGCGGGGGCGCTGTACGGCGCGTGCCGGGCCGTCCGGCACTTCTCGCCGGACGAGGTCAGCCTGCTGCGCTCGCTGGCCGATCTGTCCGCCTCGGTCATCGACGCGACCCGCCGTATGGACCGGGTCCGGGCGGAGCTGGACCGGGAGCGGGCCGAGAACTCCCGTATCGGCGCGGCCCTTTCCGAGAGCCGGTCGCTGGCCGAGGTCCAGGCCGCCCTCTCCGGCATGTGTCTGGAAGGGGCGGATCTGTACGACATCATCCGGCTGGCGGCGACCACACTGGGCGCCGATCTCATGGTGCGCAACGCGCACGGCCTGGTGCTGGCCTGCACCGGCGAGGTCCCGGACGTCGACACGGCCACCCTGGTCGGGGCCATGGTGGGCTCCCATGCCTCGACCTCCGTGGTCGAGCTGGCCGGGAATCTGTGGGCCGCCCATGTCACCACCGGGGTGGAGGGCCCCGGGGTGCTGATCTGCCGGAGTCCGGGCCCGCTGAGCGACGAGGGACGGCGGCTGCTGTACTTCACCGCCCAGACCGTCGCCATGGCGCTGCTGCTGCGGCACAATCTCGCGGCGGCGGCCGGCCCGGCCCGTGACGAGTACCTCAACGACCTGCTCTCCGGCGTCCTCCAGCCCCCGCGTCATCTCGCCGAGCGCGCCCGCAGGCTGGGGCTCGATCCCACCGCCCCGCATGTGGTGGTGACGCTGCGGCCCGAGGGCGGCAAGCAGGGCGAGGCCGCGATCTGGGCCTCCTCCTACGCCTACCGGCTCTCCGGTCTCAAGACCCTGCGCGGCGAGTGCGTGGTGCTGTTCCTGCCCGGCTCCGACCCGTCGGCGGCCGCCAGGGCGGCGGCCGACGAACTGTCCCCGCTGCTCGGGCACGCGGTCTCGGCGGGCGCGGCGGGCCCGGTACGGAATCTGGCGTCGGTCGGCAAGACCTACCGGGAGGCCCTCCGCTGCCTCGACACCCTCGTCGCGCTGGGCGGTGTCGGCGGCACGGCGGCGGCCGGGGATCTGGGATTCCTCGGGCTGCTGCTCTCCGACGACCATGACGTCGGCGCCTTCATCGCCTCGGCCGTCGGACCGGTCATCGAGTACGACGCGCAGCGCTCCACGGATCTTCTGCGCACCCTGGACGCCTATTTCGCCTCCGGCGGCAGCCCCACCCATGCCGCGCAGGACCTCCATGTCCACACCAATACGGTCGCCCGTCGGCTGGAGCGGGTCACCGAGCTGCTCGGACCGGACTGGCAGCAGCCCGCGACCGCGCTGGAGATCCAGCTCGCGCTGCGTCTCCAGCGGGCCCGCCACAGTGTCTACCGGCCCAGCGCCTCGCGGCCCCCGGCGGCTCAGGCGGACCGGTGCGCGTAGTCGGACGCCCGGGTGGGGGCCCCGACCCGGGTGGAGGCCTCGATCAGGGCCGACACGGCGTGGGCGGCGGAGGCGAGTGTGATGTGCCGGTGCCAGCCGTTGAAGGAACGGCTCTTGAAGTCCCTGAGTCCCATGTCCGCGCCGCTCGCGGCGAGATCGTGACCGGACCTGCCGCCCAGCCTGGTCATCCGCAGCAGGGCGCCGGTCGACATCGCCGTCATATTGGTCACCCACAGGGCGTCCGGCATACCGCGCGGGCCGTTCCACTCGGCGAGCAGCACCAGCTCCCTGTTCTCGTCGCCCGTACCGGCCCGGCGCCGGCCCGCCGCCGGGCCCGCGGCCTCCACGGACAGGGTCACCGCGAGCGTCCCGGGGGATCCGGCGGCCGCGCCTGAGCGTTCCGTCAGACCCACCCGCCTGCGCAGCCCGCGGGCCGCCATCGCGATCTGCTGGGCGGCGAGCTGTCCGCCCGCGTGTCCGGGGAGCGCGGGGTCATGGACGACGAACCGGGCCGTGTCGGTGACCCGGGCGATCACCGGGACACCGGCCCGGGTGAACCTGTCCATGATGGCGGTGACATGCCCGATCTCCGTGTTCAGCACCACGGGGCGCGACGGCACCTTCCAGGAGCCCAGCACGTCCAGCACCGCCTCGACCGCGCACTCCTCCAGTGTCTCCTCGCCCGCGTCCTCCGGGATCTCGGCCTGCCGTCGCCGTGTCTCGTCCTGTGTCCAGGAGTCCGGCAGGAACAGCCGCCAGCTCACCGGGGTGTCGAAGGCCGCCGAGGCATACCACACCCCGAAGGCCCGCTGGCCGCGGAAGGTTCCCAGACAGGGATCGAGGACCTGCTCGACCCCCACCGAGAGGTCGCCCGCCTTGGGGATCGGCATGGGGTGCACCACCCAGGCCTGCGGGGGGCTGAGCCGCGAGAGATAGACCGCCAGCGCCTCCCGGACGGGCTTCCAGTCCCAGGTGGAGCTGCTGATGAAGTGGTGCATGCTCTGCTCGGCCGCCGAACCGCCCATGTGCGCGGCGATGGTACGGATGGACTTGCGGCCCGGGGTGTTCAGCGATCCGAGCAGATACAGCTCGCCCTTGCGCCGCTGATCCCGCCTCGGGAAGGACGCGAACAGCACATCCGCCAGCTCCCTGGACGCCGCCTCCCGCAGATCCTCCTGCCCGTCGACCGCCATCCGCCACCGGGCGCCGGCCACCTCACGTACGGCCGCCGTACCCTCATCGAACGACACGGTCACTGTCTCCCCTTCGGCACTGGGACTTCGGTCCGGCGATTTCGGTCCGGCTCAACACTGTCCGATCCGGGGGCGTCACGCAGAGGTGTGCCGACGCTCTAACAGGGGCCCCGTCCGGTGGTGGGAACACCTGGTACCCGTCCGGGGCACCGCGCGGGGGCGGGGGGACGCGCGTCCGCGCGGTGAAAGGGGTGGTGGGCCCGCCGGCACCCCGCCAGGACCCGTGCCTCACCCGGACCCGCGCCCCGCCAGGACCCGCGCCCCGCCCGGACCCGTGCCCCGGCCGGGGTCAGTCCTCCGGTGCGGGGTGGGCGCCCGGCCCGTGCCGGCGCCCGGTCAGCGGCGTGGGTGTCAGGTCGGTGCTCTCCTCCCCCGGCTCCAGAAGCGTGTCGGCGGGACCGACGATCAGCGGGTCGGGTTCTCCGACGGCATCGGCGTCCTTGTTGGCGTAGTCCAGATGCCGGAGCAGACTGCGCATCGCCTCAAGACGCCCGCGCTTCTTGTCGTTCGTCTTCACGACGGTCCAGGGCGCGTACGGGGTGTCCGTGGCCCGGAACATCTCGATCTTGGCGACCGTGTAGGCGTCCCACAGATCGAGGGAGGCGAGATCGGTCGGCGAGAGCTTCCACTGCCGTACGGGGTCGATCTGCCGGATGGCGAATCGGGTGCGCTGCTCGTTGCGGGAGACGGAGAACCAGAACTTCACCAGCAGGATGCCGTCCTCGGTGATCATCCGCTCGAACACCGGTGCCTGGCTCAGGAAATGCTCGTACTCGGCGGGGGTGCAGAAGCCCATGACGCGCTCCACCCCCGCCCGGTTGTACCAGGAGCGGTCGAAGAAGACGATCTCACCGGCGGACGGAAGATGTGCGACATACCGCTGGAAGTACCACTGCCCGGCCTCGCGTTCGGTGGGCTTCTCCAGGGCGACGACCCGGGCGCCGCGCGGATTGAGCCGCTCGGTGAAGCGCTGGATCGTACCGCCCTTGCCCGCCGCGTCCCGCCCCTCGCACACGACCACCAGGCGCTGTCCGGTCTCCCTGACCCAGCGCTGGAGCTTCAGCAGCTCGATCTGGAGCACGCGTTTGCGCCGCTCGTACTCCCGCCGCCCGACCTTCCTGTCGTACGGATAGTTCTCGCGCCAGGTCCGGATGGGCCGCCCGCTCTCGTCCAGCAGGACGGGCCGCTCGGGGCGCCGTTCGTCGACGGTGAGCCCGTCGAGCAGCGCCTCCCCCTGGCCGTCCGGCTTCCTCCCCTCAGCGGGCGGCATGAGCGGCCGCCCCTCGTACGGGACGGAAGGGCGAGCGTCGGCGAGAGAGCGGAGACATCACGGTCCACCTGCGCGTATCGAGGGGAGCGGACCGAGGGCGCTACGGACCGCATGCCGCTTCCTTTACCCCGCTGCCGCCTCTTCAGGCGGAGGAGACGCCGGAGAGGGCCCGGGAGGACGCACGCGAGCGGCGGCGGCGACCGGTTCACCGATCCGGGCCGCCGCCGTGCGCCAGGCGGCGGAGACCGCGCGGTGGGCACGGGCCGTGGCGACGGCCGGTTCACCGGACAGCCGCACCGGGGCACCGATATGGACATGGAGGTCCGGCCGGCGCAGCGGAGCGGTGGCCAGGCCCGCGAGCTGTTTCGCGGGGCCGCCGGAGACGAGCCGGCGCGCCCCGGCCTGGCCGAGCGGCACCACCGGGGCGCCGGTGGCGCGCGCCAGCCGGGCGATACCGCTGCGGAAGGGACGGGGAGCGGCCTCGCCGGCGTCCTTGCGGTGCGGGAGGCCTCCCTCGCCGTAGAGCAGGACGAGACGGCCCGCGGTGAGCGCCTCCGCGGCGTCCTCCAGGGCGTGGGCGGCCCGCGGACCGCCGCGGTGGACCGGCACGAAGCCGTCCCGGGTGAGTGCCGAGGCGAGCAGCGGGATCCGCCACAGCCCGGCGGCGGCCAGCACGACGGGCTCCACGCCGAGGCGGTGCAGGGCGGCGAGAACGACCGCCGGGTCGCTGAGCGAGGTGTGGTTCGCGGCGATGATGCTGCCGGGCCGCAGTGCGGCGTCGGTGTCGGCCGTGACCGTGAGGTGTCCGAAGAGGGGCACGACGGCGCCGGCGATACGGCTGAGCATGAACGGCCCTCCGGTCACGGCGAGTTCGGGACTTCATCGTCGCCCGGCACCGGCCGGGCGGCGTGAGTACGCGTACTCAGGGACGCGGAGAGGGCCGATGCGGAAAGGGCCGCCGGGACACCCCCACCCCCGGCGACCCGCTGGCCCGGGTCGACGGCGTCTCGCCGGCCGCCGCTCGGAGCGGACCGGCCCCGTACCGGTCCGACCGGTCCGACCGGTCCGCTTCGTACGGATCAGCTCCGGGCGAGACCGGAGACTTCCTGGGGGCCGGAGGAGACGGGGGCGGCCTGGTCCATGGAGGGCGCCTTGCGGCCGGGGATCGCGAGGGTGATGGCGGCGGCGACCAGTGCCACCACACCGCCGATGATCATCCCGGTACGGAACCCGTTCTCCGAGGGGATCTCGAATCCGCCCATCCGGACGGTCATCTGCGCCAGGACGACACCGACGACCGCGGCGGAGACCGAGGTGCCGACGGAACGCATCAGGGCGTTGAAGCCGTTGGCGGCCGCCGTCTCGGACTGGGGCACGACGGACATGATGAGCGCCGGCATGGCGCCGTAGGCGAGGGCGACGCCCGTACTGCCGATGCAGACGACGATCATCAGACCCCAGGCGGAGCCCATCAGGAAGAGGGACGAGGCATAGCCGGCGGCGATCACCAGGGAACCGACGAACAGGGTGACCTTGGGGCCACGGGCCGCGGAGAGCTTGGCGCCCACCGGGGAGAGAGCCATCATGAAGAGACCGCCGGGCACCATCCACAGACCCGCGGCCAGCATGGACTGGCCCAGCCCGTAGCCGGTGGCCTCGGGCATCTGGAGGAGCTGCGGCACGATGAGCGACTGGGCGTACATGGAGAAGCCGACGACGACCGAGGCGAGGTTCGTCAGCAGGACCTGACGCTTGACCGTGACCCGCAGATCGACCAGCGGGTCCTTGACGCGCAGCTCCCACCGGCCCCACAGCAGCAGCAGAACGACGGCCACGGCGGACAGGCCGAGGGTCGTACCGCTCCCCCAGCCCCAGTCGGCGCCCTTCGAGACGACCAGCAGCAGAGAGAGCAGTCCCGCGCCGAGTCCGACGGCGCCCACATAGTCGAAGCCGCCCCGGCCGGTGGTCTCGGTGTGCGGCACGACCCGCCAGATCAGCACGCCGACCAGGGCGCTGAGCCCGGCCGCTCCCCAGAACAGAATGCGCCAGCTCGCGTTCTCGGCGACGGCGGCGGCGATCGGCAGGCCGAGCGCTCCGCCGATGCCCAGGGAGGCGCTGATCAGGGCGATGGAGGAGCCCACGCGCTCGGTCGGCACGACATCACGGACGGCGCTGATGCCCAGCGGGACTATGCCCATGCCCATGCCCTGGAGGGCCCGCCCGATCACCATCGGGACGAGCGAGTCGGCCAGGGCGCAGACCACCGAGCCCGCCACGAGGGGCACCACACAGATCAGCAGCATGCGCCGCTTGCCGAACATGTCGCCGAGCCGGCCGACGACCGGAGTGCAGATGGCTCCCGCCAGCAGGGTGGCGATCACCGCCCAGGACGCGTTGGAGGGACTGGTGTCCAGTATCCGGGGCAGCTCGCCGACCAGGGGTACCACGAGGGTCTGCATCAAGGCGGCGACGATCCCGGCGCACGCCAGCACCAGGACGATCACCCCGGAGCGCGCGCTGGGGCCGGAGCCGGACTGTTGGTCGTTCACTGTGTTCCCTCCACGGCAAGGATGTGCATCATGCAATCGATAGGCATCATACATGCGATATGCGCTATGCATACGACGTGGTATACAAGAGGAACGAGCCCGGGAAGAGACGATGAAGGATGGTCGCTGTGGAGAGGGAGAGCCGACGGCTTGAGCGCGAGTTGATGCTCCTGGGGCGCCACTCCACATCTCCCCGGGGCAAGCGGGAGGGCGGCCTCATGGACCGCAGCGCCTATCTGCTGCTCAGCAGGATCGAGATCGAGGGCCCGATGTCGATCGCGCAGCTCTCGGACGCCTTCGGACTGGACGTCTCGACCCTCAACCGTCAGACCTCCGCGATGCTCCGCGCCGATCTGGTCGACCGCGTCGCGGATCCCGACGGCGGTATCGCCCGCAAGTTCCGCATCACGCCTGTCGGCCGGAGCCGGCTCCACACGGAGCGCGACCGCGTGGTGAACGGTCTGGGAAACGTACTCGCGGACTGGACCCCCGAAGAGGTCACCGCCTTCACCGACGCGCTGGAACGCTTCAACTCCGACATCGAACGGCGGCTGGGCCGTATCTGGCCCCGCCCGGCGCCGGACCCGTCCACGGCCGCCGCCGGAACCTTCGACGACGAGGCGGTCCCGGAACAGCTCTCGCCGCCCTCGCGGGGCTGAGCGTCGGCAGGTCGCGGAAGCGCCGGACCGGGGAGAAGAGCGGCCTGAGCGGGGCTGGTTTTCGGCCTTCCTGTCGCGTGACGGACGATCACATCGACGCCGCGTGCTACCAAGTGGCAGCGGCCGACGTCGGGTTGGGCGCGGCCATACCCCCAAGGGAGCGGATCGATCGTGACTTCATCAAGGACATGGCGTGCCCGGACCGCGGGCGTGGTGCTGGGCGCGCTCGTCGGCGCGGGGCTGGCGGTTTCGCCGAGTGCGGCCGCCGCGGTCACGGTCGTCAACTGCCCTTCCTCGGCCTGTACGCAGGTGGCCGGCGGGCTGGGCGAGCCGGTCGGTTCCGCCTATGACGCGAACGGGCACGCCTACATCACGTACCAGAACGGCGATCTGCGCGAGGTGGAGCTGGCGACCGGGGCCACGAGCACGGTCGCACGCGGGCTCGGCAATCTGCGTGGCATCGATCTGGACGGCGAAGGCGGCGCCTACGTGGGCGACTTCGACGGCAATCTGCTGAAGGTGGACCTCGGCACCGGATCACGGGAACTCCTCGCCTCGGGGCTCGGTCCGCTGCACGCCATCGTCCATAGCGCGGGCACGACCTATGCCACGGGCGGCAGCGGCAAGCTCTACGAACTCGCGCCGGGCGGGAGCGTCCGGGTCGTCGCCTCCGGGCTCGGTCTGTCCCAGGGCATCGCGCTCGACGGCGAGGGCAAGGCGTACACCGCCGACATGTTCACCGGCCGCATCCTGGAGACCGTCCTGGCCACCGGCGCCGTCAGGAGCGTGGCGAAGGAGTTCTACGAGCCGACGTCGATCTCGGTCGCGGCCGACGGTCTCGTCTACTTCTCCGTCGGCGACCAGGTCACCCGGCTGGATCCGGCCACCGGCCGGGGCACACATATCGCGACCGTCCGCGGGCTCAACTCCGTCATCTTCCGGCTCGACGGCGACGGAAACGCCTACGCGGCGCAGGTCACCGGCGGCGGCTCGCTCTGGAAGATCAAGGGCCTGACCCGCTTGCCGTGACCCGCTTGCCGTGACCCGGCCGCCCCGGTCGTCGTTGAGCGCGAGGCGGGCACCGGACGAGCGCGCCGTGACGGCCGGGCGAGCCGACCCTTCCCCAGGGGGTGGCCGCGATGGCCGATACGCGCGAACCGCGCGCGCCTGGACTGGGCGGACATCGGCCTGCCCGTCGACCACACCGCGCAACCGGCGGCGGTCATGCGGGAGATCAGCGGGGCCGTGCGCCGACTGGCCGGTGAACAGGGCCTGCGGGAACGGCTCGCGGAGGAACTCGCCGGTCTGGCGGCCGGGCTCGGCCGCTCGCCGGGCAGGGCACGGGCGCTGACGGACCGTTTCGGCCACGGCGGTATGCGGCCGGCCGCCACCGCCATTCTGCGGCAGGTCGAACGGAGCGCGGAGAACCCGTAGGTCCTGTCCGGGTCGGCCGGGCACCCTGCCAGGCACCCCGCCGGACGCTCGACAGCACACCGGCGCGCACCGGGGGCGGGTACGCGCGGGAGCATCGGCGTGTGCGGCGTGTGTCAGCCGATGCCGGGCCGGCCACCGGCCACTTCCAGCACCTCTCCGGTGATGTAGCTGGCGCGGTCGGAAGCGAGGAAGGCCACGGCCTCGGCCACTTCCTCGGGCTCGGCGACCCGGCCCAGCGCGGTGGTGTGGGCGATCGACTTCAGGGTGGCGGCCTCCATCGCGTCGGTGCCGGGGGTCCGGACCGGGCCGGGCGCGACGGCGTTGACACGGATGCCCTTGTCGGCGTACTCGGCGGCCCAGACTCTCGTCAGCTGCTCCAGAGCGGCCTTGGAGGCCGCGTACATACCGGTGCCCTGGGTGGCGACCGAGGCCGCGAGCGTGCCGACGTTCACGACCGATCCGTGTCCCCGTGCCACCATGCCCGGGGCGAGTTCACGCACCAGCAGATACGGAGCCCTGGTGTTCAGGTCCATGTGCAGATCGAACAGTTCGTCGGTCATCCGCGAGGTGGGCAGGAACTTGTAGACGCCCGCGTTGTTGACCAGGATGTCGACCTCGCCCGCCTCCAGCGCCAGCCGCAGCACTTCCGCGGTGTCGGTGAGATCGGCCTCGACGAACCGGGCCCTGCCTCCGGCGGTCTCGATCCCGGCCACGACCTCGTCGCCGCGCCGGGCGTCACGGCCGTGTACGACGACCTCGGCTCCCTCCCGCGCGAGCTGAACCGCGACGGCGCGGCCGATACCGGCGGTGGCGCCGGTGACCAGGGCGGTCTGTCCGGACATCTCCATGTCGTTCTCCATCGCACGTCTCCCATCGGACGGCGAGCCGAGTGGCGCGTCCCTTCCAACGTATCCGCACGACGGCGACCGTGCCCGACGCGCGAGCCGGGCCTTGCACAAGATCACGCGACATCGTTGTCAGGGCGCCGGTTCACCGTCCGAACCGTCGCCGCGGGCCCCGCGCGGGGCCGGGGCCGGTGCGGCCGGTCCCCGGCCCTGCTCCGTCCCCGGCCCTGCTCCGTACCCGACGCGTCACTTCGTCAGATACGCGTCCAGCACCGTCTGCGAGAAGACGTTCCCCGCACGGTCCCTGACGTCGGCCCGGAACGAAACCGTGCCGCCCGCCGCCGGGTTGACGACCCGCACGCGTCCGTCACGTACCGCCGCCTTCGACCACGACGTACCACCGTCGTACGAGACGGACACCGTCAGCGACGTGAGGTTCCGGCCGGCGGCCGAGCCCTGGACGGTGACCGGCACACTCTGCGTGGCGCCCGCCACGGCCCGCGCGTCCAGGCCGAGTTCCGGCGTGTAGCGCACCACGCTCGCGGGCAGGGCGGTCGGCTTCGCGGTGTGCCCCGAGGTGAACTCGGCCGACCAGCTCACCCGCGTGGTGACCGCCGATACGCCCGTGGTGGCGCGGCCGACGGTGGTGACCAGCCGGTATCTCGCCCTCTCCGCAGGGAGATCGAAGCTCACCGCGTCCAGGACGCCGTCGGCCGTGGCGTACTCCTCGCCGTCGCGGTAGAGCGTGGTGGACGCGGTGGCGGGGTCGTACAGACTGCTTCCGTCATGTCCCGCGCCGTCGGCGAAGGGGCGTATCGCACCGGTCAGCCGGTCGCCGTCGCGCGTCAGACCGCCGCCCTCGACCAGCGCGGGCCCGAAGACCGCGGTGTTGAAGTCCTCGGTGTACGGCTTTCCGCCGCGGTACACCCGGGACGGGAGGGCATACTGCGTCTCGGCCGTCCCTCCGCGCCGCTGCTGGAAGGTCCGCTGCCACGCGTAACCGCCCTGGAGATACGAGGTGGTCGTGCTCGCCAGGTCGGTGAAGGTGACCGGTACGGAGGTCGGGAAGTCCGGGGCCGAGGCGATCTGCCCCCATCTCCCCCCGGTGACCGTGCCGCCCGTGTTGACCGTCACCTTCGCCAGGTCTGCGGCCTTCGCGTGCTGGACATGTCCGGTGTAGAAGGCGTTCTTGAGGGTGTCGGCGAGCAGATAGTCCGTGCCGTCGCCCGCCCAGGAGGAGAGCAGATACGAACTGACCGTGCCCGGCCGGGGCTTGGGGCCGACCTGCTGGGTACGGAAGCCCTCCGACAGGTTGCCCATGTAGAGGATGATCGGTCCCGGCGCCTCCCGCGGCGAGATGGTCAGGAATCCGGACTGGTACGAGGCGTCCGGGTCCGGCGGTGCCATGTCGATCAGTTCGGTCGCGCGCGCGTCGACCGCGAGCACCGTGTCCTTCGTCAGTTCGAGCCGGGGCGCGGCGACCCAGTCGTCCCCGATGTACACGAGGTCGGGGCTGAGCAGCGGGACCTCGCCGAGGATGGTGTAGATGCCGCGGGGCAGGCGCACCTGGGCCGAGCCGTTGTCGCCGGACACCCTGACCATGGTCTGCGCGCCCAGGTCGTAGATGAACGCCGTCCAGTCGCCGTCCGCCGGTGCGGAGCCGTCGCGGGCCGTGGCCTTGAGGGTGAGGTCGTACATCTCGCCCTCGCGGAGGACGGCACCGGCGGTGCGTACGCTCTGGCCGCCGCCGGTCGCGGTGACGGCGAGGCTGTAGACGCCCTCCGTATCGCCGCCGAGCGTCGGGTCGGCCGTGATGTCCACGGACGCGGTGCCGTCGGCCGGGACGGTGACCCGCGAGGCGCCGAGGGCGAAGAAGCCGGCAGGCGCTTCCGCGCCCTTCGGACCGGTGGCGGTGGCCGCGAGATCGAGGGTGAGCGGCTCGGTACCGGTGTTGCGGTAGGTGAGCGTCCTGGTGATCGGCTGGTCGTCGGTGTGCGGCCAGGCCGGGGCACCGAAGCTCAGTGAGGCGGGCTCGGTGACGACGCTCTGGGTGATGGCGTGTGTCACGTCGACCCGGCCGCTGCCCTGCTCGACCGCGCTGTACGGGCCGGGCTTCGCGGAGCCGGTCAGCGCGGCCTTGAGCCGGGCACCGCTCCAGTCGGGGTGCTGCTGGGCGAGGAGCGCCGCCGCGCCCGCCACATGCGGGGTGGCCATGGAGGTGCCGTCGAGCGTGACATATCCGGGGGCGGGATGCGGTACGCCCGGATTCTGGTCGATGACACTGCCCTTGGCGGCGGCGGCCGTGATGGCGACACCGGGTGCGGTGATGTCGGGCTTCGCCCCGCCGTCGCCGATGCGCGGGCCCCGTGAGGAGAAGTCGGCGATCGTGTCCCGCTTGTCGACGGCGCCGACGGTGAGCGCGCCGTCGGCCGTGCCCGGTGTGCCGACGGTGGAGTCGCGCGGCCCCGAGTTGCCGGCCGCGATGACGAACAGGGCTTTGGCGGAGAGCCTGTTGACGGTCTCTTCCAGGGGATCCACACCCGGGGTGTCGGGGCCGCCGATGGAGAGGTTGACGATCTTCGCCCCCTCGTCCACGGCCCACTCCATACCGGACATGATCGCGGACTCGGTGGCCGCGCCTCGGTCGCCGGCCACCTTGCCGATGAGCAGTCGCGCGCCGGGGGCGACGCCCTTGTACTGGCCCTTGGACTGCGCGCCGGTCCCGGCGACGATGGAGGCGACATGGGTGCCGTGGCCGTAACGGTCCATGATGTCGGCGGAGTCGGCGGAGGTGAAGTTCTTCCCGGCGACGATCTGGCCCGCGAAGTCCGCGTGGTTGGTGTCGACACCGGTGTCCAGGACGGCGACCTTCACGCCCTTGCCGTCGTGTCCGGCGGCCCACGCGCTCGGCGCGCCGATCTGCGGGACGCTGACGTCGAGCGTCGTCCTGAGCAGACCGTCGAGCCGGACGGAGCGGACCCCGGACGCGAGCCGCAGGCCCCGCGCGGAGCGCGCGGTCAGCGAGGCCCACGCCTCGGCCGCCGCACTCCTCCGTACGGTCAGCGCCTCGCTGTCCACGGCGTCGATCTCGGCCCGTACGGTGGTGCCGTCCTGCGCCCGCAGCTCCGCGCGGGCCTCCTGGCCCGCCGCCTTGCGCGCCCCGGAGCCGTGGTACGAGACGAGCAGCGGCACCCCGTCGCCCGTGAGGGTCCGGTACTCGGGGCGGCTCAGTTCGGTGACGTCGAAGAGCCGGATGTCCAGCTTGTCGGTGGCGATCAACCCGGCCGCGTCCGCCGGGAGTACATACGAGTGGCCCTTGACCTCGCGCATCTGGACCGGTACCGAGGCACGGCCCGGGGCGGGCCGCAGTCCGACCGTCTTTCCGTGATCGTCGACCAGGACCCGGTCACCGGTGATCAGGGTGACCTCACGCGGGGCCTCGGCCCCCGCCGGGGCTGCTGCCGGCGCGGCCCATGTCTGCCCGGGGGCCGCCTGCCCGGAAGCTGTCGGTCCCGCGGCAGTCTGTCCGGAAGCTGTCTGTCCGGAGGTACGGGCCGGGGCGGGGCCGGTCGCCGCCGTGCCCGTCCCGGCCGTCGCCGCCAAGGTGAGTGCCGCCGCGCCCGCGACGACGGCGGCGGCGGTGCTGCTCCCTGGTCTCCGTGTCCTGCGCGGTGCTCTGCGCAACGTGCCCCCTTGCCCAGTCGGGGCAGCCTGTTGCGCCCCGGACGGAGATGCCGAGGGCATGGATTCGGCCCTTGGCGCGGACACGCCAAGAGCCCCATGATCGTCCCGTCAATCAGGCGAAAAGGAGCATAAGGGAGCAGGTGAAGACGATTGGTCCAGACCCTTCATGGATCTCCGGTGCCCGGACATCCGAAAGGTCCGTTCCGGCACCCGGGTAGGTCCGTTCCGGCACCCCGGTAGGTCCGTTCCGGGACTCGGGACGGACCTACCTTGGCGCGGGCCTCTCCGCCGGGCGCCGGATCTCAGTAGCCCCGCCGGCGGTTGTCCTCGGCCGCCTCTTCGCGCCTGCGGTCGCGCCGCTGACGTTCCGCCACCAACTCCCCCACCGCTTCCTCGACCTCCGTGAGCACCCGCTCCACCGTGTCGTCGAGCACGCCGGGGGCCTCCCCGGTCGGGGCGTCGTGAATACCGCCGTGGATTCCGACGGCTGCCGCGAGGGCGGCGAGGACGGGCTCGTCCGCCGCCCAGCGATTCGCCGCCTGGCGCCGGTCGGGCGAATCGGTCAGCACCGTACGACTGGTGCGCAACACCATCCAGCGGCGTCGCTGTTGCGAGATGATCTGCCCTCGCGCCTCCAGCTCGGCCAGATAGACGGCGGCCAGACCGCGGCCCCTGCGCCACAGCCAGTCGGAGACCGTCTCGTAGGGCGCTTGCCGGACGAGCGACGACGCGGCCTCGCCCAGCAGGCGGTCCGTCATCGCCGGCGGGTCGTCCGGCACGAGGTGACCGTCCTCCAGTCTGACGGCACGGGCGTTCAGGAGGTCGATCACCTCGGCTCCCGCGAGCGCCAGCGACAGATCGCCCCGCTCCACCGGGTGGCCGGACGGAATGTCCATGGAGACGAGGTACAGGTCCCGCGGTGTGGTCATGCCTCTCGCCGCCTCCGGTGCGTCGGAAACGCCGGGGCCATCGGCACCCGGCCTGCCGTGGCAATTCTCGCTCCCGGTGACCGCGTATGCCAGTGAGGGAGGACCCGCGTCCCAGGGACGGCTCCCTCCGCCCTCTCCCCCGCCGCGAGACCGCCCGGTCCGCCCACCCCAGCGGCTCACCGCGGCCCGCGTCGGCTTGACCCTGACGTACGCGTCAGGGGTTAGCGTCACCGCACGCCGACGCCGGACACGCGCCCTGCCGCGCTGCCCCGACCCCACCCCCAGGAGCCCCAACATGACCGCAGTCCTGCCCCGTACCGCCCGCGAGATCCGGCTCGCCGCCACCCCCGAGGGACTGCCCGCGCCCGAACACTTCGCCGTCGTCGAGACAGCGCTGCCCGAGCCCGGGTCGGACCATGTCCTCGTCAGGAACCGGCACTTCCTGGTCTTCCCCGGTCTGCGCACCCTGATCGGCGGGGAGGTCGACGGCGTACCGCTGCCACCGCTGCGCGGCGGCGACACCCTGTTCGGCCCGGCCGTGGGCGAGGTCGTGGCCGCGCCGGCCGGCAGCCCGCTGCGCCTAGGCGACACGGTCACCCATCCGCTCGGCTGGCGGGAGTACGCCCTGGTGGCCGCCGCCGACTGCACCCCTGTGGACGGCACACTGCCCGACCCGGTCGCGCACCTCACCTCGGGATCCGCCGCCTACGGCGCGCTGACCCGTCTCGCCGAAGTCCGCGCGGGGGACACCGTGTTCGTCACCGGCGCGGCGGGCGGCGTGGGTTCCCTGGCCGGGCAGATCGCCCGGCTGCTGGGCGCCGGCAGGGTGATCGGCAGCACCGGCTCGGCGGAGAAGGCGGAGCGACTGGTCGCCGAACTGGGCTACGACGCGGTCGTACTGCGCGGGGCCGGTCCCATCGCCGCGCAGCTCGCCGAGGCGGCGCCCGAGGGGATCGATGTCCTGCTCGACAACGTCGGCGGCGAGCAACTGGTCGCGGCACTCGGCGCTGCCCGGCAAGGCGCGCGTTTCGCCCTGGTCGGAGCGCTGTCGGGGCAACTGTCGGCAGAGCGGGCGGGCGGCAGCGCGCCGGTGGAGATCGACGCCTTCCGTCTGGTCGTCAAGGGCGTCTCGCTGCGCGGGTACAGCGGCGCGGACCACCCCGGGATGGAGAAGGAGTGGACCGGTCGGTTCGGCGACTGGCTGCGCTCCGGCGAGATCAGCTTCCCCCACACCCGGATCGCGGGCATCGATCGCGCGCCGCTGGCGTTGCGGGAATTGATCGAAGGCCGGCACTTCGGGACCGTCGTCGTGGAACTGTAGTCGTGGTGCCCTAGGGCGTGTTTCGAAAGTCCCGCCGTCCGCCCGGAGGGCGGGGCCCGCGGCGTCTGGTGCGTGCGATCGCAAGGCGGAGGATCGTGCTCGTACTGGACGTACTTGGAC
>NZ_JBSGVS010000005.1:0-65023 GCF_053608565.1 Streptomyces sp. NPDC055025
GAGACCCGGGCGCCCATGCGTGCCGCCAGCACCGCCAGCGCGCCGCCGCCTGTGCAGACGTCCAGGAGATCCATGTCCGCCGCGAGACCTTCCGCGTGGAGCGCTCGGGCGAGCAGGCGGGTGTCGTCCTGAGGGGCGTACACCCCGGGCAGGGTCCACAGGGAGCCGAGGTCGGCGGGCGTCAGGGCGGCGGTCGTCATCGGGTACCTCCGGTGGGAGTGCGGTCCAGCGGTGTGATCGTTCCGCCAGGCGCTGAACCAACCCTTTCTCCAGCCTCTGCGCACCTGTGCTCCGCCGCCACTGCTGGGGCGATCACCGGGCCACCTGCCCCCTGCCCGCCCTTCCATGTGCCGGCCGAACCGCCGGGGACCGGCGGGGGACCGCCGGGGGAGCGACGGGGGAGCGACGGTTCGGTGCGGGACGCGCTCTCGCGGTGGCGGGAGGCGGCGGTGCCGAGGACGGCCGTGCCTACGCGGACATGTCCTCGGCGCCCTTCCTCGCTCAGGTCGCGGACCGCTCCAGAATCACCTTCAGCGCTCCGCTCTCAGCGCTGGAGAACACGTCGTACGCCTCCTCCATCCGGTCCAGTTCGAAGCTGTGCGTGACCAGCGACGAGGTGGGCAGCCGGCGGGCGGTCGCCATATCCGTCAGCATCGGCGTGGAGAAGGTGTCCACCAGCCCTGTCGTGATGGTCACGTCCTTGATCCACAGGTCTTCCAGGTGCAGTACGGCCGGCTTGCCGTGCACTCCGACATTGGCGACGTGCCCGCCCGGTCGCACCATGCGGGTGCAGAGCTCGAAGGTCTCCGGCAGCCCCACCGCCTCGATCGCCACATCGGCCCCGAGTCCGCCGGTCAGATCCGCGATCAGATGCGCGGGATCCTCCCTCGCGTCCGCCACCGCGTCCGCGCCGATCCGCCGCGCCACCTCAAGACGGGACGGCGCCAGATCGACCGCGATGACACGGCCCGGTGAGAACAGCCGGGCCGTGGCGACGGCGGCCAGACCGATGGGCCCCGCACCGACCACGACCACCGTGTCGCCCGGCCGGACCCGGCCGTTGAGCACCCCCACCTCGTAGGCGGTGGGAAAGATGTCGGCGAGCAGGACCGCGTCCTGGCTGTCCAGGGCACCGGGCAGTGGGTGGACCGACAGATCGGCGAAGGGCACCCGCACATACTCGGCCTGCGTCCCGTCGATGAGATGTCCCAGTACCCAGCCCCCGCCGCCCAGGCACTGGCCGTACCGGGCCTCGCGGCAGAAACGGCAGCGCCCGCACGCCGAGACGCAGGACACCAGCACCCGGTCGCCGGGCCGTACGGTACGCACATCACCACCCGTCTCCACGACCTCGCCGACGGCCTCATGACCGAGAACGGTCCCGGGAACGACCTCCGGGAGGTCTCCCTTGAGGATGTGCAGATCGGTGCCGCAGATGGTGACCGAGTCGACGCGGACGATCACATCCGCCCCGTCCTTGACCGAGGGTTCGGGGACCTCGTCCCATGAGGACCGTCCGGGCCCGTGAAAGACCAATGCCTTCATGACGCGCATCTCCTCGCCGGCGAGTCGGTGGTGGCCCGCCGATGGCGATCGGTGGTTGATTCAGGGGTGTTCGGGGATTTTCTCCCTACGCCCAGCCTGCGGCGGTGTACCCGGCGGGCGCATGGGCCGACCGGCCCCGTACGGGGACCCGCCGACCCGTTGGGCATGGGCACCCGCCGACCGTTCGGCCCGGCTGCCTCCCTGTTCGCCCGTACGACCTGTTCGCCCGTACGGCCTGCTGGCCCGTACGGCCCGTCGGCCCGTTCGTTCCGGGAACTCAGTCGTGGGGGACGACGGCCACGGGGCACGGCGCGTGATGCAAGGACGCCGACAGGACATGTCCGACCCGGGGGGAGAGCGCGGGCCGGTTCCTCCGGCGGCCGACCACCAGCAGTCCGGCTCCGGCCGCGCCCCGGACAACCGCCCGCGCCGCACTCTCCACCCACACCGTGTCCTCCACGCGCACCTCCGGGAACTTCTCCCGCCAGGGCCGCAGCGCCCCCGCCAGTTCCTCACATGCCTCCCGCGCCGCCCTCCCGGCCACCGTCCCCGGGGTGTACGGGTCGGCGCCGCCATGAGTGAACGCGGGCGGCGGGAGGTTCCTGCCGTGGACGGCCCGCAGGGTGACCCCGCGCCGCGCCGCACTGTCGAAGGCGAACTCGATCAGGGCGTCGCGGGGACCGTGCAGACTCAGTCCCATCACCACATCACGTCCCTCGAACACGGAGGCGGTGTCATCCTGGTCGCCCCGGTCGTCCCCGGCGCGCACGAGAACCACGGGGCCGTCGGCTCTCGCCACCACATGCAGGCCCGTTCGGCCGAGGAAGTAGCTGGCCATGGGCGCCATGTCCTGGGAACCGAGCACCAGCGCGTCCGACTCCCGCGCCGCCGCGAGCAGCGCGCTCACCGGGTCCTGGGCGACCAGGTCCTCGACGACGGACAGATCCGGGTGGTGCTCGGTGACGGTACGCAGAGCCTCCGCCATGATCCGTTCCGCCCAGTAGTTCTGATCGCTCTCCCGGACGGCCCCGCCGGGTTCGACGGACAGCAGTACCCACGCGTGCAGCAGACGCAGCGTCGCCTGCCGCAGCTCCGCCTCCCGCGCCGCCCAGCGGACGGCGGACAGCGACTCGGGGGTGCCGTCCAGTCCAACGGTGACGACCGGTGTCATGACGACGCTCCGCGGCCAGGACCGGAGGCGCCGGCGTCCCACACCGGTTGCCTCAGATCCTCGGAGACCGACACGACACCGTCCACGCTGCGGCACAGCCGTAGCAGTACGGGCACCAGGCGGCCGTCCTCCACCGTGCCGTGCAGGGCGACTTCGCCCTCCTTGACATCGGCCGTGACCGCCCCCGGCGCCAGGCCGAGCGTTTCGGCCAGGACATCGTGTGTGATCTCGTCCCGGATGGCGTGGTCCTGCCGCAGAAACACCCTGAGCAGGTCGGCGCGGCTGACGATGCCACGCAGTGTGTCCGTCTCATCCACCACAGGCAGACGCTTGACGTTCTGCACCGCCATGAGACGGGCGGCCTCCACAACGGTCCACTCGGGGTGCGCGCGGACCACCGGGGCGGACATGATCTCCTCGGCGGTGCTGCCCTCGACACGGGCGCGCTCCCACGCCTCCAGGTCCGGCAGCGGTGTCCGGCCCGACAGATCGGACCGTCCCGCCGCCTTGCGCAGCAGATCCGCTTCCGACACCAGGCCGACCGGACGGCCCGCGGTGTCAATCACGGGTACGGCGCTGATGTCGTGGTCCGCCAGTGTCCTGGCGATCTCCTTGAAAGGGGTGCCGGGCCGCACACTCACCACGTTGTGGGTCATCAGCTCACTGATGCTGCGGTGGTCCATGTCCTCACTGCTCCCTTTGTGGCCGTTTCTCATGGGTGACCGTGTCTCATGGCCATGACCGCGAGGGCGCGGCCATATCTCCTCTCCTCCACCGTCTCCGGCCCCACCGCCGGACGCCATGAGCCACTCGGCCCCTCATGGCGGGAACAGAGGGGGACCGGCCCCCACTCCGGGCCGACGGGCCCCGCCTTCAGGCCGACGGGCCCCGGTACAGGGCCGTACGGCCCCTGCCGCCGACCCGACGGGCGGCGGCAGGCTGGCAGGGAGGTCGGAGAGAAACGGGTATCACCCCATCGGGGGAGCAGTCACCCAATCGGGAGCAGTCGTGTGGTCACCCACGCTTGACGGAACGACGGTGAGCGGCCTGGTCACCGAGGCCACGGCCGCGCCTTCCATGCACAACGCCCAGCCCTGGCGCTTCCACTACACCCCGGAGAGCCGGACCCTCGCCCTCTCCGCGGACCTCGACCGTGCCATGCCGGACTCCGACCCCACCCTGGCCGGTCTGCACATGGGCTGCGGTGCCGCACTGCTGAACCTCCGGGTCGCGGCCGTCCACCAGGGGCTCCGCCCGGTGACGACTGTGCTGCCCGACCCCCGCGATCCCGTACTCCTGGCGACCGTACGACTCGAATCCGCGGCGACCGCGACAGAGGCACCGGACGACGGACTCCGCGCGTTGTACCCGGCGATCCTTGAGAGGCACACCAGCCGTCAGCCCTTCTCGGACCAGGAGGTGCCGGAGGAGGACCGGCGCGCGCTTGCCGGAGCCGCCGGGCAGGAGGGCGCCGAACTCGTCTTCCTCACCGGCCCGCACCTCCAGTTCGTCGTGGATCTGATCCGGGACGCCGAGGGATACAGCCGAATGTCCCCCGGAAGGGAGGCCGAGCTGCACCGGTGGACCTGGAACTCCGCGTCCGCTTCATACGCCGACGGAGTCCCCGACTACGCCTTCGGACCGCGCGAGAGGGGCGGCGGGGCTCCGGTGCGCGACTTCGCGGGCAGCGGCGTGGTGCCCGGCAGACCGATGGTGGACTTCGAGGACCGGCCCCAGCTGTCCTTGCTGAGCACTCCGGGGAACGGACCCGGCGACTGGCTGCGCGCGGGAGAGGCGATGGAACGCGTGCTGCTCCTCGCCACACTGCGCGGACTGTCCGGTACACCCGCCACTCAGGCACTCGAACGGCCGGAACTGAGCTGGCTGCTCCGCGATCCGGTGTCGGGCTCCGGACATGTGCAGATGGTCCTGCGCCTGGGCTACGGCCCTCGCGGCCCCCGGACCCCACGCCGCCCGGTACGGGACGTGCTGACGATCGGCGACTGACCGGCGCCCCGAAGAACGATGCGAAGAACGGCGCGAACGACGGCGCGAACGACGACGAGAGGCGGTGGCAGCCATGGAACTTCCCATGGTCGTGGGAGTGGACGGATCCGAAGGCAGCCTTGAGGCGGTCGACTGGGCGGCGGCCGAGGCGGCGCGTTCCGGCCTGCCGCTGCGACTGGTCCATGCCTCGCTGTGGGAACACTACGAGGCACCCCTCACGGGGCTCGGCACCGACCGCCCCTCCGAGCGGATATTCGCGGAGAACGTCGTCGCCACGGCCGAGGAGCGGGTGCACCGTCTCGCCGCCGATGTGAAGGTGTCCACCGACATCCAGCCGGAGGATCCGGTGACGGCGCTGCTGCGAGCGGCGCCGGACGCCTCCGTTCTGATAGTGGGATCCCGTGGACGCGGCCCGGTCAGGACCATGCTTCTCGGATCCGTGAGCCTGGCCGTCGCGGCCAGGGCCCGCTGTCCCGTGGTCGTGGTCCGCGGCGAGGAGACCGACCGGCGACCTGCCTCCCGGCGGGTGGTCCTCGGCGTCGGGAACTCCACCGGGAGCACCGCCGCCGCGCGCTTCGCCCTTCGCGAGGCGCGGTTGAGGGGCTGCGAACTCGTCGCCGTACGGGCCTGGCGCTACCCGGCCTACGAGATCACACCGTGCCAGATGATCGGCGGAGACCAGGCGGAGGCGTACCGGCAGGAGGCGGAGGAGTGCCTGGACCAGCTCCTGGGGGCGGTCGACGCCGATCACTCCGACGTCGTCGTACGGCGCAGGCTCGTCCAGGGCACGGCGCATCAGACACTCCTTGAGGAGGCGACGAGTGCCGATCTGCTGGTCGTCGGTGCGAAGCGTCGGCACGCCGCCGTCGGTCTCCAGCTCGGCCGTGTCAATCACGCGATGCTGCACCACGCCGCCTGCCCGGTCGCGGTCGTCCCGGCCACCGACCGCGCGGCCGACACGGAAGCCGAGCCCGCGTCCGAACCTGAGCCCGCGTCGGAGTCCCGGTTCACGATGTTGAGCGGCGAAGAGTGCCGTGCCCTCCTCTCGACGCATGGTGTCGGTCGGGTGGCCGTGAATACGCACAACGGTCCCGCTGTCGTTCCCGTCAACTATGTCGTGGCGGGGGACGGCTCAGTGGCGTACAGGACGGCCCCGGGCACCGTCGCGGCGGCTGCCGCCGAACACGAGGTCGTCTTCGAGGTCGACCATGTCGACGACGCGGTGCGCCAGGGCTGGAGTGTCAATGTCGTCGGCGTCGCGCGTGCCGTGACGGGAGACGCCGCGGCGCGCGGACTGGACCAGCAGGCCTACACCGCCCCGTGGGCGGGCGACCACCGCCGGCTGTGGCTCGCGATTTTCCCCGCCCGGATGACGGGCCGTCGGATAGGCCCCGTTCCGGCCACCGGTCCGTGAGCGGAGCGGGCTCATGCCGGCTTGTCGCGCGGTCACGCGCACCGGCTGTCAGCCGGGTTCCATATAGGGACGCCGGAAGATCCTCGTCCGCTCCGCGCCGTCCGGGCGTACCACCTCCACCGCCCGCTCCACCGCGGACTCCAGCCGTCCGCCCGTATCGACCCTGACCGCCTCGGGCCACGGATCCGCCGCCGCGGCCATCGCTTCGGCCACGCCGGGACCGGCGTCGGAAGGCCCTGGAGGGCGGTCGGCGAGCCGGCGGGCCGTCACACCCGGCGGTACCTCACAGCACAGTGGAACCAGATCCGCGCTGCGGTCCCGGGCCATCTCGGCGGCCATGGTCCGCCATGTACGGTCCGTCCATGTGGCGTCGAGCACCACGGACTCTCCCAGGGACAGCAGGGCCGAGGCCCGGTCGATCAGCTCTTCGTACGTACGCCGTGTCCACTCGGGGGTGTACGCGCCCTTCCCGTACTCGGCGGGCGCGGGTTGTTCCGGCGGTACACCGGCCAGTTCCTTCCGGAGCCGGTCGCTGCTCAGCAGGGTGAGTCCCAGCCGGTCGGCGAGCGCGCCCGCCAGGGTGGACTTCCCGCTCGCGGGGAGACCGCCGACCAGGACGAGCCGTACAGCCGAGGTCCGCAGGTGCCGCAGGGCGAGAGCCGCGAGCCGTTCCGCGTCCGACCGCGCCACGGCGCTCCCCTGCCCGGCCTGGAAGAGCGAGACCTTCGCCCGGACGAAGGCGCGGTAGGCGACGTAGTGGTGACGCAGGGACGGCGGAGCGGGATCGCCGGAGAACTCGCTGTAGCGCGCGAGGAAGTACGCGGCGGCGCCGGGCGCCCCCAGGTGCTCCAGATCCATGGTGAGGAACGCGGCGTCGTCGAGGCCGTCGACGTAACGCAGGGTGTCGTCGAATTCCAGGCAGTCCAGCACACGGGGGCCGTCGTCGAGGCAGAAGATGTCCTCGGCCCGCAGATCGCCGTGCCCGTCCACCACGCGGCCTTCCCGGATACGGGAGTCGAAGATGTTCCGTCTGCCGTCGAGATAGCGCCGCACCAGGCGTTCGATCTCCGCCATGCCGCTCGGAGGAGGCTGGCCGCTGAGTCCGTGGACCTGCTCGAAGCTCGCCTCCCAACGGGCTCGCAGCGCGTCACGGGTGCCCTCGTGGGAGATCACGGGGCCGCGTGGCGAGTCGGCGTGGCAAGCCGCGAGCAGGCGGGCGATCCTGCGCAGATCGTCGTCCACCGGGGCCCCGATGCCCACACGGTGTGCCAGTCGGCTGCCGGGAGGCATCCGGCTCATCACCACGACCGGTTCCGGCGGGCCGCCCCACGGCAGGTGGACCTCGGCGACACCCTCGTACACGTCGGGCGCGAAACGGCGGTTGAGCCGGACCTCCCGCTCGCACGCCGCGAGACGGGCGGCCGGCGTACTGAAGTCGAGGAAGCCGAGGTCGACGGCCTTCTTGACCTTGTAGGCGTGCTCGTCGATGAACACCACGACCGCGGTATGCGTCTCGGACAGTTCCGCGCGGGAACCACCACCGGCGCGGAACACCTCGCGGTTCGATGACATCACTTTCCTCAGTGTTCCGCCCGTGGTGCGGATGTGTCGCGCCCGAAACTCCGCCGCCGCCCGGCGGACGCCGGATCACCGGGCGGCAGATGCCCCGGGACGCCATCCGACGCATACCCGCACCGTGGTTGAACCTCCCCGCGACCGAATACGAATCACCTGATGAGCCCAGCGCAGCCCAGCGCCGCCCACCCCAGCCCAGCCACATGAGCGGTGGTCAGGGCCGGTGGAGGGGAGCCGCGCCGACCCAGCGGTGGTAGGCGTCCATGTCGACGTTGCCGCCGCACACGATGGTGACGACGTGCCGGCCGGCGAAGCGGCCGCGGTCTTCGAGGATCGCGGCGATGCCGAGCGCGGCCGAGGGTTCGGCGACGAGGCCGGCGTGGTCGAGGAGCATGCGCATACCGGTGGTGATCGATGCCTCCTGGACCAGGACGGCGTCGTCGGCGACCAGGAGGAGGTCGTCCAGGACGGCCGGGATGGGGAACCGGCCGGCGACGCCGTCGGCGATGGTGTCGGTGGAGTCGGTGGTGACGACGCGCCGCGTGCGCCACGAGTGGGTCATCGCGGGTGCGCCCAGCGGCTGGACGCAGATCACCTCGACCTCGGGCGCCAGCGCCTTCAGCACATGGCCGATGCCGGTGGCCAGCGCGCCGCCGCCGAGAGCGATCAGGACGGTGTCGAACGACGGTGCGGTGTCGAGCAGTTCGAGGCCGATGGTCGCCGCGCCCTCGCAGGTCTCGATGTCCAGGCTGTCTTCGAGGAGCCGGATGCCGTCGTACCGTGCGATGGCCGCGGCCCGTTCGCGAGCCGTCTCGTGGTCGCCGTCCACCAGTTCCAGTCCGGCGCCCAGCGCGCGGATGCGATCGAGCTTGGCCACGGTCGCGGAGCGGGAGGCCACGACGGTGACGTCGAGGCCCCGGCCGCGGCCGGACCAGGCGAGGGCCTGGCCGAGGTTGCCCGCGCTGGCGCACACCACGGCCCGCGGACCGTGGGCGGCGAGCAGACTCGCGACGAGCTCGGTACCGCGGGCCTTGAAACTGCGGACCGGGTTCGCCGTTTCGAGCTTGATGCTCACCGCGCACCCGAGGGCGGGCTCCAGCGCCTCGCAGCGGTACAGCGGAGTGTCGAGGAAAACCGGATCGATCACCCGGCGAGCCGCCCGGATCCGACCGGTGTCAAGGCGCGTCTCCAGCACGACACGACAGCGTAGTGCCGGCGGTGCCGCTCCGTTGAGGATATATCCGCCGAGCGATGCTAACTTAGGCTAGGCTAACCTAAGGAGTGTTGATGGCTCTCGCAGATGTCCGGGCGGCCGGACCCACCGACGCCGAGCGGATCCGTTCGGTCATGACACGTTCCGACTCCTTGAGTCTCACGACCGACGGCAATGGCTACGACTTGATGTCCATGCACACCGTTGACGGGCGCGGAACGCTGCGGCTGCGCGTTCCCTCGGAGAGCCCGCTCGCCGACGAGGCCGTGCTCGCGCCGGGTGGCACCCTCGCGGGTCTGATCGAGTTCACCGACCTCGCCCCCGTACCGGTCCGCGACCGGGTCCGCTCGCGCGTCACCCTCGCGGGCCGTCTCACCCCGGCCGAGATCCAGGACGCGCCCGAGGTGCTCGTCCTCCGCCTGGACATGGCCCGCGCCGCCATCGAACGGGACGGTGGGACCGCGAGCGTCGGCCTCGGTGAACTGGCCGCCGCGCGGCCCGACCCGTTGGCCGTCGAAGAAGCGGCGCTGCTCACTCATCTCGACCGGGACCACGGCGATGTGGTCGCCCAGCTGAGCGGACTCGTCGACCGAAACGTCCTCCAGGGCGTTGTCCGCCTCCGTCCACTCGCGCTGGACCGCTACGGGCTCGTCCTGCGCTGCGAGTACGCCCGGCAACACCAGGACGTGCGGCTCACGTTCCGTTCGCCGGCCCGGAACGCGGACGACATCGGCGTCCGGGTCGCGCAGCTCCTTTCCCCGCGCCGGGGCGACTCGCACCGGTGCCGCTCCGAACACTCGTGACGCGGCTGTCGGCCGACCGCGAGAGCGAGAGGCCATTGACCCCCGCCATGCCCGCTTCCGATCACCGCCTCGACCGGCCCGTGGTGCGGACCGCCACGCCGGCGGACGCCCGGACCCTGCACCGGTTGTCATCGACGTTTGTCCGCGGCGGCGCGCTGCGAGAGCGTCCGGAAGGCCATTACGCTCGCCATGCCGGGCGCTTCCTCGTCGCCGCGACGGCGACCGGAACCATCGAGGGCTGTGTGGCACTGCGCTTCTACCCGGCGTGCTCACCCGTCTACCCGGCGCGCTCGCCCGTGTACCGGAATCCTTCGCGGGCCGCGTGGCCGGACGCCGGTCGCAGCGCCGCGGTCGTCTACAACTTCTGTGTCGCCCCCGGTAGTCAGCGGCGCGGCGTCGGCTCGGCCCTGCTGCGGGCGGTTCTCTCCAAGGCCGGACCTCGGTCCGTGTTCACCGCGACGACCGGCGGCGGTGAGCTGTTCCTGCGGCACGCCTTCCATATCTGCGACGCGAGCACCGCACCTGCCGCCTGGCTGGCCGCACTCGACCCACGCCGAGGATCGACGGTCCTCTCCCGATGCGTCGGGACCTTTGCCGACGGGTGTGAGCCGGCCCGTCCGCAGGTGCGGGCGCACGACGAGGGTGAGGCGTGTCGCCGACTTGCCTACGAGGAAAGCCAAGGGTAACTTTCCTCGTAGGAAAGTGAAGCGGGGACGGGAGGGCAAGCGACGTGAGCACGCCGGTGGATGCCGAACAGGCATGGAGAGATCTTCAGCGCATCAGAGTGCCGCAGGAGCGGGTGTACGACGAGGTCGAGCGGTTCGCCGCGGGCGGCTGGGGCACCACCTGGGCGACGGCCGCGCTCATGTGGCTTTTCCTGGCCGGTCTGGGCCTGGACCTGCCCGGCTGGGGTGTGGGGCTGGCCATCGCCGTGTACGCCGCGCTGCTGGGCGTGCTGGCCGTGCTCCACAACCGCCGGAGCCGGGTGCGCCTGCACCACACCCGGTGCACCCCGCGGATGTTCGGCACCTTCGTGGCGGGGGCGGTGGTGACCGGCGGGACGGCCCTGCTCTCCGGCCGTCTGGTCGATTCGCTGGAGCCGATGCCCGGCAGTCTGATCCAGGCCACGGTCTCGGCGACGGTGTTCGTGCTGTTCGTCGGGCCGTCGGGCCGCTGGGCGGCCGGGTCGGCACGGGACCGCGGCACACAGTCCGCCGGCACCAGCACCAGCACGGGCACGGGCACGGGGGTGGACCGATGAGCATCCCCGCCGGATTCGACGAGCTGATCCACCCCGCCACCCGGCTGTCGGTGGTCGCGCTGCTCGCCGCCACCGAATGGGCGGACTTCGCGTTCGTCCGCGACAGCCTCTCGCTCAGCGACTCCGCACTCTCCAAACAGCTGCACACCCTGGAGGAGGCCGGATATCTGGAGCTCCACAAGGACGGCGGCGGCCGCAAGCGGCGCACCAGGGTACGGCTGACGGACCGCGGCCGTACCGCCTTCGAGGGGCACGTCGCGGCGCTCCGGGCGATCGTCGAGGGCGCCGGTCCCCTGGCGGAGACCGAAGCACCACCCGAAACACCACCACGACAGCGACATCACTCGGGGGCAGGACGATGACGCCGGAGCACACACACGCCCAGCCCGTCGTCCACGCGCGCGACGTGACGATGACCTACGGCGACATCGACGTCCTCCACGGCGTCGACCTGGACATCCACCGCGGCGAGGTCTTCGCGCTGCTCGGCCCCAACGGTGCCGGGAAGACCACCACCGTCGAAATCCTGGAGGGCTTCCGCCAACGTTCCGCCGGTGAGGTGAGCGTCCTCGGTACGGACCCGGAGCGGGGCGACGACGCGTGGCGCGGCCGGATCGGACTGGTCCTTCAGTCCTGGCGCGACCACCAGCGCTGGCGGGTCGCCGAGCTGCTGACGCACTTCGCCATGTACTACCCCGACCCGCGCGACCCGGCCGAACTGCTGGCCCTGGTCGGCCTCACCGACCAGGCCGGCCGGCAGGTGGGCCGGCTGTCCGGCGGCCAGCGCCGGCGGCTGGACGTCGCGCTCGGCATCGTCGGCCGCCCCGAACTCCTCTTCCTGGACGAGCCGACCACCGGCTTCGACCCGGAGGCGCGGCACGAGTTCCACGTCCTGGTCGAACGGCTGGCCCGCGACGAGGGTGTCACCGTCCTGCTCACCACCCACGACCTGGTGGAGGCCGAGCGGCTCGCCGACCGGATCGCCATGCTGGTCGGCGGCCGGATCCGGGCCTGCGGCACACCCGCGGAACTGGCCCGGCGGGCCGCCGCCCGCGCCGAGGTCCGCTGGACGGCCGACGACGGGACGTCCCGCCGCGAACGCACCGGGGACCCCTCACGGCTCGTCTGGGAGCTCCACCAGCACACGGACGGCCCGATCGCCGGCCTGGAGGTCCGCCGCCCGACGCTGGAGGACACCTACCTGCACATGGTGCACCGGGAGGCCGACGGCACGGACGGGGACGCGGACGAGGAGGCACGGGCCGCATGACGAAGACACCCGTGAAGACAGCCGTGAAGACACCTGTGAAGTCACCCGTGAGGACGCCCATGACGAACGGCCGGCGTGCCGGACTCCAGCGTGGCGGCATCGAGCTGCGGCACCTCCTGCGCAACGGCAAGGAGATGTCCGGCCACCTGACCAACGTGGTCGTCGCGCTGCTCGTCGCCGCCTACATCAGCGGCGACGTGCCCGGCACCCGGACCCCGATGGCCCATCTGATGCTGGCGGGCTTCGCCGCCTACCTGCTGTTCCAGATCGGACTGATCAACCTCCCGCAGATGCTTGTCGCCGAGCGGGAGGAAGGCGCCCTGCTGCGGCTGCGCGCCACACCCGGCGGGATACCCGCCTACCTCGTCGCCAAGTGCGTGCTGGTGGTCGTCGTGGCGGTCGGCACCCTGGCCCTGCTCCTGGCGGCCGCGGCGCTGCTGGTGGACGGGCCACTGCCGCACGGGCCGGGCGACTGGCTGACGCTGCTGTGGGTCACCACGCTCGGGCTGCTCGCCGTCGTACCGCTGGGCGCGGCCATAGGAGCGGTACTGCCCAACCCCCGCGAGGCGCTGGCGTTGATCATGCTGCCGACGATGGGGCTCCTGTTCACCTCCGGAACGGTGTTCCCGATCACCTCGCTGCCCGTGCCGGTCCAGCAGGTGGCCGCGGTCTTCCCGCTCAAGTGGATGGCGCAGGGCCTGCGTTCGGCGCTGCTCCCCGACACGGCACGGACCGCCGAGGCGGCCGGCTCCTGGGAACTGCCCATGGTCGCCCTGGTCCTGACCGCCTGGGCGGTCCTCGGGTTCCTCCTCGCGGTGCCCCTCCTGCGCCGCGCCGCCCGCCGCGAGTCCGGCTCCCGCCTGTCCGCGCGCCACCGCAAGGCGGCACAGAGCGGCGCGCTGCCCGCGTAGGTCCTCTCCGGTCGGATGCGCGACCACGTCCGCGGATCGCCGGGCCCGGTGACCCGCGACAACGGCCGGGAGCCGGAACACGGGCGTACGGAAGGCGCCGTGACCTGAGGCGCCGTGACCTGAAGTCGACCCGGCGGCGACCTGCCGCGGACCCGGCGGCAGCGGCCTGGGCCCATAGTGTGGGGCGTTGGTTCCGCGTGACCTTGTGATCCCGCAGCCCGCGCACAATCATGGGCTCATGTCACCTCGCGCTGGACAGTTCGACGTCGCGTCGGTTCTGCGGGAGGTGAAGATGGTCCGCCTGGAGGGGCTGGTCCGTATCCGCGACCTCCAGCTTCCCCTGCTGAGGCTCGCGGCCGTGTCGGTCCCCGGCGCCGTCACGGACGCCTGGCCCGTCGAGGTGGAGAACCTGCTGCGTACGGCCGTTTCCCGGCTCGGCGGGGGCGACCTTCAGCAGGCGGCCGAACTCACCCTCGGGCTGTCCCCGGGTATGCGCGACCGGGCGGCGGCGGACCGGCGCAGACTCGCGGCCGGGGTCTACAGCCTCAGCGTGGAGCGGTTCCGCAAGAGCCAGGAGGAGATGGTCCTCGGGCAGATCGCCGAACAGGTGTGCTGGCTCGCGGGCACCGGGATGCGGGGCACACCACCGGCGGGGATCGCGCTGCTGGCCCCCCATCTCCAGCACCGGGTGCTGGATTTATCGCGGACCCGGCAGCCGCTGCGGGTCGTGCTGCATGTCCATCCCGTCGAGCTGCTGCGCGGTGTGGACGTCGTCGTCTCCCCGAGCAACACCCATCTCGGCCTGCCGGAGATGTACAAGGCGTCCGTGTCCGCGTCGCTGCGCCGGGCCGCGGCGGTGCGCGACACCGCGGGCGATGTGATCGCCGACCCCGTCAACGAGGACCTGATGCGCTGGCGCGAGGAACACGGTGTACTGCACCGCCCGGCCCAGGCCGGCACGGTCGCGCCGACCGGGCCCGGTGCGCTGGCCCAGCGCGGCGTCCGCCGTATCTACCACGCGGCGGTGGCCGTCCCCCGGCCCGGTACGAACGACTACGACGTCACCCCGCAGTACGTGGCCGGGGCGGCCGCCCGCGTACTGGGGCTGATGACACGGGAACGCGACGCGTACGCACCGCCGCTGCGGTCCGTCTGCTTCCCGCTCCTCGGCGCGGGCCGCGGTGGCCTGCCCCCCGAGACCAGTGTCAGTGCTCTCTGGACGGCGATCGCCGCGAACACCGCGCCGGACCACGAGCTGCATCTGATCGTACGAAGGCCGCTCGTGGCCGACCTCGTGGTGGACGTCCTCGGCGCGCGACCGCTTCCGCCGGAGGCGGCCGGCTCGCACCCCGGTGAGGAGAAAGGGCAGATGTGCGGGTGAACCCCTTCATGATGCTGGCCGCCTTCGCGGCCGACTGGCCCCGGATATCGGCGTTGCTCGACACCGGAGGGCGCCGGACGCTGACCGTACAGCTGACCGGTCTGCGGACGGCCCCTAGCGGCAGCGCCGAGGAACGGTCGGCCGCAGACGCGGCGGTACGGGCCGTGCTGGACGCGCTGCCCGCCGACGACGCGGTCCGGCTGTGGCGCGAGGGGAACACGAAACGCTTCGCGGGCACGTCACCGGCCGTTCTCCACCAGGGGTACGCCGCCGCCGATCTGTGCCTGCTCGTCATCGACGGCAACCCGATGGTCGGCCCGTATCTCGGGCCGCTGCGCGAACGGCTGCTGGCGGTAGCGACGTTGAGCCCGGACGACATCGGTGGGCCCATGGACCCCCGCCTGATCGTGCTGTCCCATCACAACGGCGAACGCCGCCTGCCCGCCTTTCAGTTCGAGGCCGGGGCCATGCCCTGGAGGGTGGTCCTGGCGGTCAACGAGGAGCTGGGCGCGGACACGGACCCGTGGGGCGCGGCCGACTGGTGGCTGGGCGCCAACGCCTGGACGGGGACCGCGCCGGCCGGTCTCCTCGGCCGGGACCGCGACCAGGAGTTACTGGGCGCGGCACGTGCCCTGGCCGTCCCGGACGGGGAGGAGTAGCCGTGCCCAAGTACCCGCCCCCCGATGTCCTGCCCGGCAAGCCGAACCGCGCGACGCTGCCCGCGGGCACCCCCGTCTTCCGGGTGCACACCACCCACCGTGAGGCGACAGGCTTCAACTCCCGGGCCGCGCACCCCTTCTACTACGGCGGCCGGTTCGACAGCACCACGTACGAGAAGTACGGCTTCCTCTACCTGGGCTTCAGCGCCGGCGCCGCCGTGTGCGAGGTGCTGCTGCGCTCGATGCCCTTCGACAGCGACGGCTCACCACGGCTGCTGCCCCGAGTCGCCTTCGAGCGGCGCAGCCTGTCGTTCCTGCGGCTGACCGCCGACATCGAGGTCGTGTCCCTGATGTCCGGTACGGACCTGGCGGCGGTGGCGCAGGACACCTGGCTGGTGCACACCGAGGGCGCGGACTATCCGCAGACCCGTGACTGGGGCCACTGGATCCGGCGGCGCACGGAACCCTGGGCCCAGGGATTCGTCTGGCCCTCCAAGCGCGAGCCCGCCGACCGGGTCGCGGTCCTGTTCCAGGACCGCTGCGGGACCGCGCCTCTGGAATCCGCCGGGCCCGGCCCCGTCGACTTCGGCACCCGGCGGGGCGAGGAGTGGCTCAACGGCGTGCTCGCCCCGTATCGCGCACATACCGCGCCGCGGCAGCGAGGACGGACGCTCTGACATGGCGGACAAGCCGTACGACCTCAGCACCCTGGTGTACGAAATCCAGCAGGCGTCGAACGGGGGCGTGACCGACGGGCGCGACATGGGCCGCATGGCCGACGTGGTGCTCGACCATCTCGGCTGCGCCACGGCGGCCGAGGCGTACGAGAGGCTCTACCACGACTGGCGCGCTCTGCCCCGGGGCACCCTGATGTCCGCCATGCGGGCGGGGCATGTGCTCAGCGTCGTGACCATGCTGATATTCCACGATCCGCTCCCCGGCCGGTACCGGGCGGAGCTCCTCCGTGAGGCGCGGGACCACGGGCCGGCGGACCCGCGGTGGCAGGCGCAGATCATAGTCCTGGGCAATATGTTCGCGATGCACGGTCCCCTCGGGAATCCCGCGGAACTGGAGACCGCTCTGGCGCATCTCGAAGAAGCGCGGGCCATGCTGCCGCCCGGCAGTCCGGAAGAGGACAACATCACGTTGGTGCATGCCGGCGTCCGGGTCAATCTCGCCCAACTCGGCGGCGGGGAGGACGACTTCGATTCCGCCGTCGCCGATCTCGAACGGCTGCGCGACTCACCCGCCTTCGACGAGACCCAGCGGCTGCACATGGCCGCGCAGCTCACCGCCTTCCGTATGCACCAGGCCAGCCGGCGCGAGGACGAGGACGCGCTCGCCGGGAACATCCGCGAACTGGAATCCATCCTGGCCCGGTTGTCGCCCGATCACATGGACCGCGTCGCGCTGGAGGGGAACCTCGAAACCGCCAGGGGCCACCTGCGGATGCTGCGGGAGCGGAGCACCGGACGGTCCGATCCGGACACCATCGCGGTCCTGCCCCCTCTGCGCGAGGTGCGCCGGCAGATCTCGGTGCTGCCGCGCGACGCGCGGGCCGACCGGCTCCGGGAGATGGGGCTCGGCAGGATTGTCCATCACCTGGCGACCGGCGACCACCAGGGCATCGTCGAGTCGATGGAGCTCCTTGAGGAGGCCCTGGACCTGCTCGAACCCGACGACGACAGCTGGATCCGCTGCACGTCGATCCTGGGCACCGTCCATCACGCTCTCGCCGTGCTGGGGAAGCTGCCCCCCGCGGACCGCTCCCACCACCTCGACCAGGGCATCTCCTGGCTGAAGCACAGTCTGCGACTGGCCGGCGGCCCGGAACACCCGCTCCGGGGGTCCATCGGCACGTCCCTGGCCTTCGCCTACCGTGTCCGCGGCGATGCCCAGACGCTGGACAGACGGGTCGCACGCCTCAATCACGCCGAGTCCCGCCGCGTGGGCCTCGACGCGGTGGGGGCGAGCGCCTGGAGCGTGCTGCTCCAGTCCGGTACGGCGCACGCGGCGGAGACCGGCCGCGGCGCGGGAGAGCAGGCGCTCGACGTGGCCCGCTGGTGCATCACCGACGGTGCCTACGACGAGGCCGTCCGCGCGCTGGACGCCGGGCGCGGGCTCGTCCTGCACGCGGCCACCGCGGCGGCGACGGTGCCCGACATGCTGACCGCCCTCGGGCAGTCCGCCCTCGCGGACGAGTGGCGTGCGGCGGGAGCCGTCGTACCCGAAGTGGGGCAGGCGACGATGCTGACCGGCGGGGTCACGTTCTCGGGACCGTCGAGCCGGCTGCGACGGCGTGTGCTTCAGGCACTCACCGCGTCCCCGCGCTGGCGGCGGCTGCTGGAACTGCCCTCGCCCGGCGAGATCGGCGAGGCCCTGCGCGCCATGGGCCGTACCGCCCTGGTGTATCTGGTGCCCGGCGGCGACGGTGTCCCGGGAACGGCGCTTGTCGTCACCGCCGACGGCACCGTCACACCGGTCCGGCTCAGCGGACTGACCCTCGAAGCGTCCCCGTTGGCGGAGTACCGGGCCACCGGCGCCCCGGGCCGTACGCCTGGCCGCGCACCGGGCGGTCCGCCTGGCCGTACCCCGGGCCGTACCGCGGGCGGTCCGCCCACGGCGAGCCCGCCTCCCCAGCAGCAGCAGCAGTCGCCGCCGGACGGTGGCCGGGCCGCGCTGGAGCGGCTCTGCGACTGGGCGGGATCCGCGGTGATGGCCCCCCTGCTCAAGGAACTGCCCCGCGGCTGGGGCCGGGCGCCCTCCGTCGTCCTGGTCCCGATGGCCGAACTGGGAGTGGTGCCCTGGCACGCCGCGCGGCTCCCCGGCCGGCGCGGTGCGCGGCGCCACGCCTGCCAGGAGGCCGAGATCTCCTATCTCCCCTCGGCCCGTCTGCTGTGCGAGGTCGCCGCCAGGGCCGAGACCGGCGCACGGCAGGCCCTGGTCGTCGGCAACCCGACCCGGGACCTGCACCACGCGGGTGAGGAGGCCGCGGCCATCCACCGTACGTTCTACCCGGACGGCACCCTGCTCGGCCCCGGCGACGCCACCCCCGCCGCCCTGACCGACCGGCTGCGGCGGCAGCGCGGTGGCGTACTGCACCTGGCCTGCCACGGGGTGGTGGAGCGGGGCGAGCGGCGCAGCGCGTATCTCCTGCTGTCCGGGGGGCGGCTGGCCGCCGAGGAGCTGACCGAGGGGGTGGCCAGATACCGGCATCTGGAGCTGGTGGTGCTCGCGGCGTGCAGCACCAGTGTGTCCGGCCACGGCCATGACGAGGCGTACAGCCTGTCCACCGCGTTCCTGGTCGCGGGGGCCCGCTCCGTGCTGGGTTCCCTGTGGCCGGTGCCCGACGAGGCGACCTCCCTGCTGATGTACATGACCCATCACTACATGCGCCGCGAGGGGCAGCCGCCCGGCCGGGCCCTGCGCAGCGCCCAGTTGTGGATGCTGAACGGCGGACGGCAGGCGCCGCCGGGGATGCCGGCGGACATGGTGGCCCGCGTCCCGCACATCGACGCCGGCGATCTGGCGGGCTGGGCCGGGTTCACCCATCTGGGCTGGTGAACCCGCCCGCCGGACCGGGGCACCTCGCCCGATCGGGGCACCCCAACGGATCAGGGCACCTCGGTGCGTACCAGCACCGAGGCGGTGCCCCACCGGCCCACCTCGTGCGCCGGACCGCCCGCGAGGCGCCCGCCGCGCGGCGGTACGAACCGCAGCAGCCCGTCCCCGCCCCCGCCCCCGCCCGCGGGTACGGCGCCGGCGCGAGCGGCGCCGGATGTGCCCAGGGACCAGGCGGGCAGTCGGAACGGGGCGATGTTCAGCTCGTTCTCGGCGACGATCGCCTTCAGCCAGTCCCGGGCGAACGCGTTCCGCACCACGGGACGGCCCGGTGGGAGCCGCAGCCACACCGGCTCGCCCCGCCGCGCCATGCCCGCGTTTCCCCCGGCGACGAACTCACCCTCGTACAGTCCCGGGGACGACTCGTAGTTGTCCGCCAGGTCGAGCAGAACACACCACAGAGGGTTCACCCAGTCGTTGTGGATCCGCACCCGTACCCGCGGTTCCCGGCCGTCACGGGTGTACGAGCAGACGGCCTCGCCGGTCACGGTGTACCGGAAGTCGCCGACCAGCGGCTCGACCGTCACACGCACCAGCGACGACAGCCACGGATCGGGGTTGGCGAGGTCCCGCAGCCGGTGCCAGCGGGCGATGTGCGTAAGACAGTCCGCGACCCGGTCGGCGTCGGCGGACGACCGCAGCGGCAGCGGGTCCAGGGGGTGCCCGCCGCCCCCGGACACCAGGGCCCGGCCGCCGCCCGCCTCGACCAGCAGTGCCGGCGCGTCTCCGGTCGACTCCCCGGTCCACTCCCCGGTGTTGTCCCCGGCCAGGGACAGCATGGGCGCGCTCGCGACGGCGGCCGAGACCGCGCGTACGGCGTCGGGCTGTCCCACGACCGTCACGACGGCCGGCGGGAACGCCAGCGCGGACGGCGTCACGCCGTGCACCGTCTCCCGCTCGTCCGCGCCGGGCCGCCAGTCCGCCGGCTCCACCAGGGAGGACTCCGCGCGGACCTCGCGCACCACGACCCTCCGGGCCCCGCCCGCCCGCCGGACGTCCTCCTGGCCGATGCTTCCAACGGCGCCGATGACGGTGAACTCGGCTCCGGGTGCCCGCAGTCCATGCGCGTAGCCGCAGTTGACCTCCCAGCCCGCCGTTGTGTGGCGCAGCAGGAACGGTGAGCCGGCCGCGGCGTCGCCGTACAGGAAGAGGCGGTCCTCGGGCCCGCGCAGTTCGGGGTGCTGGGCGTGGTGCGCGCCGCGGACGCGTTCCTCGACGAGGGAGTGCAGCGCGCCATAGGTGGCCGCGGGGCCGAGCCGGTCCAGAGCCAGCAGCAGCGCGTGGCTGAAGTATCCGCGGCTGAGACCGTCGATCACCGCCTCGTGGGCCTTCTCCTGCGGGCGGCACGCGGCGAGCAGGACATGCTCGCGCGGTACCGGGCCCGGTGCGCCGGCGGACCGTGACACGCCGGGATCCGCCGTACGCCACCAGGGCCGCCACGCGACTCCCCGCGCGGTGGCCTCGCGGGTGGCGCCGCCCGAGTGGCAGCAGTCGAGGACCGCGATCACATGGGTGCCGTCCTGCGCGATCTCGTCGAGAAGCGCGCCCAGTTCGGTGTCCTGAAGGAGCGGCTGCCCGCCCTCGTCGAGGCTGTCGTGGCACACCAGCGCCTGGCAGGTGCCGGTGGCCGAACGAGGGTCGTCGGTCGTCTCCTCGCTGCCGTGACCGCTGAACCACAGCAGGGCCGTGTCGCCGGGGCGGCTCCGCCCGAGGTGGTGTCTGATGCCCTCGGTCACCGCCGCCTTCGTGGCCCGCTCATCGCGCAGCCGCAGGATCTCCGGCACGAATCCGGTCTGCCGCCGCAACCAGCGCTCCGCCGCCTCCACATCGTTCACACAGCCGTTCAGCGGGTGTTTCGGATAGTCGTCGATGCCCACCAACAGGGCGTACACGGTCCGCATGCGGTGATACTGCCAGGCCGTCCGGGGCGCGGGCGGGGCGTTCCCGGGTCGGTTGCCGGGCGGTTGCCGCCGTCGGCGTGCCGGAGCGCGCCCAAGGCAGTTGAATGTTCCGTCTGGAGAGTTGGAACCATTCAGGACCAGAAAGGAAGCCAGCGTGACTTTCGGGGGACAGAATCCGTACGGCCCGACGTGGCGGCCGGACGGGACACCGGCACCAGGTGTGCCACCACAGGGCGGGACGAATCCCTATGCGGGGCCGCATCCTTATCCCGGGCAGCATCCCTATCCCGGGCCGCATCCTTATGCCGGGCCGCCGCCTTACCGGCCGTATGTCCGGCCCCGTTCGCTGTGGCAGGAACTGCGCGAGGACGACTGGCCGCCGCTGTTCGAACTGCTGCGCCGCCTGCCCGTCCACGGCTGTATATGGATCCCCGTTCTCTTCTGCTTCTTGCCCGGATTCCTGCTGCTGCTGGCCTACCCGGTGGCGCGCTCGGCCCGTCGGCAGGCACGCCGGAAATTCTCGCCGTACAGCCACCGCCGTATCCAGGACCCGGAAATGACGCGCGTGCAGAAGGCCAGGACTTGGCTCGCGCTGGCGGCGTCCTTCCTGATCCTCGTGGTCTACGGCAGCGGGGAGGACTGGGCGGAGATCCAGGAGCAGTACACGCTCCGGCTGACGATCACACCCTGGCTGCTGCTCCTCACCGCACCCGTGGTGATCGCCGTCCTCTTCCGGCTGGCGCCTCCGGCCGCGCGGCCGGAGATGCGCGCCCGGCTGCGCCCCGCCGTGCGGTCGGTGCTCTGGTACTTCGGTGCCTTCACGGCCGTACCGCTGCTGTTCGCGGGCGTGATGCTCCTCGACCGGACATATCAGAACGTCACGGTCGCTCCGCTCATCACGATCGCGCTGATGTATCCGGTGCTGTGGGTCGTGTTCTTCGTCCTCTTCGCCTCGCCGACGGTGGTCCGTACCGTGTTCGGTGTCTCCGAGGTGCACGCGGCGCTTCCGGCGCTGCTCACCGGGGTTCTGGTGTGGGAACTCGCGGCCATCAATCTGACGGCGGGCATGCCGCCGGGCCCGCTGTTCATCCAGATCTGCGCGGTCCTCGGCGGACCGGCGTCGGTAACGGCGGTGGCATGGTGGGAAGTCGCGCGGTTGCGGAGTCGCTTCGGGGTGAGGCTGCGGGGCTAAGGGCTGTCCCGTAATCCCCGGCGGGCTCGCGACGACGGCTACGGCACCTCGCAGCGTTGTCGGAACACCCGAATACTTCCAGTATGCGGGCGCCCCTCCGCCTTGCGATGCACCGCATCCGACGCCGCTCGCTGATCCACCAGGGATTACGGGACAACCCTTAGGATCTTTCGTTTGGGTTTGGCTGGTCAGTTGATCGAATGGGTCTGCCCGCCAACACCGGGGATGCTCCCGCCGGCGCCTGGCAGCGTCTGTCTCCTGGTGAGGACATCGGCGCCACCGGTCCCGGCGCCCCGGCGCGCGGGTGCGTTCGTCCGTGTGCCCATGCGGGGCCGCCACGTATGCGTGGCGGCCCCGCATGATGGCCTTCTTGCCGTCCGTGGGGGAGCGTGGGTGGCCACGCGCCGGCGGGAGGGCGGATGAGTGCCGGGCACTCACACCCAGCGCCACACCTGGTTCGCGCGGTTCCATTCCGTGCCCGAGGTGATGCAGTTCCACACCTGTAGAGGTGACTGCTCACCCGGCTGGCCGGAGGGGGAGTTGACTTCCATGCATCGTCCGCTCAAACGGTTCCTGATGATCATGTAAGTAATGGGGAAGCACATGCACGGCCCCTGCGGCGGACGGATCTCCTGCGTGTACCACTCATTCGACCGGCCGCCTGCGTCGCAGTACGGGTCCTGAACGATCGGTACGCCGTTCGCGGGGTTGCCGCCGGCAACGGTCAGGCACTGGCCGGAGTGACGTGCCTTGATGCGGAAGAATCCGTTTCCGCTGTCGAGCCGTTCGAACTCCTGCGACCAGCTTGCGTTGTCAGGCCAGAGGAAGACCCCGGTGCCCGGGTTGGTGTAGGCCCACATGACGTCCGCGCGGAGCCCGGTCCACTGATTCACGATCTCCACGTACGGGGGATCCGCGGCCGCCGCCGCTTCCCGGGCAGTGGCTGACGGGATGGCCACGAGGCTCGCCAGTGTGATCATCGCCGCTACCAGCGTCGTTTGCCTCAGTCTTCTTTTCCGTAAGAAATGCAACCCATTCCCCTTCCCTGGCGTTCACCGGTGAGATGTGGTGACGAGCGGATGAGATCGGAGTGTTCCCGGTTCGCGAAGCTGGGTGCGAATCCGGGGCAGGATCGACCATGCCCGCCTACGTCGGTGACGTGCCGTTACCCAATCGGTTTCCGGGCATGTTTCTGGGTCGGGGCGAATGGGGCGCTGGAAAACACCGCGCCGTCACCCGTCCCCGAATCCCAGACATTTCTCGCCCCCGCGTCCATCGTGGAGGGGGCGGCGTGCGGGCGACAGGTGCCTGTTCCGCCACCTTGACCCCTCGGATGACCTGTGCATGACATGCCCTTCGGCTTATTCTCGCTTCGGGAAGCCGACCGGGGGGCCGCTGTGAACGAGGCAAGTCTGTTACGGCACGCGCTGCGCGCTGCCCACCGCATCGTCAACAACGAGCCCTACGTGGAGGACTTGGCCGAAGGGCTGCTCCGCGCCGTCGGCGCGGACTGCGTATGTATCGACATATGCCCTTCCTGGCGGACGCGGACGCCATCGGTGACCATGGCCGGAGAACCCAACGGCCTGTCCGCAGGCGAGATCGACCAGTGGATGGCCCTGTCCGCCGACGACCCGTACCTCGGGAACCTGCTCGCCACCAGCGACCCACGCCCGTACCGCATAAGCGACTTCATGACCTTCAACCGTTTCCGGCAGACTCTCGTCTACCAGGAAGTGTTCGCCCGGTACGGCATGCGCCATCTGCTGGTGATGGCACCACGCGTCACCGACGAGAACCTGGTGCTCATCGGCCTGACACGCAGGCTCCACGACTTCTCCGACCGCGAGACCCAGGCTCTCCACCCCATTCGCGACCTCATCGCCACAGCGCTGGACTTCCAAGCCCAGACCACCGCGATTCAAGCCAGGATCGATGCGGACCCGCCCGGCGCCCCACGGCACCGGCGCACCCTCACCGAACGCGAAACCCAGGTGCTCGCGCTTATCGCCACCGGCCACACCAACGACCAGGCCGCCCGCAAACTCGGTATCAGCCCACGAACCATCCGCAAACACCTCGAAGGCGTCTTCACCAAAGCCAACGTCCCCAGCCGCGCCGCCGCCGTCGCCTGGTGGCTCCGCCAACCCGAAAATCACGCCCGGCGATGACCCGGCGAAGCTCAATCCGGGGTGTCGGGCGTGGTGATGTCGCAGTCCTTCCGCGTGAGGGGACGGGGGTCGCCCGCCGGTCTGGCGCACAGCTTCGTGGACACGACAGCGCCGTCGTCGCCCTTGCGTACCCGGACCAGCGCGATGCCGTGGCCCTCGCGGTCGCCGTACACGGGGGCCTTGGTGAAGTCGATCGTGCCGGTGGCCATGTTCTTGAGCGTGACCGTTCTGAGGTTCACCCACGTGGTGGCGCGGTTCTGCGGTTCCCGGCTCGGGCCGCGGCTCGCGCCTTCGGTCAGGGGCCGCTGCGGCTGCCGGCTGCGGCTGCGGCTCGCGGCCTCGTACAGAGCCTGAGTCGCGTCGTGCGAGAGAGCGGTCTGGCCGTTGCGGAGGAAGGGGCTCGTGTACGACGCGTCCTTGCCGTCGAGGCCGGGAAGGAATTTCTTGGCGTTCGCGTAGAAGAGCGTACCGTCGGCGGGCGTTTCGAGATCGGCCAGAGAGGCGTGGTAGAGCGTCACCTTCTGGGCCACGGGTTCACCGCGTCCGAAATCCGCCTTGGACAAGTCGTCGCCCGTGATGACGGCGATCCTCCGGTCGCCGCACCTCGAAGTCAGCTCCGACATCAGCGGCCCGACGTCCTCGGTCCTGCCCGCGAAGTAGATGACGGAAGGAGGCTCGCCCTGTTCGCAGAGCTTCTCGATCTGGTTCTCCAGTGACGCCGTGCCGACACTCACCTGGTAACGCAGCTCCTTCGTGATGAAGCCCTCCCTCTTCAGCATCCGCCCGCCGTAGTACGCCTGCTCGTCGGTGTAGAGATCGTCGCTGCCGAGGGTGTTCCGGGCGAGGACGGCGGCATACTGCGGCTTGGCCGGAGTGCGAAGCTGGCGGACGAGAATTCCCAACTGGTCGGCCTGCCAGTTGTCGGGCGCGGCAAGGCTGAACCAGTTGGGCATCTGGCGCGGGAGATAGGCGGCCGAGTTCGTCCCCGACACCACGGGCAGGCCCGCCTCCACCAGCCGCTCCGCGGTGGCCAGGCTGGTCTTGAGATCGCGCCCCAGCCCGATCACACCCACCACGGTGGGATCCCTCTCCGCGTACGTGGCGATCCTGTCGGCCATCGTCTTCTGCCGGCTCATGTCGATCCCGCCGTTGGCGGGCAGGACACGGAGTTTGACCTTGTTCCTCCTGTTGATCACCACCTGCGCCAGATAGACCCCGGCCAGTTCCTCGGACCCCTTCACCAGGGGCCGCCCGCCGTCCTCCGGGGAACTGCTCAGCGGTCCGGCGTACACCACGGTGACATAGGAGCCCTGGTGGCCCCGCTCGATCCGCGCGTTCTCGGCGTGGATCCGGTCCTCCAACTGCCCGAGAGTCCATGGGACGGCGTTGTCGGCGGTTCCGTCGTCGGCGGTTCCGGTCTTCCCCGCGTCGGCGAACCGTACGCCGCCGGTGGCGATTCCGATGCACTCGTCCGTGCCGCCCACGCCCTCGACCAGCTCGGTGTCGTGGTTCGCGGTCAGTACCCCGGCGGAGCAGTAACGGTTCCGCAGATCCCACCAGGAGTAGCCGAGCGAGCCCACGATCAGCAGTCCGGCGAGGGAGAAGACGGGCAGCGACCAGACGAGGCGGGCGAGGGCCGGGCGCGACGGAGCACGGGTGCACCAGCGTCGCTGCTCCTCCAGCCGCCGCAGGTCCTCGGTGGGCAGCGCGATCCGCAGTTCCCACGGCACCTGTCCCGACCGGCTGGGTGACTGGCCGGCCCGCAGCCCGTGCTCCCACTCCTGGTGGGCCTGCCGGATGCCGTCCCGCAGCCCGTCGGAGAGCTGAGCGGCCTGCTGGACGGGGCGGGCGGAATGGTGCTGGTCGAGCAGGCGCACTTGGTCCTTGGCCACGGAGGCCACCAGCAGGAGCGGGTCGAGTTCGCTGCGGACACTGCGTACGTCACTGACCGCCTTGATCAGCGCGAAACCGCCGCCCTGTTCATCGGCGCCGGGCAGGAAGAGCATCGGGGGCCGGGTGCGTTTGAGACCGCGCAGGTCCCAGCTGCGGCGGCGGTGGTTGTCCCGCAGATCTTCGAGGAGCGCCAGGACATGGAGCTGGAGCTGCGCCTGCCCGCCCTCGCGCACACTGTCCGCCACCTCGTTGGCGCGAGCCGCGATGGCCCTCCAGGAACGGAACGGATGCAGCAGCCGCACTTCGGAGGGCTGCTGACCGGAGACAGGCAGGAGAAAGGTCGTGGTCAGGAACCAGCGGCTCTCGCGGCGCAGCCACAGGAAGATCGGGGCGCGCCCCGGCAGCCAGTAGTTGAGGGCCGTGAGCAGCGCCAGGATGCCGAGTACCGCGGCCAGTGCCACCCACAGGTCGACACTGGCCAGCAGCACCGCGAGCCCGGCGACCACGCTGGCCGGGAGCACATGGGCGGTGTCGAAGAGGGAGGGGCCGACCCGCCAGCGGGACCCCGCCCTGGGCCGCCAGCGCTGTTTCGCGAGCTGGTCGAGCAGCTGCTGTTCCCGCTCGCGTTCCGCGTCGGGTGTGGTGGGCGAGGGCGGCGGACCGTCGCGGTCCAGTTCCCGTACGGCCTCCTCTATGGCGCGCACCAGCCGCAGCCGGGGGAAGGCGTAGCGTCGGTACAGCGCCCCCGGGGAGTCCCAGCGCCGCGGTTCCCCCAGTTTCCGTACGAGATGGGCGGCCCGTACGGGCTCGGGCGCCTCCCGTGGCGCCTTGGGCGGAACGGCGAGACGGCTGCCGTGTGCCTCCTGCCCGGCGCGTAATTCCTCGACGAGCTTGCCGACCCGTTCGTCCTGGGCGGACTCCTCGGCGTGCAGGACGATCACGGGCATCAAAGGATCGCTGGTGCGGAATTCGTGGATCAGTGTCTCGATATGGGCCTGGACGTCGATCCCCGCCTGGGAAGACATCCGCGGGTGTTCCTGCCCGCACTCCGCAGGGCCACGCCGGTTCCGCTTTATCAAGGCAACCCCCCCTTCACCAATGGTGAGTTGCGAGAATAACCGTTACCGGAAGGGCTGGAGAGGTCCCGAGCGGCGACGATGCACAACCGGTAGGGAGGGGAAAGGCGGCACACCGCGGAGGGTGGAATTCCGCGGAAGATGGGGCTCCGCCTTTCGGACGCGCTTCTCACGTGGACCGGCACCCGGGGCGGGTCGGCGGTCGGCCGGCCCGCCCCGTCCTGCTGGTGTCAGGGGGTGCAGTTCAGGGTGCCGGCGCGCAGGGCGTGGCCACCGTCGTTGGCGTCGTCGGACCACACAACCGGCTTCTTGCCGTTGGCGCAGGTGGACTGCGGGGCGATGGCGAAGCCCTCGTTGTTGTAGTCGGACATCCCCGAGGGGCGGTCGTGGACGGCGGTGGGCCTGAACCGGCCCTGGGCGTCGATCTCCAAGGTGGAGGTCCGGCCCTGGCAGGTGTCGTCACAGGCCGCCCACAGAAGGCCGGTCGCGGGCTCGAACTCCAGGTCCATCACGGCGGGGAAGCCGCTGGAAACGGTGGCGACGCGGGTGTATCCGGTACCGGACAGGTTGAGGGCGTAGGCGTAGATGGTGCCGTTGGCCTCCAGGCCGACGAAGTACAAGCCGGTGCCGTGGCCCGGGTAGGAGGCCGGGTCGTAGGCTGCGCCGGTGTGCTCGTCGCGGAAGCCCTGCGCGGTCAGGAGGGAGTCGGGGACCCAGGAGATGCCCTCGGGCCCGGAGTTGGCGTCGACGGCGGGCAGGTCGGAGGTGAGGTTCCAGCTGCCGGTCGCGTTGAGCGACGAGGCGCTGGAGGCGACGTCGAAGCGCAGGATCTCCGGTCGGCTCTTGCCGTCGTTGTCGTTGTCCCGTTCGGAGACGGCGAACATCCCGTCGGGGGTGACGACCACGCCTTCCGTATCCGGTTCGCCGCTACCGCCCTTGTAGTGCAGGGACTTGCCCGACGACCAGCCGGAGGCCGAGTCGCGCTTCCAGGTCGTGCCGCTGGGCACCAGCCGGTAGAGCTTGCTCGGACCGTTGTTCACCGCCCACAGCACACCGGGGCTCTCGAAGGACAGCCCGCTGAGGTTCTCGCCGAACAGGTTCGAGGCGTCCGCGACGGTCACCGCGGATCCCCCCGGCCACGGCCCCTGGACCGGAGTTCCGCCTCCGCCTCCGCTGGTGCCGCACGCGTTGGCCGCGCCCTCGGTCGCCGCGGTCGTCGTGGTGAACGCACCCGTGCCATCAGGGCAGCGTCCGTACGTGGTGTCGGCGTGGTCGGTCCAGGAGTAGGAGTCCACCAGGGCGCCATTCGCGTCGTACAGCCGCGCGGAGTCCTTGTCGCCCAGCCCGAACGACGACTCGACGTCCAGCGCGAGGAACGCGCCCGCGGCGAGCGATGTGTTCTTGGCGATCTTGTAGGAGTGGTCGTCGTCGTTGTCCTTCACGACCCACTTGGACACGTCGACCGCGACCGGGCCGGTGTTCACCAACTCGACCCAGTCGCCCGAGCCGCCGCTGGACTCGACCTCATTGATCCGTACCGTGCTCTGCGCCGCTTGGGCCTGCGCGTGCGCGGATGCCGGGGCGCCGGCCAGGCCGAGGGCGAAGGCGGACAGTGCGGCCGCGGTGAGTCGGGCTCTTCTGTGCCAGTGCGTACGCAAGATGGCCAGTCCTCTTTTCGTGGGGGAGGAGGAGAGCGAGCAAGGAGCGCGCCGACGCTCCCGGCGAAGCTTCCGCCACACCGGCGACGGCCATCTGAACTCCCCGCGAACAGCGGGGAGTCGGCGCAGACACCACACCGCCCTCGCTCAGACTTCGGCGGGCTCTTCGGCGGGCTCTTCGGTGGACGCTTCGGTGGGCTCTTCGGGGGTCATGGCTTTCTGATCCCGCGGCTCCGGGCCGGGCCGGCCCGGCAACAGGAGCCGGCAACAGGAGACAGAGCGGAACAGCCGCGGCTGTGAACGCGGCGCGGCGAAGGGGAGGGTGAAGGAGAGGGTGAAGGCGGCGATGGCGACCGGGCGGGGTCCGAGGCGGTCCGTGTACCGGCCGGCGAGCGAGCGGGAGAGGAGGGTGCCGACGCCCTGCGGGATGAGCAGCAGCGCGGCGCCGAGGGCGTCCTGGCCGCGCACCTGCTGCCGGTGGAGCGGCAGCGGCATGGTCCCGTGGAGGGCGGCGGCGCCGGACAGGAACACCAGCGCCGACGACGAGGCGAGGGCGCGGTGACGGAACGGCCTCACGTCGATCAGGACGTCCTCACCCTCGTACGGGAGATCAACGCCGCCACCCGCGTCCGGCTCGTCACCGTCATGAGCGTGCGACTGGCCGGCTACCACGAGGAGACCGGAACCAGCCCCGGTGATCTGATCGAACCCCCGGCCGTCGGCACGATCTTCCTCGCCCTGGTGCGCCGACCGCGGCAGCACCGTGAACGGGCGGGGCCGCCGCGGGGGCCGGACGGTGATGATGTCCGTGTCCGGTAATGGCCGGTCGACGAGCCGTCGGCGGTCGCGGGGAAACTCTCGTCCGGACGCGGAAGCCTGCGCACAGTGGTCACGACGCCAACGTCACCCGCCGGGGGGAGATTCGGCGGGATCACACTCGATGTGGGGGTAATCATGCGCACGCGTATCCGCTCTGCCGCAGCCGTCGTTGTCGGCGCCTCGGCCCTGTCCGCTCTCGCCCTGCCGGCCGTTCAGGCGGCTTCGGCGGCTCCGGTCGCTCCGGCCGCTCCGGCCGACGATGTACAAGGCGACACCCAGATATCCAACGTGATCGTCAACGACGGCAAGTCCATCGTGGTCGGCGCTACGGGCAAGGCGTCCGTGACCGTCAAGCTGACGGCCTCCGACCCGAACGGCATCAGCGACGCCGGCGGAATCCTGTACCACGGCACCGACGTCAACCACAACGACTGGGGTGTGACGCTCCCCAGCTGCGGCGAGCACCTCGTCACCACCTACACCTGCACCTTCGCGCTGAAGAGCACCTCGGCCCGGCACTTCGGCGTGAGCAAGAACTCGCAGGCGGGCACCTGGAAGATGTGGGCCTACGCCATCGGCGCCGACGGCGACTACAGATTCAGGGATCCCGCGAAGACCTTCAAGGTGCTGCGCGCCACCAAGCTGACCGCCAACGCGGCCCCGGAGCCGGTGAAGAAGGGCAAAACCATCACGGTCACCGGCAGCCTGACCCGGGCGGACTGGGAGAGCCACAAGGACATCGGCTACGGCGGCCAGTCCGTTGTCCTCCAGTTCCGCAAGGCCGGGACCACCAACTACGTGAACGTCAAGGGCATCAAGTCCACCAGCACGGGCTCCCTGAAGACCACCGTCACCGCCGCCACCGACGGCTACTACCGCTTCACCTACGCGGGCTCGGCGACCGCCGGCGCGGTCAGCGCGACCGGCGACTCCATCGACGTCCGATAGGCATCGCACCGTCACACTCGCGGACACACACCACACGCGGCGCCGGACCGTCCTCAGGGGCGATCCGGCGCCGCTTTCCGCGCGTCGCCCATCGCGGGTTCGCGCGCGCTCGACCACGCTGGACGCCCGAGGCAGGCCCTGCGGGTCAGGGTCACCATGGCCAGGGCATCGCGTTTCGGTCATCCAGCACTATGTGTGCGCGCCCCCCGGCGGGCCGCGGTGGTGGGGTGACGGCGGTCAGACGCGGGCCTTGCGGCTGCGGGCGAAGGCGAAGGCGAAGGCCGCGCCGCCGAGCGCCAGGGCGGCGGCTCCGGTGCGGGCGACGGTCATCGTGCCGTTGCCGCCGGTCGAGGCGAGCGAGCCGGTGGCGGCCGGGGCGTCGCCGCCCGTGGTGCCGGAAGCCCCGGAGGCCCCGGGGGTGGCGCTGTTCCGGGTGCCGGTCTGGGGGGAGGGCTGGTTGCCGCCGCCGGTGCTGCCCGAGCCGCCGGTGGTACTGGTGGCGGCGCCGCCCGGCACGGTCACGGTGAAGGTGCCGGTGTTGTTGGCCTTGTCGGTGTCGTACGGCAGCGCGCCTCCGTAGGCGAGCTGCGCCGTCACGGAACTGCTGGTGGTGGCTGGGGCGTCGGCGTCGACCTTCACGGTGAAGGTCAGCCGCTGCGTGTGGCCGCTGTCGAAGGGGGAGTCGAGGTCGCACATGTACTGCGGCGCGCCGAGCGCGGGCTCGCCGCTGCCGCCTTCGGTCCACGGGTCGCACGCGGCGGGCACCCGCGTCGTGGTGGTGCCCCTGGGGATGCCGACCAGCAGGCCGAGGTTGTCGTCGTACGTGGAGCGGTCGACCGAGGCCGGACCCAGGTTGCCGACCGTGGCGGTCAGCGTGGCCGTGGCGCCGGGCTCGGCAGTGGCGGTGTCACCGGTGACGGCGAGGTCAGCGGTGTTGGCCGCGTGGATGGCCCACTGGGAGTGCTGGGGCGCGCTGGCGGCCGGCGGCGCGCTGCCGTCGGGCACGAGCGACAGGTCGGCGGCGCTCGCGATCCTGGGCGTCACCGGCACGGTGGTGGAGGTGGCTGTCGGGGCGTAGCTGAGGAATTCGTAGAGCGCGGACTTCTTCACCTTGAGCTTCAGCGCGGTGGACAGCTTGTACTTCTTGCCGGGTTCGATCGGGGTGGTGAAGTGGCACGTCGCGATCGTCTGCTCCCATCTGCCGGTGTTTTCGTCGGTGTCGTAGTCGCAGTTCGGGAAGTGTGTCGCGAAGGAGAGGCCCCGGGAGATCGCGAACCGGTAGTCCGTGGTCGCGGCGGTCAGCGAGCCGGTGTTGGCCACGGTGATCGGCGCGGTCAGGGTGCTGCCGGGCTTGGCGTCGTCGATCTGCTTGATGGAGTTGACGACCAGGCCGACCGCGCCGACGGTGACCTTGACGGTGAAGGGGGCGAGCGCCTTGCCGGAAGCGGTACCGGTGATGACGGCCGTGCCGCTGGTCCCGAGCGCGGCCTCCGGCTTGGCCTTGATGTCGACGATGCCGCCGGTTCCGTTCTCGTCGACGTCACCGCGGTCGAAGGCGCACAGCCCGTTGACGCAGAAGTCGTTCGAGGTGCTGGTAAAGGAGCTGATGCCGGTGATGTCGACGGTGACGCGGACGTCTTGGAGGGTGCTGCCGTTCGAGTCCAGCCCCCAGCTGACCTGGCCCTCGCCATCGTCCGGCACCGCGAGCCCGACCGCGGGGGCAGCGAACAGATACGGCGCGGACCCGCCGTCCGCGTGTGCCGGGCCGGTGGCCAGAGCCCCTCCGAGCAGGGTGACCGCCGCCGCGGTCAGAGTGGCCGCCCATCGGCGCCAGGTACGTATCGACATCGTACGGTTACCCCCATGGTCCTCGGAGTACAGGTTCAGGACACCCCATGCGACCCCCGAGCGACCCGGATGGTTGCCCTGAGCGCCCGTCGGCCTTCACGAAAATCCGAGAGCGAACATGAACGCCGCGGGCGAAGGCTCAACACTCCATCAGCGGTCGTCAGCCGCCGTCGACTACGGGATCTGCCGGATGCTGCCGAGGCCACCGTGCGGTCAGTCAGGCGGAGTTGGGGAGTTGGGGACGGTTCGTCGGAGCTCTGGCGCGGTTGACGTCGTCGGCCGGGAGTTCCACCGGGTCCGCGACGAAGCCATCAACGACGAAGCCGTCAACCGCGTGTTGCGGTTGCTGCGGACGGGCGTCCCGGTCGAGTTGTCCCGTGACCGGGCGCCTTCCACGGTCACGGGACGGGGCGACCTGTTCCGGCTCGTCGGGGCGGCTGCGCCGTATCGGTCGGGTCCGTGCGCGCCCGGTGGACGTCTACTCACGCGCCGGGCGCGGTGCGATGCTGGCTTGGGGTGTGCGGCCGGGGCGTGTCGGGTGCCATGGCCGCCGGGAATGGGGAGGCCGAGGGCATGCGGTGGTTCGGCAGACGGCGGGAACGCGGCGACAAGGGCACCGGCGGTACGGAGCGGTCCGGCGCCCCCGAGCCCGGGGCGCGCGAGAGTGGGCGGACCGGCGGGGAGGGGATTCCGCCGCTGCCCGGCGAGTATGCGGACGACACGGACGGTCCGGCGTCGATGACCGCACTCCAGCGCGCGGCCTGCGCGCTCCGGGCCTTCGTCCAGGGCGACGAGGCGCTGGCGGTGACCCTGTGCAAAAGGGCCATACTCGTCGGTGCCGGGACGGAGCTGTTCGCCATGGCCGAGTACCGGCTCGGCATCGGCGTGGCGGACTATCAGGCCGTGCGGCACCTCCTGGACGCGGCCGGCGTAGGCGGCATGGCCCCCGCCCACCCCTTCCCACGCGCGGAGGCCCTGAACAACCTGCGCGCCAGGGACGCGCAGTGGACGGAGCTGTGCCACAGGGCCCGGTCCGGGGACGGTCCGTCATGTTCCGACCTGGGCGTCCTGCTGCGCGGCTGGGGTGACGAGACCGGCGCCGAGCACTGGTACCGCAAGGCGATCGACGCCGGCGACCCCACGGCCAGCGGTGCCAACAACCTCGGCAACCTGCTGCGCGACCAGGGCCGGCCCGACGACGCCGTTCCCTGGTGGACCCGCGCGGCGGAACAGGGCGCCGTGGCCTCCATGGTCAGCCTGGGCGCTTTCGCCTATGAGCACGGGGACACCGCCCTGGCGGAACGCTGGTTCCGCGCGGCGATCACGGCGGGGGATCCGGACGGTGTGGCCGCCACCAACATGGGCGGCATCGCCCATGATCAGGGCCGCACCGGGAAGGCCGCCCAGTGGTGGGCCCAGGCCGTGGACAAGGGCCACGCACCGGCCCTGACCCAGCTCGCCGGCCTGGCAATGGAACGGGGGGACCTGGAATCCGCCGAACGGCTTCTGCGCCAGGCCCTCGATCAGGGCGACCCTCACGCCCTCAACGCGTTGGCCTTCCTCCTCGAACGCACCGGCCGCACCGAGGACGGCGGCCCCACGACGGGTCCACCGGCCCCCACCACCGACTGAGACCACCGACTGAGACCACCGATTGAGACCACCGACTGATACCGGCAACGGCCCTGGAGCGGCAGCCATCTGACAGGCCATCAGTACTGCGGGCACCTGACATACGGTGAGAGCCACGGTGCCACCGGCCGGGCCGTGGCCCGGCCACGGTTCGGCGATGGCGTGGCGCGAGCCGCCACTGCCTCCGGTACGAGCCCTCTCGTACGGCGCCCCGCGGCCGCGCGCCCCCGCAGCCCCGCCCCGCGCCCGGCTATCGCGGTCACTGTCGAGTACAGGCCCCGGCGCGCGCGTCCGAAGTGGCCCGGCCGGGCTGGGCTGCCGGGCCTCCACCGGGCGGTGACGTACGGGGCGCACGGCCGGACGAGCCGGCCCTTCCACCCCTCGTCCTCACCGACCACCTCACCGACCACCTCGCTGATCTGGGGGTCATCCTTCGGCCGGAGTCGAGGTCAGGAACCGTCGCCGTCCGCCGGTTCGGGGGTGCGCTCCGGCCCCGGCGAGGCGCTGGCGCGCCCGGCCGGTGAGGACGGCGGGCTCTGCGGCGATTCGCCGGTCGGCTGAAAGCCGCGCTCCTCGTCGGGGGACTCCAGCCAGGCCTGTTCCATCGGGGTCAGCGGCTCGTCATTCGGCTGTTCCTCGGGCATCTGCTCCTCGGGCATGCGTGGATGTCCCTTCGTCGTCCGGACCGCCGGCAGGTACGGGTGCGCGCACCAGCTCAAGCACGTCGATGTTCTCAACGCGTAGATACAGCCCGGCGGTTCCCGTCACCGGCGCGCCGATGCTGCCGTCGGAACGCATCTCGTACGCCCACTCCAGGAAGAGGTCCGCGCCGTGGGGATAGCCCGAGGCGTACGAGCGCGTGCCGTACCAGCCGCCCACCCACGTACCGTCCTTGAGCCTGGCACGTATGAAGCAGGGGGCGCCGTTGTCGGCGGCGCCGAAGAGGTGGTCCCAGGCGGTCGGCGCGGAGCGGTAGACGGCCACGGCCCGGCGTCGCTGCCACCAGGAGACGGACGCCGCCGCGGCGGCCGGGACGGCCAGGAAAAGCGCCAGCGACCACAGGCCGACCGCTCTGGGGTGCGCGGCGAGGGCCGTGTACTGAAGGCCCTTTCCCGTGCGGAAGGTGTCCAGGAGCTGGGGGCCGATGGCCGCGGCGTAGACGGCGTTGAGGGCGACACTCGCGGTGATGGCGCGCAGCACCCGCTCACCGAACTGGGACTCGCCGGGGACCGGGCCGCGCCATCGCTCGCGCAGGTACTGGTATGAGATGCCCGGCAGCACCAGGAGGACCAGGAAGGTCAGTTGCTGCACGGAGGACGGAGGCTGCATCGGCTCACCATCGCATCCCCGCGCACGGGTGTCCCCCGCCTGGCACCATCGTTACTGTCGGGACGGGAACGGCTTTTGACGGGCGGCTGTCACCGTGCGGGGCCGCGGTGCGGGGGGTGGGCTGATGGATCGGCGGGGGGATCTGCGGAGGGTCGTTCAGGAGCGGATCGGGCGCATCGCGCGCAGCCAGGATTTCACCCTGGCCCTGGCCGACGAGGCGCTCGCCGAGGCCCAGGCACTGACGGAGGCGCTGCACGGGGACGAGTCCGACGTGCCGGCCCGGCATGTGCTGGGGTGGTTCTTCTACACGCGCCACCTCGCGCTCGCCGCCGCCGGGAAGGGAGAGCGGGACCGGGAAGTGGCGCTGGACCTGCTGGAGCCCGTCCTGGCGCTGGGATACGAGACCGTGCCGGCCGAACTGCGGCCCACGCTCGCCGAGCGGATGGTGCCCGCCGCCCTCGGCATGCGGGCGGAGGACGAGGAGACGGCGGTGGCCGTGGTCCGGTTCGCCGTACGCCTTCTGGACGCGCTTCCCGTCGCCCACCCGCGGTGGGCCGGGCTCGCCCGCCGCGCGGCGGCGCTCGCCGTCTCGTTCCGGCCGGCCGCGGCCGTGCTGGACGAGTTCACGGCCCGGCTCTGGGGGCGGGCCACGCCCGGCTCCGCGGAACTCGACGCGGTGGTCACGGTCCTGGAGACCCAGCTGGCGGCCCTGCCCGAGAACGCCCCCGAACGGCCCGGCTACCTGTCGAACCTGGGCCTGGCCCTCTCGCGCCGGTACGCGGCGACCCGGGACGCGCGGGACCTGGAGGCGGCCGTACGCGCGGGACGTTCCGCGGTGGACGGCACCCCCGACGACGCCGAGCACCGTGCCGTGCGCGCGAACCAGGGACACAATCTCACCTCCGTCCTCGTCACGCGGTATGAGCGCGAACCGACGGACGACCATCTGCGCGAGGCCATCGACGTCGCGCGGCAGTGCGTGGCGGACACCCCCGCCGAGGACCCCAACGCCCGCGACCGGTCCGGGAATCTGGCCGTCCTGACCCGCCTCGCCCACCAACGCACCGGCGACCCGGGCGACCTGCGGACCGCGATCGACGCGCACACCGCGGCCGTCGACCTCGTCCCCGAGCCGGAGCGCGCCACCTCGCCCCATGTCGGCAGGCTGGGCACACTGCTGTGGCAGCGTTACGAGTCGCAGGGCGACGCCCTCGACCTCAGCGGAGCCCTCGACCTGCTTCAGCGGGCACGGCCCCCGCTGCCCGCGCGGGGAGACGGTGAGCCGGCGATCGCGCATCGGGTGGAGTCGCCGCCCGTGCGGGGAGACGACGAGCGCTCCGTGCTGGTCTCCCTGGGCGGCGCGCTCCTCGCCCGCCACCAGCGCCACGGCGACCCGGCCGACCTGGACGACGCCGTACGCTGCCTGGAAGCGGTGGGCGGGGACGACGTGATCGCGACCACCGCGTCGGCCAACCTGGGGGCTGTGCTGTGGGCCCGGCACTCGCTCACGGGCGATCCCGGCGACCTGGACAGGGCGATCGCCCGCCTGGAGAACGTCGCCGCCCGCCTGGACAGGGCGATCACCCGCCTGGAGAACGTCGCCGCCCGCCTGGAGAATGTCGCCGCCCCCCTGACCGGGCCCGATCCGGCCGGCTCCGTCACGCACGCCAACCTCTCCCTGGCCCTGCTCTCCCGCCACCAGCGCTCCGGCGACGCCCGCGATGTGGAGGCCGCCGTCGCCCACGCGCGCACCGCTCTGGCCCACGCCCCCCTGGACGGAGCCGTCCGCGCCGAGCGGGCGACCCAGCTCGGCAAGGCCCTGCACGCCCGCCACCAGCTCCTCGGTGCCCCGGCGGACCTCGACGAGGCCATCGACGTCCTGACCACGGCCCGCCCCCATATGCCGGCCGGCCACCCCAAGCGGTCCGCCCTCCTGAGCACGCTCGCCATCGCCCTGCACACCCAGTACAAGCACTCCGGGGCACTGGGCGACCTCACGGACGCGATCAGCGCCCACCGTACGGTCGTCGACCTGCTCCTGCCGGAGAACCCCCTGCGCCTGGTGGCCCAGTCCGACCTGGCGGTCGTCCTGTGGTCACACTACGAACGCACCCGCGACCGGGCCGCGATCGACGAGGGGATCACGATCCTGCGCACGGTGTGCGACGCCACCCCGGCCGACCACCCGCAACGCCCCGGCCGCCTCGACAACCTGGCCATCCTGTTGCGCTCCCGCTTCGCCGGCCTGGGGGAACGCGGGGACTGGCAGGACGCGGTGGAGGCCGCCGAGGCAGCCTTCGCGGCGACGCCGGAGAACCACCCGGACCACGCGATGCACGCCAACAACCTCGCCGGGATCCTGCTCACCCCCTTCCGCGCGCGTACCTCGCTGCCTCCCGCCGATCCCGATCCCAATCCCGATCCCGATCCCCGTTCCGACCCCGATTCCGATTCCGATCCCCGTTCCGGCTCCCGCTCCGGCCCAGGCTTCGAAGCCGACCTGGCCGCCCTCGACCGGGCGGTGACGGCCGCACGGTCCGCCGTGGCGGCGACCGGACGGCACGCACCCGCGCGCGGGGGCTATCTCTCCGTCCTCGGCAACGCGCTGCGCCTGCGCCACGACCGCACCCACGACCCCGAGGACCGCGACGACGCGGCCGCCTCGTGGGAAGAAGCGGCCGGCACCGCCGGGGCGGCCCCCACCCTGCGCATCCGCGCCGCCCGCGCCCTCGCCTCCCTGCTGCGCGACACGGACCTGCCCAGGGCCCGACGCGCCCTGGAGGCCGCCGTGCCCCTTCTGCAACTGACCGTCCCCCGGCACCTGGAGCGCGACGACCGGCAGCACGCCCTGAGCGATGTGCCGGGTCTGGCCGGCGACGCCGCCGCCCTGGTCCTGGCCGACCCGTCACTGCCCGCCGCCGAACGGCCCGAACGTGCCCTGGCAGTTCTGGAGTCGGGCCGGTCGGTGCTGCTCGGCCAGGCCTTGGACATCCGCGGCAGCCTGGCCGACGTCCGCGCACACGCCTCTGAACTGGCCGACCGTTTCGTCCGCCTGCGCGACCTGCTCGACCGCCCTTCGCAGCCCGCGCCGGTCACCGAGGGCGATCCCGTACCCGCGTCGGGCCGGCGGCAGCGCTGGGCGAAGGAACTCGACGCCGTCCTCGGGGAGATCCGGGAGCTGCCCGACCTGGACGGCTTCGCGGCACCGCTCGCACCCGAGGAACTGTCGGCCCAGGCCGGTCAGGGCCCGGTCGTGACGTTCAACCTCAGTACGTTCGGCAGCCACGCGCTGCTGCTCACCACCGAGGGCGTCACCGCCGTCGAGCTGCCCGCCCTGACACCGGGAAGGACCGCCCGGTCGGTGGACGCCTTCCACCGAGACCTGCGCACCACCTCCGACCGGAAGGTCTCCGGCGCGAGGCGGCTGGCTGCCCAGGACCGGCTTCGCCAGACCCTGGCCGAGCTGTGGACCGACGCCGTCCTCCCCGTCCTGAAGGCACTGGGCCTGCACTCCCCGCCCCCTTCCGGCAGCCCTCTGCCCCGTGTGTGGTGGGCGCCCGGCGGACTGCTCGGCATGCTGCCCCTGCACGCCGCAGGCGTACCGGGCGGGCCGAGCCTCCTGGACCACGCCGTGTCCTCCTACGTCCCCACCATCCGGGCGTTACGCCACGCCCGCAGCAGGAGCGGCCCCCGCTCAACCCACCCGGCGCTGATCGTGTCCATGCCCGTAACCCCGGGTCCCCGGGAACTGCGCGACCTGCGCCACGCGGTCACCGAGACCGACGCCGTGCGCCGGCATCTGCCCGAAGCGGCCTTCTACGCGACCGGCGAAAACGCGGAGAAGGCCGGCGTCCCCGCTCCGCGGCGCGCGGCCGTGCTCGCCGACCTGCCAGGACGGGCCGTGACCCACTTCGCCTGCCACGCCACCACCGACCACACCGACCCGTCCCGCAGCGCCCTGTTGCTGGCCGACCACGCGACCGCACCACTCACCGTGGCGGACCTCACGGCCATCGACCTGGACCGGGCTTTCCTGGCCTATCTGTCGGCCTGTACCACCGCCACCACCCGGGCGGCCGACCTCCTCGACGAGGCCGTCCATCTCGCCGCCGCTTTCCATCTCGCCGGATTCCCCCATGTCATCGGCACCCTGTGGGAGGTCCAGGACCTCTCGGCCGCAGGACTGGCCGCCACGTTCTACGGCAACCTGTCCCTGGCGAGCACCACCACCGGTTCCCCCGGCGGCCGTTCGCCCGATCCGGCGCGGGCCCTGCACACCGCCGTGTCCGAACTGCGCCGCGCCGCCCCCCGGCTGCCCTCGCTGTGGGCCGCGCACATCCACTTGGGCGCCTGAACCGCCGGTGGGCCTGACAGCACGGCAGGTGCGGCTGCTGATCGTCAGCTGGGAAGCGGTCAGTCGGCGACGGGAGTCTCGGGCTGCGTCTCGTACGAGTGCTGGATCGCTTGACGGTCGTGTCGTCGGTGTGGTCGCGAGGGTCCGGGTTGATCGCCGGTGCGGTGTGAGAGGTGTCGCCTACCGGACCTTCGCGTAGACACGCATCTGTTCGGCCAGCCGGTCGAGTTCGGCCGACTCCGCGGGTGAGGTGTTGCTGAGTCCGCTGTGTGCGGCCGTCGAGCTCCGCAGGAAGCGCCGCAGCAGGGGTACGAGCAGCCCTTCCGGCAGAGTCCGCAACGCGGCGAATCCGCGCGGGACCGGTGGCGTCGGCATGGCGGCCAGGTTCTGCCGCATGAGATGGAGCATGCCGCGGACCGCGTCCGGATCGTCGGCCAGCGCTGCCGGGCCGCCCGCCGCCCGCACCGCTTGCCCGAGTGGCACCGTGAACGCGGCGTGCGTCTTGAGCCAGGCATCCATCCGCGGCTCGGGCCTGGCGTTGATCCCGGTGGTACGGAACGCCTCCACGATCCGTTCCAGTCGCGGGGTGGTACGGCCGTCCGGTTCGCCGATCGGCATCGCGACCCGGCGGGCCAGGAAGTTGGCCGCGCGGTGGCGGACCACGTCGCCGTCCATCGTGCCGCCGGCCGCGGGGAAGCCGAGCAGCACCCGCTCGTGGCCGATCACCGCGCCCAGCGGCTCCGCGCCGGCCGCCCAGCTGAGCAGGAACAGCACGTCGCCCTCGGAACCGGCGAGTGACTCCAGCACCGCGTCCATCTGATGGGTGCGGACGAAGACGGCGATCAGGTCGTAGCCGCCGGCCGGGTGCTCGACCACCGGTACCGGTACCCGCCTGACGGCCGGGCTGTTCTCCTCGGCGAGCCGCACGCCGCCGTGCCGGCGCAGGGCGGCCAGCCGCTCGCCCCGGGCGAGGAGCGAGATGTCGTGCCCGGCCTCGTGCATGCGGACGGAGAACAGGCTGCCGAGAACCCCGGCGCCGTACACAAGCAATTTCATGACAACCCTCTATCGTCTGTTCGATCGTCTGTTCGGTTCAGTCATACGTTCGTTTGATTCGAACGTCTGTATAGTATGCACATGGCGCCAACCGACACCCGCACCAAGATCCTCGACGCGGCCGAACACCTCTTCGCCGAGCGCGGATACCGCGGTACCTCGATCCGCGCGATCACCGACCTCGCCGGAGCGAATCTGGCCGCCGTCGGATACCACTTCGGCTCGAAGGCGGAACTCCTGGCCGCGGTCGCCCGCCGCGTGACCGAGCCCATCACCGCCGCCCAGCGCGCCGGGCTCGACAAACTGCTCGCCCGGACCCCGGACCCGGCGGTCACCGAACTGGTGGAAGCGTTCGCGGGGCCGCTGTTCGACGGGATGCCGGCCGGCGACGAGGGCGGCGCCCGCACGTCCCGGCTGCTCGTGACGATCCTCAGCGACCCGGCCGAGGAGGCGCGCAGCTGGACCGGCCCGGCCGAGGACACGGTCCGCGAGCGCTACCTGGCGGCCTTCGCGCGCGCACTGCCCGGCCTCGCCCCGGAGGAGCTGTTGTTCCGGATGCGGGGGATTTTCGCCGTGACGGCCGTGGACCGCGTCGAGGTCTACAACCGGCCCTCCCCGGCCTGCCCGACCCCGGTGGCGGGCGAGGCGGCCCGGCGCTGGGTGATCACGTTCCTGACGGCGGCGATGAGCGCCCCATCGAGCGCGGCCTGACGACCGGCCGCTCGCCGTCCAGGTGGTGAAGGCGACCACTGAGCACAGTGCGAAGGCTGCCACTGGGCACGGTGAAGGCAGCCACTGAGCAGCCCGGTCCCGCAGGGGCGGGACCGGCGCTCCCGCCTGGGCTTCCCCTACCTGCGGACCATGTCTGCCGCGACTTCCTACTGCCGCCGCAGTACAGCGCAGAGCCTGTCGGCGGACGACGACGATGACCTGTCGGGAGACGAACAATCGGGGCATTGGCAGGGGCCGGTCGTAGTACCGGCGGGTCAGCCCCGACGGGGCATCGCCCTGTCGTCTCGAAATACTGACAGGAGAGCTTCTTCCGTGGCTACCTTCCTCTACCGACTGGGTCACCTGGCGTTCCGGAAACGGCGATGGGTCGCCCTGATGTGGGTGGCGATCCTCGCCGCCACCGCCTTCGCCGCGGTCAAGGCCCCCGCGGCGCCCGACGACGGCTTCGCGATGCCGGGCACGGAGTCGCAGAACGCATTCGACCTGTTGGACCAGCGCTTCCCCTCGGGCAACTCCGAGGGCGCGGACGCCCGCCTCGTCTTCGTCGCGCCGGACGGTCAGAAGATCACCGCGACGCGGTACAGGGAGGCCATCGGCGAGGCCGTCACCGCAGTGGCCGAGGGCGGGCAGGTCGCGACCGCCCTTGACCCGTTCGACGCCCACGCGGTGAGCAAGGACAACTCGACGGCGTACTCCAGCATTTCGTACGCCGAGAAGGCCGAGGATCTCACCGACGCCACGAAGAAGACCCTCACCGACGCGGCCGACGACGCACGTGACGCGGGTCTGACCGTCGAGATCGGCGGCTCCGCGCTGGGGGTCGCGCCCGAGTTCGGCGGGACCACCGAGATCATCGGCGTGGCCATCGCCGCGGTGGTGCTGGTCATCACCTTCGGGTCGTTCGTAGCGGCGGGTCTGCCGCTGCTCACGGCGCTGCTGAGCATCGGTGTCGGTGTGGCCGGGATCGTCGCCGTGGGTCTCTCCACGACGACCACCACCCTCGCCCTGATGCTGGGGCTGGCGGTGGGCATCGACTACGCCTTGTTCATCGTCTCGCGCTACAGCGCCGAACGAGCCGCGGGCCACAGCCCCGCGGAGGCGGCGGCCCGAGCCGCGGGAACGGCCGGCTCCGCCGTGGTGTTCGCGGGTCTCACCGTGGTCATCGCGCTCGCCGGACTGTCCGTGGTGGGCGTTCCCACGCTCACGAAGATGGGCCTGGCGGCGGCCGCGACGGTGGTCATCGCCGTCCTGATCGCGGTGACCTTGGTGCCCGCGGTGCTGGGCTTCGCGCCGAAGGCCGTCCTCTCCCGCAAGGTCCGCACAGCTCCGGAGCCGACTCCCGCGACCGAGCCCAGTGCTCCCGCGACCAAGCCCAACATGGGCACCCGCTGGGCCCGTTTCGTGGTGGGCCGGCCCCTGCCGGTACTTCTGCTGAGCATCGTGGGTCTGGGGATACTCGCGGTGCCGACCCTCGACCTGCGGCTGGGTCTGCCCGGTGACGAGGCGCAGCCCACGTCGACCACCCAGCGCCGTGCCTATGACGACTTGGCGGAAGGCTTCGGGCCCGGCTTCAACGGTCCCCTGACCGTGGTCGTCGACGCGAAGGGCGCGCGGGACCCGAAGGCGGCGGTGGCGGCGGTCGCCAGGAAGCTGGCCGCGACCGACGGTGTCGTCTCCGTCTCGCCCGCCATGTTCAACAGGTCCGGCGACACCGCGATCATCAGTGCCACCCCCTCCACCGGTCCCAGCGAAGAGGGGACCAAGGATCTCGTTCAGACCCTCCGTGAGGAGAGGGCCGGCCTCAAGGCCGACACCGGGGCGACCATGCTCGTCACCGGCACCACCGCGGTCAACATCGATGTGTCGCAGAAACTCACCGACGCGCTGGTGCCGTATCTGGCGGTGGTGGTGAGCCTGGCCTTCCTGCTCCTGATGATCGTCTTCCGGTCCGTCCTCGTACCGCTCAAGGCCGCCCTGGGCTTCCTGCTCTCCGTGGCCGCGTCCTTCGGAGTGATCGTCGCGATCTTCCAGTGGGGCTGGCTGGCCGGCCTCGTCGGTGTCGAACAGACCGGTCCCGTGATGAGCATGATGCCGATCTTCCTGATCGGCGTGGTCTTCGGACTCGCCATGGACTACGAGGTTTTCCTCGTCACCCGGATGCGTGAGGCGTACATCCACGGCGAGAGCCCCGGGCAGGCGATCGTCACCGGATTCCGGCACAGCGCGCGCGTCGTCGTCGCGGCGGCCGTCATCATGATCGCCGTCTTCGCCGGATTCGTCGGATCCGGCGAATCCTTGATCAAGATGATGGGTGTGGGGCTGTCCACCGCCGTCTTCTTCGACGCGTTCGTCGTTCGCATGACCATCGTTCCCGCCGTCCTGGCCCTTCTGGGCGACACGGCGTGGTGGATGCCGCGCCGGCTGGCCAGGATCGTGCCCAACGTGGATGTGGAGGGTGAGGCGCTGGGCCAGGGACAGCCCGGCCAGGCCCTTCCGGGACACCTGGACGAGCAGGGCCGCGAAGCGGTTCACGTCTGAGGGTGAGAGACCGTACGCGAGCGGGAGGGCCGCACGTGGCGACACGTGCGGCCCTCCTCCGCGACGGGAAGGGCCGCCTCTCCATCGCGGACGATGGCGGGACCGAGAAGGAAGAGTCCAGCATGACCACCGACCGGCACCATCCGGACAGACGCCTGCCGACCGGGGGCGACTGGCTTCTCGCCCCCGGTCTGTACGGTGTCTCGATCGCCGGGCTCTCCATGACCGACGATTTGGGTCCGTCCGGCCTCGGGCTCATGGCGGCCGCGTGCGGCATGCCGGCGTGGTACCGGGCCCGCCCCCGGACGGTGGTGGTGCTGGTCACCCTGTGCACCATCGCCATGGGAGTCATGGGTTCCGTGTTCAGCCCGCTGCTGATGACCCCGGTGCTCGCCGCCGTGTACCTGCTGCCCCAGCGGGTCGAGCGCCGTACGGCCCAGGTCTTCACGGTCACCGCCGTGGGCCTGCTGCTGATCACCTCGCTGATGTCCGGTACGGGAGGGATCCTGGGGCACGAACGGCTCGGCTTCGTCCCCTGGGTCCTGCTCGCCGGCGCCATCGGCGACGCGGTCCGCAACCGGCGCGACTATGTGAGCGCCGTGGAGGCCCGTGCGGAACTGGCCGAGCGCACCCGCGAAGAAGAGGCGCGCCAGCGTGTCGGCGAGGAACGTATGCGGATCGCCCGAGATCTGCACGATGTCATCGCCCACCACATGGCGCTCGCCCATGTCCAGGCCGGCGCCGCCGCGCATCTCCTGCCCACCGACCCCCGCCAGGCCCAGCAGCTGCTCGGCCATCTCACCGACACCACGTCCTCCGTCCTGCGCGAACTCAGGGCGACCCTCGGCCTGCTGCGCCGCACCGACCGCCCCGACGCCCCGCTCGAACCCGCTCCCGGCCTCGCCCAACTCCCCGATCTCATCGCGGCGTTCGAGGCGGCGGGCCTGGCCGTCACCGTCTCGCCGCAGGGGGTCGTACGGCCGCTGTCTCCCGGCGTCGATCTGACTGCATACCGTGTGGTCCAGGAAGCGCTGACCAATGTCGTCAAGCACGCGGAAACCGGCGAGGCCACCGTGCGGCTGGCCTACTCCCGCCGGGGTCTCACGATCACCGTGTCCGACAATGGGCGGTCCCGCGACCCGGGCACCCGGCCCGCGGGTTACGGCCTCATCGGGATGCGCGAACGGGTGCGGTCGGTCGGCGGTGAGCTCTTCACGGGCCGTCGCCCGCAGGGCGGATTCGAAGTGACCACGGAGCTGCCCCTCCAGAGCGACAACCGGAACCGGCCCGGCGGATCCGATGGAAAGGACGTGCTCTCGTGACCATCCGGGTAGTGCTCGCGGACGACCAGGCTCTGCTCCGGGGGACGTTCCAGCTGCTCATCGATTCCTGCGACGACATGGAAGTGGTCGCGGTCGCCGGCGACGGCGAGGAAGCCGTCGCCGCGGCACGCGCCACGCGTCCGGACGTGATCGTCATGGACATCCGCATGCCCGGCGTCAACGGCCTCGCCGCGACCGCCGAGATCTGCCGGGACGAGGGTCTGCGCGACACCAAGGTCCTGATCCTCACGACCTTCGAGATCGACGAGTACGTCGCCCAGGCCCTGCGCGCGGGTGCCAGCGGGTTCCTCGGCAAGAACATCGGCTCCGGCGAGTTCCTGGACGCCATCCGTACGGTGGCGGCGGGGGACGCGCTGCTGTCGCCCGCCGCCACCCGGTCCCTGATCGGTGAATTCCTGACCCGCCCGGTGCGCGGCCGGATGCCGTCCGCCGCGGCCCTGGACACCCTCACCTCACGCGAACGGGAGATCGTGGCACACGTCGCCGCCGGACTGTCCAACGACGAGATCGCCGCGGACCTCTGTCTGAGCCCCCTGACGGTGAAGAGCCATGTCCAACGCGCCATAGCGAAACTGGACGCCCGGGACCGGGCCCGGCTGGTCGTCATCGCGTACCAGTCGGGGCTGGTCCGGCCGTGACCCCGGTTCCCCCGCCGCTCAGGTCCCCGTGCCGGATTCATCGTATTCATCATGACCATTTCGCGTACACATCTTGACGCCCTGGCCCGTGCGAATGCAGCATCAGGCTAATCATCATGATGAAATATTGATGACCGGACAAGGGTGCCGTCACCGACGCTGGTCGCCGGACGACGGACCCACAGCGAGTCGAGGAGAGCCGTGAGTAGAAGTCCCTCGAAGGTGCACGACGTCGCGATCGTCGGCTTCGGTCCCGTCGGGCAGATGCTGGCCCTGCTGCTCGGCCGGGCCGGTCATGACGTCATCGCGCTCGAACGCTGGCCGCGTTCCTACGACTTGCCCCGGGCCGTGCACTTCGACCACGAGATCGGCCGCGTATTCCAGGCCGCGGGAGTGGGGGAGGAGGTGCGTGCGATCACCGACCCGGTGCCCGACCACTACGAGTGGCGCAACGCGGCCGGTGAGTCGCTGGTGCGCATCGACTGGTCCGGTGACGGTCCGTCCGGCTGGCCCACCGCCAGCTTCTTCGGCCAGCCCCAGCTGGAAGCCGTCCTCGCCGAGGCCGCCGGGAGCCGGCCCACGGTCACCGTGCGCCGTGGCTGCGAGGTCACCGACCTGCGACTCGACGAGGAATCCGTCCGGCTCACCACTGGTGGGGACGACGGCGCGGGGGAGGTACGGGCCCGCTATGTGATCGGCGCCGACGGGGCCAACAGCTTCGTCCGCGACCGGATGGACACCTCCATCACCGACCTCGGCTTCTTCTACGACTGGCTGATCGTCGACACACTTCCGCACGAGCGGGCCGAGTGGTCTCCGATGAACTGGCAGCTGTGCGACCCCGAGCGCCCCACCACGATCGTCTCCGGCGGTCCCGGCCGGCGCCGTTGGGAGTTTCTGCGACTGCCGCACGAGAGCGTCGAGGAACTCAACACCCGGGAGACGACATGGCGCCTGCTGGAGCCGTGGGGACGCACACCGGAGAACACCACGATCGAGCGGCACACCGTCTACACCTTCCAGGCCCGATGGGTGGACCGCTGGCGCGACGGACGGCTCATCCTCGCCGGTGACGCCGCCCACCAGATGCCGCCGTTCGCGGGACAGGGCATGTGCTCGGGGATGCGTGACGCGATCAACCTGGCCTGGAAACTGGACCTGGTCCTGACGGAGCGGGCGGACCCCTCGCTGCTGGACACCTACACCTCCGAGCGCAGCAACCACGTCCAGCACGCCATCGGCATGTCGATGGCCCTGGGGCAGGTCATCTGCGTACTCGATCACGACACCGCCGCGGCGCGTGACACCCGCATGATCGCTGCCGGTGCCGACCCGCGGCACGCACTCCCGGCCGCCCCGCCGCCCGTCCTCGGTGACGGTGTCCTCCAGTCGGCGCCCGACGGCACCCGCGCCCCGAACGTCGGCCACCTCACCCCGCAGTACGAGATCACCCACCAGGGCCGCACCGCTCTGTCGGACGACCACACCGGCGGCGGGTTCACGGTCCTCACCGACGGATCCGCCCCGCTCGACGCCCTGGACGCCGCCGACCGCGACTTCCTCTCGGACATCGGTGCGACCGTCCTCCCGCTGTATGCCGACAGCGCCCCGCCCGAGGGCTACCTCGACGGACCCGACGGCTACCTTCCCCACATGCGCGAGCACGGTCATGTCGCCGCGGTCGTTCGGCCGGACTTCTACCTGTTCGGCGCCGCCGTCGACGGGCCGGGACTGAAGGACCTGGTCGTCCAGTTGCGGCGGCAGTTGCGGCGGCCCACCCCGGTCGCCCGCCGCACACCGGCGGCCACACCACTCACGGCCGTGGCCGAGGAGTAGGCGTCCTTCCGCGGACCGCGCCTCCCCCGGCGAGTGCGTCCGGGATCAGGGGGCGCGTGTGCCGGCCCGTGCCGAGGGCGTGGGCGGCCCTGAGGTCGTCGAGGGTGTCCACGTCCAGCCGGACGCTGGGCGCCGCCGGATCGGTCAGCTCGTACGCGCCGCTCCGCCGGTGCCGCGCGCGTGAGGCGTCCTCGAAGGACGGGGCGAGATCCTGCGCGCGCCGCGCGGCGAGCAGCGTCGTGCCCCGGCGCCCCTGATCGGCGAGGAAGGCCCGTGGATGCCGGGCGGCGGCGGCCAGCACGTCGCCCAGCTCCGCGCCGCGCAGCGCGGGCAGATCGGCGGTCAGCACCGCCACGGGGCCACACACCCCCGCCGCGAGCACCTCGGCCGCGGCGGTGCTGATCGCCGCGTTCAGCCCGGCGGAGAGCCGGTCCGGTACGGTTCCCGCCCCTGCCGCCCGCGCGTCGGCCGCCGCTGCCCCGTCGCTCGTCACCACCAGGACCGCGCCGACCCCGGGGGCGTCGAGGACGGCGTCGAGGGTGTCCCGGAAGAAGGCACGGGCGAGTGCCGCGCGGACGCCCGGATCCGGACAGCGCAGACGGGACTTGGCCCGGTGGAAGGGCTTGACCGGCAGCAGCACGGTCCAGTCGGCCGGTACCGTCTCACTCCGGCCGGCGGCCTTCGCGATGGCCTCCAGGCCGCTCACCGACCGGTACGAGCCGTGCCGCGAGCCCGCCATGCGCGAGTTGGTCTCCTCCATCGGCGTGCCGCTCCTTGACGTGCCGGAGGTCCGGGGGTGCGGGAGGTGGGGGTGCCGGGCCCGGGGCCCGGTGCTCTGTCACCGGCACCGCCTGCCCCGCCCGGCGGCCGGGCGGGACAGGCGGGCGAGATGACGGTCCGTCCGGGCGAGGCGTCAGGGACGGGCGTCAGGGACGGCCGGGTCCACCGGGGCGGCCCGGTCCGCCGGGTCCGCCGGGTCCGCCGCCGAGTTCAGGGTGGGCCTGCGCGTACTCGCCGATCGTCGACTGCATACGGCCGGACTTCGACACGACGCTGACCTCGGGCCACGGGGGCGCGGGCAGTTCGCCGTCCGGTGTGGTGATCGCCAGGTCCAGGTGGTCCAGGTGGATGTGCAAGGAGGCCATCATCGGCAGTACGGCGTCCTCCTTGCCGAAGGGGCCGTAGGAGACCTTGAGCACGCCGTCGGTGAGGACGTAGGAGAGCGTGACGTCCGGCGACAGGGCCGGGTGCGTCGTCGTCCACCGGAAGGCCAGGGCGTGCGGGGGCTCGACCGAAGTCACCTTACCCAGGGCGAACGCCTTGGCCTGCGGGTTGAGATGGGCGTAGACCGTGGCGCCCTCGCGCAGCTCGGGGAGGAACTCGACCGGGTGCTGCCACAGCACCAGCCGGGCCGGTTCGGTGAGCGCGGCCCAGACCGCCTCGGGCGCATGGGACACCGGGCGCTCGAACTCGATCCACCGGCCCGCCTCGTCCTCCCGGACGATGCCGTCCGGGGCGGTGCGCGGGACCTCGTCACCGGCCGGGACCTCGTCACCGGCCGGGGCGCCGCCGCCGGCCGCCCGCCCGCCCGGCCGCTGACGCCCGGTCGGACCGAGCTGACGCGGGTCGAAGCTGTGGTACGTGACCTTGGACGGCGTCACACGGATCTGGAGGACGGTGACGGCCGCCTGCTCCTGGTCGGTGGGCGCGGACGTGCCGCCCTCCCGCGCGTGCCCCTGGAGAAGGCGGGACTTCTGCTCCTGCTGGAGTTCGTGGATGGTCGCCGTCCCCCGTACCTCCACGTACCGCATGGGGGAGGCGGGGTCGATGATCAGGACGTTGACCCGGGGGTCCGCCCGGAGGTTGTTCAGCCGCTTCGCGGTCGGAGCCGTGTTCGTCACCAACTGGTCACCCTCCAGCACGACTCCGGAGACCACGGAGTGCGGACTGCCGTCGGGGAGCAGGGTGGTGAAGGTGGCCGGAGTCTTCGTACTGAGGAGAGCTGCGGCTTCTGGAGGAAACATGGTTACTCCCTGGGTGCGTGCCCGGCGCGTCGAATAAGGGAGCGCCGGGTCGTTCGGTGAGCCGGCCGGGGAAGCGGAACGGGACCGCCGAAGTACGGAGGTGTCCCGCGGCTTCCGCCGGCCGAAACGTGCATGTCGGACACCCTGCCCCGCATGGTGGGGAAAGAAGTGTTGTGCTGTGGTGTCGGTGTGTTCGAGGGACCGTCAGGGTCCTTACGAGCCGTCAGGGCCGCCGCGGGCCCTCAGGGAGCCTGGTGGGCGGCCTCGGCGAGATCGTGCAGGTCCGGCAGGGCCGCCGCGATCCGTTCGACGGCGGCGGGGCTGAGCGTGCTCAGGGCGGCCTCGACGTTGCGGTAGATGCCGGCGTTGACCTCCCGGCCCTCCGCGAGCATGCGGGGGGTGGGCCGCAACTGGGCCTGGCGCCGGTCGTCGGGATGGGGGGACCGCTCCAGCAGCCCGTCCTTCACCAGCTGGGTCACCAGGGTGCTCACATTGTTCGGCTGCATGCGGAGCATCCGCGCGGCCTCCCTGACACTGACCCCGGGCCTGTCGGTCACGAGCTGGAGCAGCTCCACCTGCGCCGGGGGGCGCACGTGTTCGCCGACCGGGGTCCGGGTGGCCTGCAGCAGCGTCCGGTGCAGGGTCCACACCAGGCGGGCGAGGTCGGTGGGGAGGTCCGGGTGCGGCATGACCGGACTGTACCTCCTGCCCCGCGAGAGACCACATGGGTGCCTGGTCAGGCGACGCAGATGCCGGGCATGGCCATCTTCTGGTACAGGACCGGGTAGGCGACCGAGCCCTCCGGCGGGAGGATCAGGGAGTCCGCGAAGTCCTTGCGGGCGAAGACCGCTTTGAGCGCGCTCCCCGACTCCCACACCGCGACGTTGGTGAGGACCCTGCTGTCGCCGACACCGCGATAGAGCTGCGCCGAGATGAAGCCGGGCTGGGCCGTCATCACCTCGCACTCCTTGGCCCACGCCTCCAGACACGCCTCGATTCCCCCCTCGGGGGCGACGAAGGTGTTGATGACGGTGACGGGGCTGTCGTCCGCCTGCTCGACCTGGGTGAAGAAAGGGCAGCTCTCGTCGATGTTCCTGAGTTCCATCATGGTGTGCTCTCCGTTCCGGGTGCTGGATGGGTACGCCGGGCGCGGGTACTGCGGAAAGGACCGACCGGAGGTGCCCGGCGGGAGTTCTCCGGAGTGAGGCGTCCGCGCCGTCGCGCCCACCCGTCGCTCGGCGGCCGGGCGCGTTCCGCGCCCACCGCCACGAGGAGCCGCGCGGCCGTACGGGCCGCGAGCCGACGGGCCGCTCGTGTGGGTCGCCTTCGACCACCTCGAAATTGACTCTACTACTAGAGGTTATGAAGCGCATCCCTGCCGCAGGTCAAGAGTTTCCCGGATGCCCGCCGAGGGTGTACGGCTCCTCCTGGACGCATTCGTTGCGTGTCTCGCCCAGCCCTTCGACGACCGTGCGGAGCACCTGTCCCTCCCGGAGGTAGACCTGGGGGCTGCGGCCGTCCCCCACGCCGCCCGGCGTCCCGGTGCAGACCACGTCGCCCGGCAGGAGCGTGACGATCTCGCTGACGTACGCCACGATGTCCGCGATCCCGAAGAGCAGGTCGGAGGTGCGGGATCGCTGCATCACGACGCCGTCGACCTCGCAGCTGATCTCCAGGTCGGGCTCCCGGCCCCCGAACTCGTCGGCCGTGACCAGCTCCGGGCCGATCGGGGTGGTCGCCTCGAACGTCTTGCCCGCGAGGAACTCGCGTGTGCGGCGCTGGTAGTCGCGGACCGTCACGTCGTTGACCACCGTGTAGCCCGCGATGTGCTCCAGGGCCCGCTCGCGCGTCACATGGCGGCCGGGCCGGCCGATCACGAAGCCCAGCTCCGCCTCCCAGTCGACGCGGTCGCTCACCCGCGGCAGCACGATCGCGTCGCGGGCGCCGATCAGGGAGCCGTCGTACTTCGCGAAGAGCGTCGGGTACTTGGGGGTGTCGCGCCCCATCTCCTTGATGTGGGAGGCGTAGTTCAGGCCCAGGCAGATGATCTTGTTCGGATGGGGGACGAGGGGCGCGTAGTTGGCCTCCTCCACGGCCACCCGCCCCCACTGGCCGGTGGCTGCCGTCCGCCGGGGGTCGGCACCCAGGGAGAGCAGGGTGCCCACGTCGGGCTGGGGGAGCAGGGCGTACGAATCCCCGTCCAGGCGGGCCGCAAAGGTCTGTTCCCGTACACGCAGTGTGGCGAGTCGCACGGTGCACCTCATCTTTCGTCGTTGACCTACCGCAGGGGCGATCGTACGCTAGTAGCGATTTGCAGGATATGTGTCCTGTAAAACGAGACGCGAAGGGCTGGGGTGGATCGTGGCGATCACCGGGCTGGGTCACACGGGGCTCTGGGTGTACGACCTGGAGAAGATGCGCGACTTCTACGAGAGGGTGCTGGGGCTGACGGTCACCGACGCCGACGACGCTCTGGCGATCGTCTTCTTCAGCGCCCGGCCCGAGGAGGAGCACCACGAGTTCGTCCTCCAGCGCGGCCGGACCGCCGCGATCGGCGACAAGCAGCAGCACCAGATCTCCTGGCGGGTGGAATCGCTGGAGGATCTGCGCGCCTTCCACACGCGGTTCGCCGCGGAGGGCGTCGACGTCCAGCAGGAGGTGACCCACGGCAACGCCTTCGGCATCTACTTCTTCGACCCGGAGGGGAACCGCAACGAGGTCTATCTCCGCGTCGAGCGGGACGTCCGCCAGCCGTTCCGCAAGTCGATCGACTTCGGACTCCCGGCGGCGGAGATCCATGCCGAGGCCGACCGGCTGCTCGCCGACGGGGGGAACCCCTACCAGCCGGTGCGGTAGTCCGCGCCGACCCGGTGCGGAGGCCGGCCGACGCCGACGGGCGCCGACGGAACCGGCCGGGTTCCCACCAGGCGCCCCCTGGTACGTTTCCTGTATGTCAGGAATCAAGCCGCGTGAGACAGGTAGCGGCCACGGGTATCGCGGACGCAACTCCACGGCGGACCGGGCCCTGGACATCCTGCTCATGTTCACCGACGACCGGCTCGACCTCTCCGCCGCGGAGGTCGCCGCGCGTCTGGACGTCGCACGCTCCACCGCCTACCGGTATCTCCAGAGCCTCACCTCCAACGGATTCCTGGAGGAGAACGACGGCTCCGGCTTCCGGCTCGGCCCCCGTGTCCTCGATCTCGCCCGCCTGGCCCGCAAGAGCGTCGGACTCTCCGACCTGGCCCGGCCCGTGATGCGCGAACTGGTGGAGCGCACCGGTATGTCCGTCCTGCTCACCCGGCGCTCCGGCGCGGCCGTGGTCTGCCTGGAACGGGAGGAGACGGGCTCGGCCCTGCGCCTGTCCTACGAACGCGGCCAGGTGCTGTCGATCAACGCCGGCGCCTCCGCGCTCGCCCTGACCGCCTGGGCCCCGGAGGCGGAACTCGACGAGCTGCTGGCCCTTCCGCTGCCGCGCTACACCGACGCGACCCACACGGACCCCGACCGTCTGCGCGCCTATCTCGCGGAGATCCGCGAACAGGGGTACGCCGTCGGCCGCGGTGAGCTGGACCCCGACGTCCTGGGGGTCGGCGCGCCCGTCATGGGGGAGCAGGACCGGGTGGTGGCGGCGCTCAGCGTCGCCGCGCTCTCGCACCGCGTCCCCGACCGCGAGGTCCCGCGCTACGTCAAGGCCGTACGGGAGGCCGCGGCCGAATTGTCGGACCAGGTCCGTCGCATGGGCATCGGCTGACGACCGCCCCGCTCGGCACGACCGCCCCGCTCGGCGCAGGCGCTTCGTTCGGTGCGGGCGCCCCGCTCGGCAACCCACCGCGCCCGCGCCCCCGTTCGGGGACGCAGGCGTCGGCGTCGGCGCCGCTGGATCTACGCGCTGTGGGAACCCGTCATCAGGCCCGCCAGGTCGTCCGGCCGGATGAACGAGGGCGGCGGGGGCGGACCCCAGCTGAACAGTCCCTTGGCGCCGTCGAACACCTCCGGCTTCCACAGCTGGTCGTCGACCACGCAGTCCATGTCGGAGTAGTACTCGGAGAAGTTGCCGGCCGGGTCCTTCAGGTACCAGAAGAAGTTCGACCCGGCGTGGTGGCGGCCCAGCCCCCACACATGCCGTTCGGGGTGGTCCTCCAGCATCGCCATCGCGCCCCGCCCGACGTCGTCCACGTCGTCGACCTGCCAGGACGTGTGGTGCAGGAAGGACACGGGCGCGGAGAGCACCAGGACGTTGTGATGGTCGGTCGAGCAGCGCAGGAAGGCGCCGAAATCGCCCATCAGGTCCGAGACCTTCAGTCCGAGCCCGTCCCGGAAGAATCCGGTGGTCGCGGCGAAGTCGGTGGTGCCCAGGACGGCGTGCCCCAGCTTGCGCGGCCGGATGCGCCCGTCCCGCAGCAGAGCGGGCGCGCGCACGTCGACGCGCTCGGTGCGGCCGGGCCCGTTGTAGGGCGTGGCTGCGGTCTCCGGCTGGCTCACCCGTGGCTCGACCCGCAGAACGGCGCGCAGCCCGGTGGTCTTCTCGATCGCGGTCAGGGCGGAGCCGTCCCGGTGGGCGTGGACGCCGAGCCGGGTCAGCCGCGCGGCGGCCCGTTCGAGGTCGTCGGGGCTGTCCACGCCGATGGACAGTTCCACCAGGCGCCGGGTGGGCGCGTGGACGACATGGAGCTGGCGTCCGCCGTCGCGGGTGCTCAGCCAGCCTCCGTCCTCGGGGGTGAGGCCGAACTCGGTGTAGTAGGAGATCGTCCGGGCGGGATCGGGAACGCCCATGACGACGGAGGACAGACGGTGCAGGGACATAGGGGACTCCCGGGCTCAGAGACTCGGACGGTCGCGGAAGGTCTGGCGCAGTTCCCCGATGCCTTCGATCCGGCTGACCAGCGTGTCGCCGGCGGAGATCCAGCGCTGCGGACTCCGGCCCAGGCCGACGCCGGCGGGGGTGCCGGTGAAGACGACGTCACCGGGGAGCAGTGGCAGGATCGCGGACAGCCGGGCGATCAGCGCGGGGACGGAGAAGATGAGGTCGTCGGTGCGGCCCTTCTGGACCTCCTCGCCGTTCAGGGAACAGCCGAGCGCGAGGTTGTCGGGATCTTCGATCGCGTCCGGGGTGACCAGGAAGGGGCCGGTCGGGGAGAAGCCGGGGAAGGACTTGCCGAGGCCGAACTGCGCCGCGGGGCCGGACAGCTGGGTGATGCGCTCGGAGAGGTCCTGTCCGGCGGTGAGGCCGGCCACGTGCAGCCACGCGTCGTCCTCCGAGACGTGATGGGCCCGTTCGCCGATGACGGCGACCAGCTCCACCTCCCAGTCGGTGTGGCCGTCCGGCGGGAGGTCCACCTCGGTGACGGGACCGGTGATGCTGGAGACGTACTTGGGGAAGACCGGCGGCAGCGTGCTCGGGGCCTCGAAGCCGGACTCGGCCGCGTGGGCGCGGTAGTTGAGCCCGACCGCGAAGACCTGGCGGGGCCGCGGCGCGGGCGCGCCCAGCTCCTCGGGGGTGAAGGGACGCCCTCGCGGGAGGTCGGCGATGATCTGCCAGCCGCGGAAGTCCCACCAGTCCTGGTAGATGTCCTGCGGATCGGGTCCGAACCGGCCGTCGCTGGCCTGTTCGACGTCCACGGCCAGGCCGTCGTCGGTGACGAGGACGAGACGGCCGGAGAGATTGGCGGTGCGCACGTAATGCTCCTGTTCGCCACGGGGGTGGGGATCCTCAGACGAGGGGGGTGATCGTTTCGTCGACGCCGAGCAGGGCCTTGCCGTAGACCTCCAGGGCCACGGCCGGGGCGGCCATGGCGTGCCGGCCGGCGGTGTTGGCGTCGCGCCAGATCCGCTGGAGGGGGTTGGCCTCGGCGAAGGAGGCGGCGCCGTGCACGTTCAGCAGGATGTCGATCGCCTCCAGCACGTTCTGGATGGCCCAGCCGGTGTACGCGCGTACGCGGGCCCGCCGGGTGAAGTCCGGGTAGGTGTCGCGCCGTGCCGCCTCGTCGATGTCGGCGGCGGCCCGTTCGGTGAGGAGGGCGGCGGTGTCGATCCGCAGCGCCGCCTCGGCGATCCGCAACTGCACGGCGACCGAATCGGCCTGGGTCTCGTAGAAGGTGTACGAGATGGGCTTCTGGCCGGCCTTCTCGGTCACGTACTTCAACGCGGCTCGGGCCAGGCCCAGTTGGGGGCCGGCGAGTACCAGCGTCAGGATCGGCACGAACGCGGAGCGGGGGAGGACCTCGTCCTCGTGCTCCGTGGCGTAGTGGCCCCCGATCGCGGCAGGCACCGAGATGACGCGGTACTCGGGGACGAAGAAGTCCTCCCCGGCAAGGCAGTTGGACGCGGTGCCCTTCATGCCCGCCACGAACCAGGTGTCCTCCAGGGACAGGTCCGTACGCGGTACGAGGGCCAGCCCCTGGTCGACCACCGTGCCGTCGGTGTCGGTCACCGGGATGCCCAGGACGGCCCAGCCGGAGTGCGCGGAACCGGAGTTGTAGTACCAGCGGCCCGACACCAGCCAGCCGCCCTCGACCCGGACGGTCGTGGAGGTGGGGGTGAGGACGCCGGTGACCCGGGCGTCCGGGTCGGCGCCGAACACGTCGTCCTGTGCCTTGGTGGGGAAGAGGCTGGTCAGCCAGTTGCACACATTGACGAGGGCGACCACCCAGGAGGCGGATCCGTCGCCCTCGGCGAGCGCGGCCGACACGTCCAGCATGGTCCGCGTGGACGACTGGTGGCCGCCGTAGCGCGTCGGGGTGGCGAGTTTGAACAGGCCCGCTTCGGCGATGGCGTCGATCACCTCGTCCGGCAGCCGACGGTTCGCCTCGGCGGCGGCGGCGTGCTCGCGCAGCAGGGGTTGCAGGGCCACGGCGCGGGCCAGGAGGTCGTCGTGTGCCGAGCGGGACTCCTGCTCGCCGAGGTCGACGGTCATCAGGACTCCATTCATCATCATGATTATAGTGATGCTGCCCGGTGATTTTGCCGGGCGTCAAGAGGTGCGACGCTGTCCGCCACAATGAACGGACGGTTGTGTGGACTGCGGGCGGGAGCGGTTGTGGCGGCGCGAGGCGGAACGGACGGGCGGAGCGGGCGGGCGCAGGGAGCGGGCGGATATCTCGATCCTCCGGCGCTGCGGCGGACGGAGTGGGGCCAGGCGCCCGTGAAGTCACGGGCGGAGGGGGCCGCCGAGTTCGTGGCGCATCTCGCGGCGAGCGTCGAACGCGGCTCCCGGCTGGGTACCAAGGACGAGCTGCGCGTGCGGTGCGGGGTGTCGGTGGGCACGTTCAACGAGGCGCTCCGGCTGCTGCTGGTGCGCGGGGTGGTGACCGTCCGGCCGGGGTCCGGCGGCGGCCTGTTCGCCGCCGAGCAGAACCCCATGGTCCGTCTCGGCAACTCGGTCCTGGCCCTGGACGCCTCCGAGGCGGACGTGACCGAGGCTCTGCGCATCCGCGGTGCGCTGGAGCCGCTGCTGTGGCAGGACGCGCTCTGGCACGCCTCCCCGGCGGACGTCCGTGACCTGCGCGTCATTCTGAAGGAGATGCGCGAGGCCGCCGAGGCGGGCGACGCGGACACGTTCGTACGGGCCAACTGGGACCTGCACAGACGGGTCGCGGCCGTCGCGCCCAACGCGCTCCTGCGGTCGCTGTACACGAATCTCCTCGATCTCGTGGCGGGTCATACGGTGGGCGTCCGGCCCGGTGCCGGCCTGTCGCTCGACGAGTACGTCCTGGACCGCTACCGGCAGCACGCGGCGATGGTGGACGCGCTCGACCAGCGGGACGAGGCCGCCCTGATGCGCCATGTCGCCGACCATGACTCGGTGGCCGGCGGGGTGATCAAGGGGTGACCGGTGGCCGGCTCGGTGGCTGACCGCGGAGTGGTCGGGGGCTGAGGTGTCCGGTCGGCGTCGGCCGCCCGGTGAAGGACTTCGCGGTGTTCCGGCCGGGGTGCGGGTCGCGCCCCGCCGCGGAAGGACCGCTCATGCGACCGCGGGCCGGGGCCCGGTCGCCCGTGCAGATTGTTCCGTCCGTCCTGTGGTGACTTCCAGGTGGTTGAGTCTACCATTATAGGTCTAGTGGTAGAGGTCTAGTAGTAGAGTCAAAATCGCGATGGACTCCCGGCCTTCCTGCCGTCGCCTGCCATGGCGACCGACAAGCAGGACATGCCTCCTCATTTTCAGGACAGAGGTAATGATGGATCCGACTCACCCCGGACGAGCACGCCCCGCCGAACCCCGTATCGGCCGCTCCCTCACGCTCCATCTGCGCGGTGACTGGGGGACCGCGAACCTGCACCGGGTCTGCGGCTGGATCGCCCAGGAACTCGCCGACCGCTGCGGCCCGCACACCCGGATCGCCACCTGGAACAGCCGCGGCTTCAGCGACGCCGTCCACGCCGTCGGCCGCGGCGAGGTGCAGGTCGCGCTCACCACCCCGGCCGCTTTCGCCGTCGCCGCCCTCGACGGCCGGGGCGTCTTCACCGACGAGCACCACCCCGGTCTGCGTGCCCTCGGCGTGGTCCCGCAGCGCGACCGCCTGGTCGTCGCCGTCCACAAGGACCTGGAGATCACCAGCTTCGCCCAGCTGCGGGCCGACAAGCCCGTCCTGCGGCTGGCCACATCCGTCCACGACGGTGTCAACCACGTCGGACTCGCCGCGCACGAAGTCCTCACCCGCTCGGGCGTCGACGTGACCGGCTGGGGAGGCCGGCTGCTGGAGGACGAGCGGCCCTTCGAGTCCCTCGACCACGCCAGGGACGGCCGGGCCAACGCCATCGTCCACGAAGCGGTCATGCTGCCCGCCTGGCAGGACATCGCCCGCGCGTTCACCTTCCTGGCCGTCGAGGACGAGGTGCTGGAGGGACTGCGGGCCGACTTCGGCTGGCCCGACGCGTACGTCGACGACGGCTGGTTCGCCGGCCAGGACGGCTTCCGCACCCTCGACTTCTCCGACTTCCTGGTCCTCACCAGGGACGACCTCCCCGAGGACGTCGCCTACGCCATCGCCTGGGTACTGGGGGAGACCCGGCACCTGATCGAGGGGCAGTACCGCCACCTGCCGCCCGAGCGCAGCCCCGTCACGTATCCGCTGGACCCCGTGACCATGGGCCGGTCACCCGTGCCCCTGCACCCCGGGGCCGCCCGCTACTACGACGCCCTGCCCCGGCCATGACACCCGATCAGGCCCAGCGGCTCACCGTCGAGGCCTCCCACGCCCTGGCCGCCGCCGGACAGGGCGACATGGTCTGGGGCCATGCCGCCGTACGCGATCCGCGGGGACGAGGCATCTGGATCAAGGCCCCGGGCTGGGGCCTGGAAGAGGTGCGGGAGGACCGCCTCCAGCTCGTCTCCTGGGACGCCACGGTCCTGCACGGCACCGGCACCCCGCACAAGGAGTGCCACATCCACCTGGGACTCCTCGCGGCGTCCCCCGACCTGGTCTGCACGGTGCACACCCACGCGCCGGCCGCCGTCGCGTTCGCCGCTCTCGGGACCCCGCTGCTCCCGCTGTCCCACGAGGGCGCCCTCTTCGGCGGCGAGGACGTACCCCGCTTCCGGGCCACCGGCTCCCTCGTCGGCACCCCTCGGCTCGGCGAGGCGCTCGCCGTCGACCTGGGCACCGCGCCCGCCGCGCTGCTCCCCAAGCACGGCCTGGTCGGCGCGGGCCGCACCGTCCCGTCCGCCGTGATGCACGCCGTCCTGCTGGAGCGCGCCTGCGCCACGCAGATCCGGGCCGCGGCGGCGGGCACGATCCGCGTCCGCTCCGACCGGACCGAGGCCCGCGCCAAACGCGCCGAGTGCTGGCCCGACAGCCAGCTGGAGGCCGGCTGGCACTACCTCCTGCGCCGAGCCGCCGACACCCTTCCACCCGCCCGTCTCCCGTGAGGACCCCGCACCATGACCGACAGGAACAGCGCCACCCCTGGCAACGACGACTGGTTCACCGTGGCCACCGCCGACGGACCCATGCGCCTGTACGCGGCCCGCCCGGCGGCCCCGGCGGACCGGGCCGTGATCGTGCTCCAAGAGGCGTTCGGGGTCAACGAGCACATCCAGGACATCACGCGCCGCTACGCCGCGCGGGGCTTTCTGGCCGTGGCCCCCGACCTCTTCCACCGCAACGGTGTCGGCACGCTCGACTACCGGCGGCACGCCGAGGCCATGCCCCTGATCGGGGCGATCGGACCGGACGACATCGTCACCGACATCCGGGCCGTCCTCGATCACCTGGAGTCGGCGGAGGGCATCGCCGCCGGCCGGACCGCCGTCAACGGTTTCTGCTTCGGGGGCCGGGCCGCCTTCACCGCCGCCACCGGCATCACCGGACTCGGCGCCGTCGTCGTGTTCTACGGCCCCGGCATCGCGTCCGGACCGCACGCGGTCGTGGACCGCGCCGACCGGATCGACGCCCCCGTCCTGCTGCACGTCGGCTCGGCGGATCCCACCATCCCCGCCGACCAGGTCACCGCCGTCGACCGGGCGCTCACCGCCGCCGGAGCCGACTTCGAGAGCCATGTCTACCCGGGCGCCGGCCACGCGTTCGCCTGCGACGCCCGGCCGCACATGTACGTCGAGGACAGCGCCCGTACCGCCTGGCAGCGCACCCACGCCTTCCTCGACCGGCACCTGCCGGGCGGCGTCCGCCCCTCCCGCTCCGACAACCGCTAGGACCTGCCATGCCGAACGTCACCGAAGTACTCACGACCGTGTTCGCCGAACAGGCGGACGTGCATGTCGAACGCGACGAACGACTGCTGCTCTCCCCTCCGCACCCCAACCCGTTCCCGGTGAAGTTGTGGCGCGACCACGAGCCGCTGAGCGTCGTGCACTTCCCGCGGGAGTACGAGGCCGTGCCGTTCGCCCCGCCGCGCGGCGTGTACGAGAGCGCCCAGGTCCGGGTCGAGTGGCAGACCATGGACAACCGCCAGCCCTTCTACCACCGCAACTGCGATGTCGACGAGATCTCGTACCAGATCGCGGGTGAGCGCACCCTCATGACCGAACTCGGCGTGGTGGAGCACCGCCCCGGTGAGTTCTCGCGCATCCCCCGGGGAGTCGCCCACGACAACTACGGCCGTCGCGAGAGCCATCTGCTGTTCTACTCGCCCGCCCCGGTCACCGAGGAGACGGGCCCCTCGCGCCGGTCCGAGGCCGCACCGGCGCCCTTCCCCGGCTGGGAACCCGGCGACCGCAACGAAGCGATCACCCAGTGCATGGGCACCCCCGGCCACGACATCACCGTGGCGCCCGTCGACGAACGGCGGCTCCTGGACCACGTCCACCGGGACAAGCGGCGGCTGAGCGTGCTCGCGCTCCCGGACTCGCCCGGCACGACCTGGCTCTACCGCTCCGACACCTTCCGGCTCGGCACCGTACGGCAGCAGCCCGGCACCCCGCGGATCTACCGCCGCACCCTCGACGCGGACGAGATCCAGTACCAGATCAGCGGCCGGCGCACCCTCGTCAGCCAGCGCGGGACCGTCGAGCTGGGCCCCGGCGACTTCGTGCGCGTCCCGCTCGGCGTCGCGCACACCAGTCTGTGCGCCGCCGGGGAGAGCCGCCATCTCGCCCTCCACTCCGACCGTGACCTGCCGCAGATCGCCCCGGCCACCAGGACCGCCGCGTACCTGTCGCCCGGCGACCTCACAGACCTGTTCGCCTGACCCCCTCGACCAGGAGCCCCATATGACCGCCATGCTCGCCGCGCGCGCCCAGCAGGGTTCCGACGCGCTGCACCTGCGCAAGATAGCCGTCCCGCGGCCGGGCCCCTCGGACGTCCTGGTCCGGGTCGCCTCCGCCGGACTCGCCCCCGGCATGATGACCCTGCTGGCCCAGGGCGCCTTCGGACACCTGCCCACCACCCTGGGGCACGAGGCCGCGGGGACCATCGCCGCCGTCGGCGACGACGTCACCACGGTCGCCCCCGGCGCGCGCGTCCGGGTCCACCCCAACCTCAACTGCCGCGCGTGCGGCCACTGCCGGTCCGACCGCGACATGATGTGCCCGCAGCAGGCCATGATCGGACACGCCGCCTTCGGCGACGTCCCCATGCCGCTCTACGACCGCTACCACGACGGCGGCCTCGCGGAGTATCTGCGCGTGCCGCACTGGCTGGTCGACCCGCTTCCCGACCACGTCTCCTTCGACGTCGGAGCGAAGGTCCACGATCTGGCCAACGCCGTCCGCGCCCTGAAATGCGCCGATCTGCCCCTGGGGGCCACCCTTGTGGTCACCGCGGCCACCGGCACCATGGGTACCGCCACCATCAGACTCGCCCGCCACTTCGGCGTCGCCCGCCTGATCCTCGTCGGCCGCAGCGCCGAACGCCTCGCGGCCGTGCGCCACCTCGCGGACGGCGTCGAGACGCACACCGTCTCGCTGGAGGAGCTGCCGGGGAACTGGTCCGCCGACCGCGGACTGACCCGGGCGATCCGCGCCCTCGCCCCCCAAGGAGCCGACGCGGTCGTCGACTACATCCCGGACGGGCCGGCGACCGTGCAGGCACTGACCTCGCTCGCCACCGGCGGCACACTCGTCCACATGGGCGCCAACAGGACCCTGCTGACGGTGCCGCTCGCCGCGATCATGGTGAACTGCTGGCGCGTCGTGGGGACCCGCGCCTGTACCCGTACCGACGCCGAAGAGGTCCTCGCCCTGCTCGGCCACGGCAGCCTGCGCGCCGAGGACCTCATCACCCACCGCTACCCGCTGGCACAGGCCCACGAGGCGGTCGCCGCGCTCCAGAGCCGTACCGATCCGATCTGGATGGCGGTGGTCAACCCGTGACGGCGGCCCGCCGCGCACCCGCGCCCGCCCCCGTCCCGGCGCCCGTCCCCGCCCCCGCGCCCGCGCCCGTACTCGTCGTCGGCGGCGGTCCGGTCGGCCTCACCGCCGCCAACCTCCTGGTGGCCCGGGGCGTGCCCGTGGTCCTGGTCGAACGCAACGCCGCCACCAGCGACGAGGCCAAGGCCATCAGCCTGGACGACGAGTCCCTGCGCGCCCTCCAGCCGGACGGCCTCGCCCAGCGGGTGCTCGACATCGTCGTCCCCGGCACGGGCACCCGCTACTACGACCGCCGCGGGCGCCCCCTCTTCCACGCCCGGGGACCGCGCCCGTACCGCCTCGGCCACCCGTTCAAGAACCAGTTCGCCCAGCCCGAGCTGGAGAAGATCCTCCTTGACGAGCTGAAGTCGCATCCGTCGGCCGACGTCCGGTTCGCCACCGAACTGCGCACCGTGCGGGAGCGGGCCGACGGCGGCGGAGTCACCGCCGGACTCGCGGCGACCGGCGGCGAAGGCACCGAACTCCTCGACGCCTCCTGGCTCCTGGCGTGCGACGGCGCCCGGTCCTCCGTCCGCGAGCTGTGCGGTATCGGGATGACCGGGACCAGCCACCAGCAGGTGTGGCTGGTGGCCGATCTGACGGGGGACCGGCACGACGAGCGCTACGGCATGCACCGGGGCACGCCGGACCGGCCCACCGTGATCGTGCCCGGCCGGGGCGGACGCTGCCGCTACGAGTTCCTCCTGCACCCCGGTGAGGGGGAGAAGGGGACCACTCCCGGGTTCGAGACGCTGCGCCGGCTCGTCGCCCCCTACCGGACGCTCGACGAGGACCAGGTCGAACGCTGCACCGCCTACACCTTCAACGCGGTCGTCGCCGACCGCTGGCGCCTGGGACATGTGCTGCTGCTGGGCGACGCCGCGCACATGATGCCGCCGTTCGCCGGGCAGGGCCTGAACTCGGGGATCCGGGACGCCGCGAACCTGGTGTGGAAGGTCGAGCAGGTCTGGCGCGGGACCGCCGCGGCGAGCCTCCTCGACACGTACGAGGCGGAGCGGCGCCCGCACGCCACGGCGGTGGTGCGGTACTCCGAGCGGCTCGGCGAGGTCGTCATGACCACTTCGCGGGCCCGCGCCCTCGTACGGGACCTGACGGTCCGTGCGCTGCTGCGGGTGCCGGCCGGGCGGGACTATCTCACCGGGATGAGGTTCCGGCCCGTCGCCCGGCACCGGGCGGGGCTCGTCGTCGGGGACCATCCGCTGACCGGCACCCAGCTGCCCCAGCCCCTGGTCCTCGTCCCGCCGAGTCTGCGTCCGTGCCCCCTGGACGACGCGTTGGGTGAGTCGTACGCCCTGCTGGGCGTCGATGTGACGGAGGCGGCCTGGGCGCGCTTCGACACCGGAGACTGGCCCGACCGCGCGCTGGACATACGGCGCGTGGACGTCCTCCTCGGCGACCGGCTGCCGTCGGCCGGGGGCCGGCGGGCCGCCGTCGCGGACGCCGATCGCGGCCTGGAGGAGGCCCTCGGCGCCGCGCGCGACCGCTTCGTCCTGGTCAAGCCCGACCGCTACATCGCCGCCGTCATGGGTCCGGACGACATCCCCGCGGTCGCGGCGGTCCTCCGGCGAGGCCTGCGAACGGCCGCCGGTGAGGACCTGCCCGCCTGATCGCGCGGGCACCCCGTTTCTTCGCGCACGCCGTGCGCGTCGCCATCCCGAGGAGATCCGCCATGTTCTCTGAAGAAGTTGTGGCCCTGCTCAGCAAGCGCGTCACCGGAGTCATCACCACGCTGCTTCCCGACGGCAGCCCGCACTCCGTCATCGCCGGTGTCGTCATCGAGGGCGACGAACTCGTCTCCCACACGGGTCCCGGCGCCCGCCGTCTGGAAAACCTCCGCGCCGACCCGCGCATCAACATCATCGCGATCGACCCCGAGACCCCCATGCGGTATCTGGAGGTGCGCGGGACTGCGGTCATCGAGGAGACCAAGGGAGCCGACCTCGTCCAGACGTTCAAGGACCACGCCGAGAAGTACGACCTGCCGGAGGAGGCGGGCAAGGTCGCCCCCGAGGCGACGGTCGTCAAGATCCGGGTCACGCCGAAGAAGATCGGCTACCACGACCTGGACCCCAGCCGTATGGGCCCCGAGCGGCTCCAGAACCGCCGCTCCTAGGCCCTGTCCCCTGTCCGGTCGGTCTTCGTGGACCCGGCACGCCCGGCACGCCCGGCACAATCGGCACGCCCGGCACGGCACCTCGCCGCGTCGGAGAGCTGACTCCCCGGCAGGAAGTCTGAAGTCCAGGCGCTCACCTGCCATGTGGCCGAGCGCCGGCGGTTCGCCGTCCGCCGCCTCCAAAGGCCGCAGCCCGCCACGGCGTGACGGGACCCGCGCCGGCCCGCTGTCCTATGTCGGTGACGCGGAGGCCGGCGGTGGCCAT